>DATJIP010000253.1:0-24835 GCA_035493235.1 Steroidobacteraceae bacterium
CTCGCGCGTCACGGCCGGGCAGGGCAGTAGGGATCAGCGAGCGAACCAATAGCCGCGCGATCGACGCGTTGCCGTCAGGATAATGAAAGGTGTCGGAGCCACCGGTCGCAGCGAAGCCCGCGGGCGTGAATCCCATGCGTGGCGCTTCGCCGGAGTCCAGCCTGAGGCCTTGGAATCCTGGGAACCATGTGCCCCAACAGTCGAGCGCGGAAACGGCATCGATGCCGCAACCCCACCAACCGTCGGTGACGTGCAGGTAGTAGGGCAGCACGCCGGGATCGGCTCTCGCGATCTTCAGCAGGTAGTGCTCGTACGAGACGCGGGACAGACGGTCCTTCTTTTGCGCTGACGTCAGACCAGGCAGGTAGTCCTCATCGCCGTGCTCGATCCGGAGGATGTCCCTGCGTACCTTCCCGGTGAGCGGCGTCTGGGCGAGATAGGCGGCCGTGTCTTCGCGGCTTTCGCCTTTGCGCACGACGAGTCGGTCGACGCCGAACGTCTCGCGATCGAAGAACACGCCCTGATGCAGGCCGAGCGATTCGTAGAACGTCTCCTTGGTACACGCGTCGTTGAGCGCCTTGGCATCGATACCGAGCGTGCGCATGAGATCGGCAGCGACCTTGCCGTACGGTCGCGGGCTTTCGATCATCAGCGTGCCGCCGTTCAGGAGATGCATGCGACCGTTGACGTGGAACTCGTTGCGCTTGGCGTGACCGCCGAAGTCGTCGTGATTGTCGAGTACGAGCACGCGACCGCGAGGTGATTGGGCGCGGAAGAAGTGTGCGGCAGCCAGGCCGCTGATGCCGGCGCCCACGACGATGAGGTCGAACGATTCGCCACTGTCGGCGATGGAGCCTTGCAGTGACCGCGAATCGCGCAGTGCGTGGGCTGCTTCGAAGGAGCGCGGATGACTGCCGCGCAGGCCGAGCCGCGTCGGCGGGTAGTAACCGGTTCGATCCTGTTCCGGGATCTCGGCAGCGGCCGCGACCAACTCCGGCGCAAGTCCGCCCATCAGTGTCCCGCTCACACTGATCGCCGCACCTTGGAGGAAGTCCCGCCGCGTGATCGGCCGGTCCATGCCGAGGTCTTTGTCGGAGTCTGCTGTCATGTGGGAGTATTGTTGCCGCATGTCGCCAGCCGAATCCACAGAATCCGCCACCCGTCAGTGGCGCTGCGCCACGTGCGGCATCAGCGTGAATACGCGACACTGCCCAGGCTGCGGCGAGAAAGTCGTGGAGTCCAAGGACCTGACTTTCCTGGGTCTGATGACTCAGGTGTTTCAGAACATCACCAGCGTGGACAGTCGTCTGTTGCGCTCGCTGCGCGTGCTGATGACGCGCCCGGGCGCCATCACGGCAGCGTACGTGGACGGCCCGCGCAAGCCCTATATCGGGCCGTTCCAGTTATTCCTGATCGTCAACGTCATCTTCTTCGCGGTGCAGTCGTTCAGCGGCTCGGCGGTTTTCTCCACGTCGCTGCACTCGCATATGTTTGACCAGGATTGGAGTCCGTTCGCTCGAACGCTGGTGGAGCACAAGCTGCAGGCCGAGCATCTGACACTCGCTGCCTATGCGCCGGTCTTCGACCACGCCGTCGACGTCTATGCCAAGTCGCTGGTGATTCTGCTGGTCCTGCCGTTCACGCTGCTGTTCATCCCGATTTTCGCCGGCAGTCACCGGCCGTTCGTCACGCACCTGGTCTTCGCGCTCCACCTGCTGTCATTTCTGCTGTTGTGCTCGTGCGTGCTGCTGCTGTTCACGGCGCTGCTCACGGCGCTTGGCGGAGCCGGGCTGCGCGCGCCGCTCGTGGATTGGGGACTGTTCGCCGTCTTGATCGCGGTGATCGCAACGTACTTGTACGTCGCGACGCGAGTCGTTTACGAGCCCAAGGGCTGGGTTCGAGTGCTCGAAGTCGCCGTGCTCGCGGTGGTCATCGCCGCGGCTGTGCCGGGCTATCGGTTCCTGATCTTTCTGGTGACGCTGTACTTCACGTAGGGTTCAGCCGGACAGTCCGCGCAGCTGGCGCTCGGCATCCGCAATCATCGGATGGCCGGCCGGCATGATTCGCCGACGCGTCTCGAGCGCCTTCGTCAGCAGTTCGCGGGCTTCACTCACATTGCCGGTAGCCGCTAGCGCTTCCGCCAGCACGCACTGAATCGTCGCCATGCGCCCTGGGTCCTGCTCATCGATCCGCGCCAGAGCCGAACGCGCCGCAGTGACGGCCATCGCTGGATCTTTGCGAGCGAGCGCCAGGCGTGCCTCCTCCAGCGAGACCTGCGCGTTGCGCTTGTCGGTCGGCGGAATCGTCTCGCGAGCGAGCAACTGCGCCTGAGCGAAGGTCGCTGACGCGCTCTGCAGATCATGCATCTCACGACGCGCTGCGCTCATCTCCAGCAGTGTGCTGACGAGTTGCGCGCTGTGCGGCCCGTTGAGCTGCTGTTTCAACTCCAGCGCGCGCTGCAGCGACTGCAGTGCCTCCTTGTACTGTCCTGCTTCGTTCTCCAGGCCGCCGAGGTTGTGATAGGAGACCGCGAGATCGAAAGTGTTGTCGCCCGGGCTCTTGTTGTAGATCTCGATCGAGCGCAACAGTGCGCTCTGCGATTCCTGATATTTGCCGCTGGCGCGCAGGACATGCGCCATGTTGTTCCAGGTGCGAGCGACGAGCGTTGCATCCGCGCCGAGGCGATCGATCTGCACCTGAAGCAACTCGCGCTGCAGCTGGACGGATTCATCCAGCTTGTACTGTCGTCGCAGCGATTCCGCCAGCGCGTAGATGGACGTCGCGTAGGCGTCGTAGTCGTCGTTGACTGCATCGTGCAGCAATGCCAGCGAGTTGCGAGCGAGCTGCTCGGCGCGCACGTGTTCGCCGATCAACAGATACGTCATGGCATAGCCCTGCAATACCTCGCCCAGCACTCGGGGCTGCGCCGGGTCGAGGGAGCGGGCGATCGCTTCGGCGCGTCCGGCGTAATCGAGCGACTCATCGAAGTGCTGCTGGGCTCGCAGTGTCCCGGCGATCGCGTTGAGCAGAACCGCGCCGTCCGCATTCTGCATCCGACCGAGCGTTTCCCGGATCTGCAGCGCTTCGCGGTACTGCTCGAGGTCGACGTCGAAGCGGTTCGCGTTGTGGTTCGCGGTGGCGAGCGCGGTGAGTGCTTCTGCCAGCTCGATGTGTGAATTGCCGGAGGTCTTGCGCTCCTGCTCGACCACTCGTTCCAGCAACTGACGAGCCTGGTCCCACAGGCCCAGCCCGTTGTAAGCCTGTCCCATCGACATCAGGAGTTGTGTTCGCAGCCGCGGCTCCGCATGCAGGTCCGTGTCGATGCGTTTCACCGCGGCGTCCAGCACTTCGCGGACCGTGACGGAGTTGCCGCGTGCCGAACTGGGATCGGCCACGCGAAACACTTCGCGCATGAACTGCGATACGGACGCCGATGTGGCGCGCTCGCGCTCCGCGACATCGCGCTCAGCCGTCAGGCGCGCCGTGTAGAAGGTCACGAGGGCCACGAGCGAAACCAGCACGACGGACGTCGCGGCCAGCGACCCCGCATTGCGCCGCGCGAACTTGCCGATGCGGTAAGTCCAGGCGTCGGGACGCGCTTCAACCGGACGATCTTCGAGATAGCGCTCGACATCCTCCGCGAGAGCGGCAGCCGACGGATAGCGACGCTCCGGCTCGCGATGCATTGCGCGCAGGACGATGTTGTCGAGATCGCCAGCAAGCGTGCGTGCGATCGTGCGCGAAGACTGCAATGACTTGTCGACTGCCGCGCTGGGCCGCTGCGGATCCACTGTCTCGACAAGATGTAAGAACTCTTCCGGTTTGCAGCCAGTCAGCGGATAAGGATGAATGCCCGTCAGCAGGTAGTAGAGCAGCACGCCGAGCGAGTACACATCCGAAACCGTGCCGATGCGCTCGCCGCGCATCTGTTCGGGACTTGCGTAACCGGGTGTCCAGACCCGCTCGTGGATTCGCGTCAGGGCGTCGACCTGGCTGGTGGTCCGCTCACTGTCGAGCAGCTTGGCGATGCCGAAGTCGAGCAGCTTGGGGTTGCCTTCGGCGGTGACCAGGATGTTGGACGGCTTGATGTCCCGATGAACGACGAGATTCTGGTGCGCGTACTGGACGGCCGCGCAGACCTGCTGGAAGAGGTGGAGGCGCTTGCGGACGTCGAGCCGGTGCTCGTCGCAATAGTGATCGAGACGGATGCCGTCGATGTACTCCATCGCGAGATACGGCACGCCGTCCTCGCCCGCGCCGCCGTCGAGCAGTCGGGCAATGTTAGGGTGATTCAGGTTGGCGAGGATCTGCCGCTCGGCGCGAAAGCGGCGTGCCAGCGCACTGGCCGGCACCAGACCGCCGATGAGCTTGACCGCGACCTGCTGCTGAAACTGCTCGTCGGCGCGCTCGGCCAGGTAGACCGCGCCCATGCCGCCACGGCCCAGCATGCGCACGACGCGGTAGCGTCCGATGAGGCGACCGGGCGGCACGTCCTGGACGTCGGCCCAGCTGCCTGCGACTGCGCGATCTATGCTGTCCCCGAGTGCGGCACTGCCGCTGGTCGCCCCGGCGAGCAGGCTGAGAACCTCGTCTGCGAGCGCCAGATCCTCGCCGCAGCGCTCGTGCAGCCAGCCATTCAGCTGTCCCGCGTTGAGCGCGCGTGCCTCCTCGAACAGTTCCTGGATACGTTGCGAACGCGCACGCGACATCCCCGCTGTCTCAGCCATATCCGCATCTACCCCCGCTGCCGCCCATTCGGGTCATCTTGTAATCTCAAGTTATCACGCTACGCTGCCGCCCAATGCGAATATTCCTCAGCTACGCGTCCGAGGACCGTGAACGCATCGAGCCAATCCGTTTTGCCCTGGCGGAGCAGGGGCACGACATCTTCTACGACCGCGAAGATCTGAAGCCGGGCGAAAGCTACGACTCGAGGATTCGCAGCGCCATCGAGCGCACTAACCTGTTCATCTGCTTTCTGACGCCCCATACCGTCGATGCCGGCAGCTACACGCTGAGCGAGCTGGCCGTTGCGGAGCGCATGTGGCCCAACGCCGATGGCCGCGTGCTGCCAGTCATGCTCGACCAGGTTCCGCGCAAGGATATTCCCGCCTATCTGCGGTCCGTGACCTGGCTCGAGCCTGTCGGCAATGTCACGGCGAGCGTTTCGGATGCGGTCTATCAGCTCGCGCGCGATCGCAAGCGCAAGCGCACGCGAAAGCTCGCGATCGTGGCCGTCGCCATCCTGGTCCCGGCAGCGATCGCTGCTTACTGGCTAGTGCAGCGCGCAACGATGTCCGCGAAGGACGGTGTGCCGCTGGTGCACATCGAAGGCGGCACGTTCACGATGGGCGACGACGAGTTCTTTCCGATGCGCCAGGTGTTCGTCAGTCCCTTCTATATGGATGCGTACGAGGTGACGACAGCACGCTACGCGAAATTCCTGGAGGCGAACGGCTCGCTCGCGCCGCCGGACGAATGGGAGCGCATCGACCTCAAAAAGAGCGGCGAGCTTCCCGTTGTCGGCGTGTCGTGGAACGACGCCGATGCCTACTGCCGCTGGGCCGGCCGACGTCTTCCCACCGAAGCGGAGTGGGAAAGAGCAGCGCGTGATGGCGATCAGCGCAAGTATCCATGGGGCAACGAAGACCCTGGCGCCGGGCGTGCGGCCTACTCACGCAAGGCGGAGTATGCGTACGAGGGTGGATTGGAGCGCGTCGGCTCGCTCGAAGCCGGTCGCAGTCGCGAAGGTGTCTACGATCTCGAAGGCAACGTCTCGGAGTGGGTCAGCGACTGGTTCACCGAGAGCTTTGCGGTCGACGACGTGCGCAATCCGAAAGGGCCGCCGACGGGTGAGAAGAAAGTGATTCGCGGCAGCGGCTGGCACGAGCCGGCGGAGCGGCTCGGCGGATCGCGGCGCTACCAGGCGTCGCCGGAGAATCGCACGGACGACGTGGGCTTCAGGTGTGCGATGGATGCGAAGTCGGGCTGAAGCCCGACCGCGCGTTGTCCGATTACAGGCGCACGACCGCAGAGCTCGTGCCACGTGACTTGACGTCCTCCATGGCGCGATCGGTCGCGAAGTGCACGCACTGCTGCAGCGGGTTATAGAAATCCAATCTGAGCATGACTCCGCTGCGCACGCAGACACGGCGAGCAGCGGCCTCGACGCGCTCCTGCAGGATCGCGGCATCGGCCGCATTCGCGATGTTGAGGTCGGCGTAGCTCACGACTTCGTAGGGCGCATTCTTGGCAACGACGGTGGCCTGTGCGGTGCTGGCCAGGCAGCCGACCAGTAATGCAGCAAGGACCAGGGTACGAGTCTTCATCTCTCGCTTCTCCGATGGGTGATGTCTCTCAAGTGGAAAACGTAGCGACGCCGAAAAAACCGACACAAGCGTACGGCTCAACCCGAAAGGGCATAACCCACTTTGGGCTGAAGCCCGGCCTACACGGGGTTGTAGGCCGGGCCCAGCTTTCAGGCTCCCTCCCGGTCAGTGCTCCCAGCGGTTCCAGCGATCGTTCGGTAGCAGGAAGTGCTCGAACGCGTGCTCGGCCACCTTCGTGCCTTGCTTACGCGCAGTGACGTCGGCGAAGCGGAAGTGAATGCCGAGGTAGATGCGGGCCTCGACGACATCGTCAGCGGCGTCCGAGAACCGCGCGTAGGTGCGCGTCTTCTTTACCGCCAGCGGATGCAGGCTCGTGACTTCCAGCGGACCGCGATCCGATCCGAAGAACATCTCCATCGTGCGAGTCATCGCAGCCACCAGGCTGTTCGCACCCGAGGTGTAGTCCGGATAGTTCGGCGTGTTCACCAGCGGCTGCCAGGTCGGGTCGGGAAACGTGAGCCGGTTGCCGTCGCTCGCGGCTTCGCGAATCGCCGTCAGCGGACGCCAGAACACGTATGTCTTCTTGCTGTCCCAGCAGGTGATCAGCGCATCGGCGCCGGCCATGTTCGCCAGGGCGAACAGGCGAGCGCTGTCGCCGATCCGGTGGACTCGCTGTTGCGCGACACCTCTCAGCACTCGATTCCATTGCGTGAAGAAGTTGTCGTTGTAGAAGTACGCGAGGTCCGTCTGCTCCGCCGTACGCATCGTGCTATTGAAGGCGCCGAGCGCCATCACTTCGGCGTAGTCCTGCGTGTAGAGCTTGCTCGTCAACGCGGGCGGCGGGGGTGCGCGAAAACGCCGCGGGCTGGTGAGCGTGAACGGAGTCGTCTCGGCGAGCCACGGTGTCACCATCGGCGAGAACGGCGCCGGTGCGGGCGGCGTGCCGATGAACGAATCCGTCGGCCGCCAGGTGCCCACTTCAGTCGAACCCACGAACGGCGGCGGCGCCGGATTCGGCGTGGCGCGACGCAGCGGCACGATGCTGGCCGCGGCCTTTTCGCCGACGACCAGGCCCGGATCGCCATTCAGTCCGTTGGCGGCGAGGTAGTTGTAGTAGGCAGTGTCCAGCGTGGTCAGTTGCGTCGGGTAGATCGCAACGAGCACGCCGTGAGCAGCAGCAGCCGTCGCCGCCGAGCGCGAACCCTTCGCATCCTGCATCTCGAAGTGATACGGCTCGTAGCGCTGCTCGATCGCTTGAACCGCGTCGTGCACGGCGATGTGGACCAGCGCCACATCGAGCATGCCCTGCGGGCCAGGCCGTGCAGCGGTGACGGCGTCCATCGTAATTGCATTCCAGTCGGTGACAGCATCAGCCTGCACGAGCGCCGAGAACCCCAGCGTCGCGCACGCGACCGCACCCGCCAGCTTTGGCAGTTTCAACATGACAATTCTCCTGATTGAGTAGTGGTGGGCGCGCGATTAGCGGCGCACGTAAGCGACGAGCGTCGAGCGGGACTCGACGTCAGCCATGGCACGAGCGGTCGCGGCTTTGGCGCAGCGCTGGACCGGGTGCTGGAGATCCAGCGGCAGCAACTCCACGTCGCGGCTGCAAACGCGGTGAGCAGCAGCGGTGACGCGCTGGAGCAGGATGGCGGCGTCGGCTTCATTCGCCAGGTTCAGGTCGGCGTAGCTCACGACTTCGAACGGCACGTCGTCGGTAACCGTGGTCGTGGCGTGTGCAGTCGCGGCTAAAGCGCCGAACAGCAACGGTGAAAAGACTGGGGCCAAAGTCTTCATCTCGTTCTCCATTGGTGGTTGTTTGAATCGTCAGCGCAAGACGCGCTTGGCCGGAGAGAACGGAGGGTCGAGAGAAAAGCCGCCAGAAACAGGCCGGCTCAGCCCGAAAGGGCATGAGCCACCGGACCAAAGTCAGCCCGGGAGGAGGTTGCCGTCTTCGAGCGCCTGCTTGAGCAGCACGCGCGCCTTGTCCCAGTCTCGCTGTGCGGTCCGCTCGGAGATGCCGCGCATGGACGCGATCTCGATGAGCGAGTAGCCGCAGAAGAACTTCAGATCCACGAGCTGCGCCAGCGCGGTGTCGTGTTCCGCCAGCTTGTCGATCGCTGCGCCGAGGCGTTCGAGATCGGCTGCCTCGGTCTGCTGCTCGGGCACTTCGGTCGGCAGACGCGTGATGTGGAAGGCACCGCCACGCTTCTCCGCCTGTCGGCTGCGGGCATAGTCGATCACGAGCGTGCGCATCGCTCGCGAGGCATAGGCGAGAAAGTGCGGCTCATCCGGAAATGCGGCGTCCGAGCGTTCCTTCATCTTGAAATACGCTTCGTGCAGCAGCGTCGTGGCGCTGAGTGCGACTCCGCCGGAGTTGCGTCTGATCTCACGTCGCGCGATGCGTCGCAGCTCGTCGTACAGCGACACGAACAGCGCGCTTTGCTCTTGAGCCGATCCGCTGTTGAGGTTGGTCACTGCCGTTCTCGCTCGCGGGCGCCTTCGAGGATATGCACGAGGGAGTAGTTTGCCTCATGACACGCGAACTCGAGCAGCGGCTCGTCACGGCGCAGGAAGTGGGACTCCCCGGTCCACGGCTGCGTGTAGTAGGTGGGGTCTTCGACCGTGAACGTGTAGTCGATGGTGTCGGGAGCGACACGGGCGAACCGCTCCGTGACCACGGTTCGCGGCGTCACGAGAAAATCACCGCTGGTGCCGACGCGAAGATGATCGCTGGGCGTGAAGCCGCGCGTCTCGACGACGAGTTCGTCGCCTTCCCAGCGGCCGATCGAATCGCCGAGCCACGAAGTGATCGCGGCCGGTGCGGGCTGCGAATTGAGCCGAACGATGCGGGCCGCGCCGACGAACTCCGACACGAAGACGAAAGCGTCCGCGGTCTGCACGATCTGATGCAGATTGACGCCGGTCCGGATCGCGAGAATCGGCGGCTGCGTCGTCTGCGAGGCCAGGCATCGCTCCGGTGCGGGACGTTGTTCCGGGCCATCCATCGCAGTGAGTACACCCGCTCGTGCGCGCGCGACCTGCTGCTTGAAGAGATCGTTGCCGGGAATCAACCCGTCGGGCGGATCGACGATGATCGAGCTGCGCAGCTGGCCGCGAACGCGCTCGATGCCATGGGGATCGAAGTACTCGGTCGGCTCCGTGGGGGTATTGCGGTCTTCGAAGCGCGCGGTCACGGATGCCAGCAACTTCGTTGCCTGCGCCTCGTCGATCACCAGCGTGGAAAAGCCGGCGGGACGTTGCAGCGGCGTTCCGTTCGATGCCACCCACACGCCTTGCATGTCGGGCTGGCCACTGTCGAGGCGGGGTGGACTGTATGACTGCTCTTTGGCGACTGCCGAGCAGCTGAGAGCGACCAGTACCGCGAGGCCCCACCGATACATGGGGCCTCACGGTAGCACAGGCGTTATTCGAACGCGTTGAGAACCACCACTTCGCCCTGGCGCTTCAGCGCCGCGGCCGCATCCACTTCGGCAAGGGCACGTGCCGTGGCGTCGTCGGCGCACGCCTGCCGACGCCACTGGATCTCGATGGGCAGCAGCATGGCATTGCGCAGACCGCAAACATTGCGGGCAGCAGCCTTGATGCGGCCGAGCAGGATCTGCGAGTCAGCCTGGCTCGCGAGATTCAGGTCGCCATAGCGCACGACCTGCTGCTGCACGCTCTTGGCGGTAACAGTGGCCTGCGCAGTGGCGGCCATGCAGCCGGTCAGCAGGGTGGCAACAGCGATAGCAAACGTCTTCATCAGCTCTCTCCAGTCTTAAAGGTATTGGGCACTGATGACAGTTTGCTGTGACGCCGTGAACGTGGCGGCAACCGCGTCGTGAAAAAGCCGTGAACGCCGCGTACCATCAATCGCATGATTCGCGCGCTCTGGCTGCTGGTGCTGATTTCTTCCGCGGCGTTTGCAGACACGCGGAATGTACTTTTGGTCATTGCGGACGACCAGGGCCTGGACCTCGGCGTTTATGGCAACAGTGTTCTGCGCACGCCGAATCTCGATCAGCTTGCTGCTCGCGGCACGCTCTTCACTGAAGCATTCGCGACCGTGTCTTCGTGCAGCCCGAGTCGCTCCGTCATCTATACGGGCCTGTACTCGCATTCGAATGGCATGTACGGGTTGGCGCACGATGTGCACAACCAGCACCTGCTGCCGTCGGTACGCACGCTGCCGCAGATTCTGCAAGCCGCCGGCTACCGCACGGCACTCGTCGGCAAGAAACACATTCTTCCGGACGATGCGCTGCCTTTCGATGAGGAGCTGGCACCGGAGCGGCCGGGCATTCGCGACGTGGCCTTCATGGCCGGCGAGGCGCGCAAGTTCATGGCCAAGAGCGCCGACCGGCCCTTTCTATTGATCGTTGGCTTCAGCGACCCGCATCGCGCGGAACAGAATTTCGGCAACACGCGCACATGGCCTGGAGTAACGCCCGCGACTTACGATCCGGCCAAAGTCGTCGTGCCTGCGCACCTGCCGGATCTGCCTGAAGTACGCCGTGACCTGGCGGACTACTACGAGTCGGTCAGTCGGCTCGACAGCGCAGTCGGGATGTTGCTGGAAGCCCTGCGAGAGACCGGACACAGCTCCGACACGCTCGTGATCTATCTGAGCGACAATGGTCGCGCTTTCCCCGGGGCCAAGACCACGCTCTACGATGAAGGCATTCATCTGCCGCTGATCGTCTCATCGCCCACGCAGGGTAAGCGCGGCGTTCGCAACGACGCGATGGTCAGCTGGATCGACATCGTGCCGACGATCCTGGATTGGACTCGAGTGTCGAGGACGCAGCCGCTCCCGGGCAGATCGATCCTGCCGATCCTGGAACAGTCAGATCCGCCGGGGTGGGATCGCGTGTTCGCGTCCCACAACTTTCATGAGATCCAGCAGTACTACCCGATGCGGGCGCTGCGCACGCGCGAGTACGAGTACATCGTCAATCTCGCCGCGCCGTTGGAGTTTCCGATCGCAGGCGACATCGCATCCTCGCCGACCTGGCGCGCGATCGAAGCGCGGCCGGCAGTCGGACTCGGCGCGCGCACCACGCAGGCGTTTCTGCATCGCCCGCCCGAAGAGCTCTACGATCTCAGGAAGGATCCCGCAGAAGTACACAACCTCGCCGCCGATCCCGCGCACCGTGCGGTGCTGGAACGCATGCGCGCCGAGCTGACAAAGTTTCGGTCAGACACCAAAGACCCGTGGTTGCCAGGGCAGTCAGCGGTCTTCGGGCACCGCGACAATCATTAGAGTCCGACCTTACGCAGCAGCGCGTACGCGAAGCATTGCTGAACGCCACCAGGTGTCGAATGGACTTCTCGTCGCGATTCTACGAGTGCGAAGGATTCGCCGAACAAGGCGGCGATATCGGCGGGATCGCGACGGACGACCGGCAGGCCGCTGCAGCGTTCGGGTCCATCGGCAGCGAAGCAGCCGATGACTGCGTGTCCGCCGGGTGCAATGGTGCGCGTGGCGGTTTGCACGTACGCCTGAGCTGCTTCGGGCGCCGTGAGAAAGTGGAGGGCCGCGCGATCGTGCCAAAGGTCGAAACTGCCTTCGCGCAGATTCAGTGCCGTCACGTCTGCGACGAGCCAGTCGACACGCGCAGCTCGCGCGCCCAAGCGCTGTCGGGCGATCTCGAGCGAGGCCGGCGAGAGATCGACGACGGTGATCGACTGGACACCGAAGTCGAGCAGGTCATCCACCAGCGTCGACGCGCCGCCGCCGATGTCGACGACGCGAGAGCGCGGACCGAGCCCGGCTTCAACCAGCAGCTCGAACGAGACGTCGAGGTGCGCGCGATACCAGCTGACCTGGTCCGTCCACTTGGTCCGGTACGCGTTGTCCCAATGCGCGCGGTCGTTCGTCACGAGGCCTCGGCAGTCGCTCGACCTCAGCCGAAAGGCTTGTCGATCGACGTCGGCGGCACCGAGAACCACTTCGGCCCGCTCTCGGTCATGTGGATGCAATCTTCGAGTCGCACGCCGAAGCTGCCTGGAATGTAGATACCGGGCTCATCGGAGAAGCACATGCCCGGTGCGAGAGGCGTCACTTCGCCGTGGACGAGGTACACAGGCTCGTGTACGTCGAGGCCGATTCCGTGTCCCGTTCGATGTGAAGTGCCTGGCAGCTTGTACCCCGGGCCATAGCCAGCCTTCACATACGCCGCGCGTACAGCATCGTCCGCTGCACCCGCGGGTGTTCCGACCTTTACGGTTTCGAATGCGATCTGCTGACCGCGCTTGACGAGATCCCAAACGTCGCGCTGCTGCTTGGTCGGTTCGCCCATCACCATCGTGCGCGAGATGTCTGATTGGTAGCCCTCGTAGCTGCAGCCGCAATCCAGCAGCACGATTTCGCCCGGTCGGACTTCCTGCGGTTTGCGCGATCCGTGCGGATACGCGCTGGCCTCGCCGAGCAGCACGAGGTTGAACTCCGGACTGCCGCCGTGCTTCGCCATTGCCGCCGCCATGATCGTGCTGATATCGGCCGGCGTCATGCCGCGCGCGATCTGCGGACCGGTGTCGCGATAGGCGGCGATCGTGATGTCCGACGCAGCTTGCATCAGCGCGATCTCCGCGGGTGACTTGATGGCGCGACAAGTGCGCACGACAGCGGAATCGCCGCGCGTTTCGATACCCAGCGTTCGCAGGCCTTCGAAGGCGAAGAAGCGCGTCGTCTCTTCCACGCCCACCGGCCCTTTGGCTGCACCGTGCTCCTTGAGCCAGTCGGCAAGTCGTGCGAACGGGCTCTCGTGCTCGCTCCAGATGCGGACGTCCGCGGGGATCTGCAGGCTCTCGCGGACGGAAGGCTCTTCGAACTCCGGTGTGACGATGACCGCCTCGCCATCAGCCGGGATCAATGCGGCAGTCAGCCGCTCACTGCGACGCCACTGCACGCCGGTGAAATACACGAGCGAGCTGCCGGACTCGACCAGCAAGGCCTTGAGTCCTGCGGCGCGCATCAACTTCTGGGCCTTGGCGATCCGCTGCAGGCGCTCGGCACGCGTGATTGGCGGCGGCAATGAAGCAGGGGTCTTCTCGCCCCCGGTCTGAGCGGCGAGCAACGTTGGCCGCAGGCCGATCAGTCCGGCTGTGGCGGCCAATCCAAGGAAAGCACGTCGGTTGGTTTGCATAGTGGCCGCTAGTTTATCGCGCGAGTCCGGCTGCGTGCGCCTCCTTCTGCAGCCGCGCGTACACGTTCGCAAGCTCGTCGATGACAGCCGATTGCTGATGCAAGTCGACTCGTCCTTCGAACGCACCCCGCGCCAGCGGAGCGAACCGACGGACCGCTGTCACCCAGGCTGGCCAGCTTGGCAACGAGTGCGCCCGGCCGGCGTAGAGGTGATCGAGCTCGTCCACGAGATAGTGCTCGGAGCGATCCAGACGCGGCGTCGTGCCATTCTTTGCCGTAAAGATCGTGAGTGGCACGATCATCTCGGCGAGCGACTCAGCCGCTGCCGGCACCGGTGCTGGAGGTCGGGTTCCGAACGCGACACGTGCCAGCAGCCAGGGGCGCGTCCCGACGAGTCCAGCCGAGGGATCCGCCGGGACCCAATCCTTCGAACGATCGTCGAGCACCTCCAGCCAGCGATGATCGTTGTGCCGGCGGCCAAACACCGACATTCCCGGGCCGTCCTTCTTCACCAGCGCGCGCGCGTCCGCTTCGCGCTCGTCGGACGCAGGCTGAAGATTGATCTCTGCGACCCAGCGATAGGGGATACCGGCCGGCTTGATGAGCCGTTCGAGCACCGACGAGAGATCTGCGCAGTTGCCCGCGCCGCGAGCGAGGATCTGCTCGGGAGTGCGCTTCTGGTAATCAGTCGCAACCCACTCGAGCCGCGAGTTCATCCACGACACGAGGCGCTGCGTTCGTGTGACCGCGTCGCCATCGCCGGCGACGCGTTGCGCGAGTGTGTCGATCTCTGCCGCGGTCGTCGGCAGATTTTCTGCGTGCGCCGCGAAACAGATGCAGACGGCCAGGAGGAGAGCCGCTCGTGAAAACGCGCTTGAGTGCGTCATGGAGACCTCAGGATACGCCGACCTCATCGCCGATCGCTACGCGACCGGGTGTGACCGTCGAACCATAGATGCCAACACAGCCCTCGCGGTTGCGAGCGACCGCGCGCAGGATTGCGGGATTTCGCTCGGTAGTCACCGGGTCGATTGTGATGACGACGCAGCGGCCATCGCGTTTGTCGACACGCATCGCCATGCCGCCGATGTTCAGGGTACGGCCCACCCAGTCGTCTTCCTGGAAAGGTGCCGCATCGGATGCCTCCATCAGGATGTTCGGTCGGAAGCGCGCGACGTCCAGTGGCGTGCCGACCATTTCGCCGAGTCGCGCGAGCGTCTGCGTCGTGACGAGCGACAGCGGGAAGGTGTCGAAGATGCCGACGTTTTGCTTGATCACGCGCACGCCTTGCGGATAGAGCTCAGCCGCCAATGCCGGGTCGGTGACGTCGAAGGTAACTCCTGCTGGTGTGCGCACGAGGGTGGCCGACTTGTCAGGCTGCAGCGGATCGACGAACGCCGGATGGTAGTGGTTCAGGTCCGCTCGCTCGCGTAGCGTGAGCCAGGGAAAGCCACTTTGCGGCACACCGTCACGAACGAAGGCCCAGCGGCGATCCCCGCTGAAGCCGTGCCAGGACACGCCGACTTCGCGCAGCGGTTCGGCTGCCATCGACTTCACGGGATAACGCCACAGCCCAGCAACATGGCCGACAACACGTCCGACAAGCATGAGACACCTCCGTAGGAGGCGCCCTTGGACCAGGAGGTGCCGTCGAGCGTGACGGATGAGAATCCGCTGCAGCGCCCCTCGACGGCGGGTGCGCGTAATGTAACCTACGCGCAGCTCAGTCCATAGCGAGAAATGCCGTGCCAGCCGCTAGCGGATTACGGTTCACCGGAGCTGCCGCAGGTCTCAGCGTGATCGCCGCAGCGTATTGCCTCGTTCATGGCTTCGTCATCGATGTCGAGATGAATTTGCCGCGCACGCTGGCGTGGGCGGTCGTCTCGACATTGCCGTGGCTCTGCGCGTGGGAAGCGCTGAAGTGGGTCGAGAAGCGGCCGGCGCAATCTTTGCAACTCGTGCTGTCCGCAGGAGTGTTGATCGCGGCGCTCGCCGTTTGCGTTGCCCTGGAGTACGCGCTCGCCGCGGTTTACTCCACGGACAAAGACTCGCTCGGACAGATTGTGTACCGACTCCTGCCGATTCCGTTTGGCCTCGCGGTCGTGCGGCGGTTGATGCGGCCTTCGCAGCCTGTGCGCGAGTTGCAGGCCGATCCCGTTCTGAATGTGCCGACACGCCAGGGCACGCTTGCCGTACGGGCCTGCGATATCGAATACATCAAGGCCGCCGGCAACTACGTCGAGCTGGTCACTGGTGATCGAACGTTGCTGCTGCGCGCGACGCTGCAGGATCTGAACGATCAGCTGGCCCCGATCGGCTTCTTGCGGGTGCATCGCTCGTTGCTCGTCAATCCGTTGCACGTCGTGGCCACACGCCGGGGGCCGCGCGGACGGCGAGTCGTCGAGGTTCGTAGTGGTGCGGAGCTGCCGGTCGGCCGTCAATTCGGCGATAACGCAGCCGCGTTCGTCACAATTGCGCAGCGTTCGTCCCAGCGCGATTGAGAGAACCGCTTCGGGCTGCTGAAGTGGCCGCCCTATGAAGCTCGAACCTTCCTTCTATCGCAGCGTGGCGGTGTGCTCGATTCTGTCTGCGATCACGACGCTGGGATTGATCTACCTGCCGGAGTTCTACCAGCCGGCCGAAGGGTTCGAAGGACGCATGCTGCGCGTCGCCGATCCGGCGTACGTGCTGCGCTCGTGGGTTTACCTGGTTCATCCGTTCCTGACCTTTGCGGCGGCGCTGGGCATCGCCTTGCGGATTCGCCGCCTGCGTCCGGTGGCCGCGATCATAGGCATCGCTGGCTTCGCGCTCTGGGCCAGCAACGAAGCTCTGCAACAGACCATGACGATCTTTGCGTTCGATAAATGGCGAGCGGCTTACTTCGCGGCGGATGCGGCGACCCAGGCGATCGTTCGTACCAACACCGCGATGTACGACGGTCTCTGGGACGCGTTCTATTTAGTCCTGTTGATCGGCTTTTCTATCGGCAACACCAGCCTGGGTCTCGCGCTGGTGCGTGCCGGCCGAGGTCTGACGCGCATCGTCGGCGGTTTCCTGCTCGCCGCCGTTGCGATCACGCTGCCGATCATCACGGGCGAGATGCAGTTGTGGTCGTTGCCCGAGCCGCTCGCGAGTTGGAGTTATCCAGCGATTCAGCCTCTCGCTCGCACGCTCATCGGCCTGTGGCTCTGGACTGCAGCGAACGAGCAAGAGCCGTTGCCTTCATTTCCATGGAGTCACTAGCATCGCAATAAAGGTTCGTGCGTTCGATCCCTCGAATCCCTCGACGCCGCACGCTTCGGGCATCGCTGCGGGCCGAAACGTGCGAAACAGCCGGTCCCATACCGTAAACAGCGTCGCAAAGTTGCTGTCCGCCTCGGCGGGTACGCGCGAGTGATGGACGATGTGCATTCCCGGCGTCACGATCAAACACGCGAGTGTCGAGTCGAGCGCGGGATGCAGTCGAATGTTGGCGTGCTGGAATACGAGCACAGGCAGCATCAGGATCGGCTGCAGTAGCAGCGCCATCGGCGGAATGCCGAACGCCAGCGTCGCGGCAGCCAGAAACGCGGCCCGCAACAGCATCTCCAGGGGGTGATTTCTGAACGATGTAGTCACATCCATTGTGAGATCGGTGTGATGGACGCGATGCAGCCGCCACAACCAGCCGGTCGCGTGGCTGATGCGATGTCGCCAGTAGTCGGTCAGATCGAGCAGCAACACTCCGAGCAGCCAGTAGAGCCAGGCGGGTGCATGGAGAGGGGCGAGGAGTCCCCATTGGCGCTCGCTCGTCCAGGTGGCGAGCGCGAGCAAGGCCGTTCCGGTGATCCCACCCAACACGAACGACAGGATTGAAATCAGCAGATTGCCGCGACGGCGTCCCGGTTGCGTCGGCATCATGCGCCGCGGTGCAAGCGCCTCCCATCCCCAGAACAGCGCGTACGCAACGACGACCAGGAGTAGCGGCAGGCGCGAGAGTGCTTCGTTCATCGCAGTGAACGTAGAAGGCGTACGATGACGGCACAAGTCGGCCGAACGGCGTACAGCGCTGCTGACGCAGGAGTCGTTCGTTGCGTGAAATCAGAGAGCGCGTAGCGGAAGTAACATCTGCAGCGGAGCTGCTGGGCGACACATGGAGCATCGTGCGTCTGTCGGCAGAGGCGATAGCCGCCGCGTGTCCGCGCGGAACGGCGGTGGCCTTCACTCGCCGACTGGATGGCAGCTACGACGCCTTCGCTGCTGTCGTAGATCGAACATTACTGCCGCCGAGGCCGAGACCTGCGCAGCGGGTGCCGTGGGTGGTCGATATCGAGCATGTTCCTCGCTGGCAGCGCAACGGTTGGGTCGAGCCGATACGCGCCGGCATTCACGGCCCCGTTTATTTTGCAAATCCGGCTGTGCCGCGCTGGATCGATTCACGAGAGGCGCCGGACTATGGGCGCATGATGGTCTGTCACGGCGGCAAGATGATCGCGTGGGTCGGCACATACATACCCGGCGAGCGGCCGTTTCGCCGTCGCGAGAGGGCCGCGTTGCTCGAAGTGTCGTCGCAGTTGGCCGTGCCTCTGCACAGCGCCGTGCTGTTGAGCAAGGGCGTTCAGCCGATCGAGCTGTCCTCGCGACAGGCAACGATCGTGTCGCGCGTGGCGATGGGCTACACCAACAAGCAAATCGCGCGCGAGCTCGGTGTCTCACCTGCGACCGTCAAGACGGTGCTCGAGCGCCTGTATCGCGCAACCGGTACGCAGAATCGTACCGCGCTCGTCGATTGGTGGAGGACCGGGTTTCGCGTCAGCTGATGGATGTAGCCCGAGTCATTCTCACGCGCTCGCCACTCGCCACAAATCCACGCCTGAATACTTCAGGCGCATGCACTTGCCGTTGACGACTTCGCCGAAGCGAATCCATTCCGTGTTGGACGGCTCGTCGCGCAGGCGGAAGAGCTCGCCGTCGGCTTCGAGCGACGTCTGGCCGTCGAGCATCAAGCGTCCTTTCAGGATCACGACGCGGATCGAGCCGATCCATGGATCTTCGCTGCGATAGTGGCCGACGTAGTTGCGCCACGCGTCGGGAATCTGGAACTGACGAGGCCCGTCGTACGCGTCCGTTGTGTACCAGGCGTCGCCGCAGCTCAGTTCGACGACCGGGCCGTCCTCCTTCTTGCGACCGAAGGCGAGAGGAAAGCGAGCGAACTCCGGATCGCTGACGTGGAATTGATCCGGCGTTGCCAGTCTCTGCAGCTGCGATCGCTTCCCCGGGCGTACGAGGAAGAGCTTCGCTCCATCGCGCACGAACTCGAGCTGACCGCGGTCGCCTTTGAAGACGCCGACATAGTCGCCGGCATTGGTAACTTCGAGCTCTGAATCGGCCGCAGGCGCGGCAGGTGCCTTCTTGTTCTCGACGTGCGCGCGCATGAGCTGCAGTGAGTATTTCACGACAGCATTCGGGCGATATCCCTGCTGCGCGTTGACGGACGCGAAGCCGCCGATGCCGGCGCCGATGTCCACTTGCAATGCCGACATGTACGAAACCATGCCGCCGGTGTGACGGAGGAGGGGATTGCCGTCGAGCTCGTCGACCGCCATGCCGTAGCCGTAGCTCGCGGTCGGGCCAAACTCTTCGGCCTGGATGTGTCGCTTGGAAAACAGCTCGAAGCTTTCCGACGAAACCAAAGCGCGCTGCGGTCCCCGGCCGTGACTCGCCAGCATTCGGATGTAGGCGCCCATGTCCCGAGCAGTCGCGGCGATGCAGCCCGCGCCGCTCGACGAGATGATTTGCGGCGCCTCGCTCAGCTCGCCGTGGCGCGGATAGGGACGATCGGTCACCGAGGGCACGTAACTCCGCGGCATGCGCGCGCGCATCTGAAAATCGATCGCCGGCTCGCTTTGCGACATGCCGAGTGGCTTGAAGATCCGCTCGCGAAAGATCTCCGGCAGCTCGCGGCCATCGAGTGTCCAGGCGAGATAGCCGAGCAGCGAGTAGGCCATGTTGTTGTAGTGGAACTGCTCGCCCGGCGCGTACGCCGCAAGATGCCGGTGTGCGGGATCGGAAGGGAACACTTCCGGCGCGCCTGGCAGGCCGGACGTGTGCGTCAGCAAGTGATGCGTGGTGATCGGCGCGAACGACGATTGGACGCGGAACCACGGCACATACTCGACGATCGGCTTGTGAAGATCGAGCTTGCCCTCTTCACGCATCTGCAGGAGCGACAATGCCAGGAACGACTTCGTGATCGAGCCGATCTCGAACAGCTCGTCCGCTTTCAGCTTGCGCTGCCGGTCGAGATCGCTGAACCCATAAGTCGCAACCCGCTGCACGCCTTCGCGATCCGCAAGAACCAGCGTCAGGCCCGGGCTGTTCATCTCGCGCATGAACTGCTCGACGTAGCGATCGAGCTCGGCAAACACGGCGTCGTACTTGCCTGAGCTGGCGTGGCCTTCCTTGACCCAGAAGCCAGCCGCCGTCGCGGCCGCACCGGCCAAGGCAGCTTCGAGAACTTCGCGTCGGGTCAGTTGCATGGGTGCTCCTATCGATGTCAGTTGGCAGTGACATATTGCCATGGCTCGGCAACAATCCACGCTCCGTGCGTCGCCTGATAATAATTTTCACCGTGCTGCTTGCGGGGTTCGGCGGCTGCGTCTTCCTTGCCGGATCGGTGCTGCTCGCGCCTGCGCGTGCGTCCATATCGGAAGCGAGCCTGCCGCTGCCGCATGAGAAGGTCGAGTTTCGAGGTGCGTCCGGGAATGTCCTGCACGGCTGGTACGTGCCTGCATCGAATGCGCTCGGGACGATCGTTCTCATGCATGGCGTGCGAGCGAACAGGCTGAGCATGGTCGGTCGCGCGGAGATGCTGCATCGGGCCGGATACTCGGTGCTGCTATTTGATTTTCAGGCGCATGGCGAGAGCCCGGGCAGTCACATCACGATGGGCTATCTGGAATCAGCCGATGCGCGCGCCGCGGTCGCGTATGCACGAAGTCGTGCGCCAGGGCAGTTCATCGGTGCGATCGGCGTGTCGTTGGGTGGCGCAGCTGCGCTGTTGGGAGCCGATCCGCTGCCTGTCGACGCGCTGGTGCTGGAGGCCGTCTATCCTGATATCGAGGCGGCCACTGCGAACCGTTTGAGCATGCGACTCGGGAGGTTCGGGTCTTTGCTTGCGCCACTGCTGCTGCTGCAACTCGAGCCGAGGCTGGGTATCAGTCCGTCTGATCTCGCGCCGGTCAGCGCTATTCCTCGGGTGCGTGCGCCCATCTTCATCATTGCAGGAGATGCGGATCGCCACACGACGCCCGCGGACTCGGCGCGGCTGTTCGCGGCGGCGCCGGAACCCAAGCAGCTTTGGATGATTCCGGGCGCGGCACACGTGGACTTTGCTGCACGAGTGGGACAGATGTACGAGGAACGGGTGCTCGCGTTCTTCGCGATGGCAGCTAGAAGTCGCGATTGACGATCGGGTATTCGCGCCAGTCCCTGAAGTCGAAGTGCCACCATTCGGTCTCGAACACGGTGAAGCCTTCGCGTTCCATTGCTTTGCGCAGAATCGCGCGATGCTCGCGTTCAGTGGAATTTCCGCCTTCGTAATTCGGATAGGCGCGCGGCGACATCTCGTCGTAAACGCTCGGCATCGACACGGCCTTGCCGGTCTTCAGGTCGTAGAGCGTCAGGTCGACAGCGCAGCCGCGGTTGTGGCGCGAGCCCTGCGCGGGATCGGCAACGAACTCGTGGAATTTCGGCGGCGTGGCTTCCCAGAAGACCCTCGTGACCCACCAGGGACGATAAGCATCGTGGATCAGGAGCCCATAGCCCTGGCTCGCGAGCGCGTGATGCACGCGCACGAGCGCCTCCGCGGCGGGTCGCTGCAAATACGCCGCGGCGCGCGTGTACACCGGCGTGCTGAGGAAGTTGTTGGTGGTCGCGTAGCGGATGTCGAGCTTGATCGTCGGATCGAGCTTCGTGATCTCGACCAGGTCGGAGCTGCGAAATTGGCCCGACTCGGCGGGCGGCTGCGCGGCGAGCGCCTCGGCGCGCAGCTCGGCGACCGGCCGCTGTGGTGTGATCCGAAAGATCCCGTCGCTGCCGACGCCCTCGGGTGGTTGTGCGCCGAGGGTGGGAGCGGCCACCATCAGCAGTCCTGTGACAATTAGCAGTCGAATGTTCACGCTTTGAATCGTATCAGGAGCGGTACATGCCCAAGGTCAATATCGATACTGTTCCCGTACGCAAGGGTTGTCCCTATCCGTCGCCGTTCGATGTGCCCTGCGCAGGACGGACACGGCGGCGCTTAGGGGACGCGGGCGGTCTGCGCGATTTCGGAGTCAACCTGATGACGTTGGCGCCGGGCGGGTGGTCGAGTCAGCGTCACTGGCACAGTCACGAGGACGAGCTCGTCTATGTGCTCGAAGGCGAATTGACGCTCGTCGAGGACGGCGGCGAGACCGTGCTGCGCGCGGGCGATTGCGCGGCGTTTCCGAAGGGGACGGGCAACGGGCATCACATGATCAACCGATCAGCGAGTGTGGCCGTTTACCTCGAGATGGGGTCGCGCAACCCGCAGGACCTTACGACCTGCTCGGATATAGATATGAAGAGCGCCAATGCGGATGGCCGCTTCGTGCACAAGGACGGCACGCCGTATCCAGGGCAGTAGGCTAGCGGCGCAGCTCGCGCACGGCTTTGCCGGTCTCCATGTCGAAGGGCATCGAGACGTGATCGTGGATCACCAGCCACTGGCCGTTGCGCTTCTGGAAACCGACGGTCGCGCGCACCCAGTAGTCAGCCTTCTCGCCGTTCGCGCGCGTGGCTTTGACATGACCGAGGTTGTGACTGAACGCGACATCGCCATTCGCAGCGATGCGCAAGTCGTGGATCTCATATTCGATCGCGCTCGGCATCATGGCGAACCATCGCTCGAAGTTCTGGCGGTAGTGGCGGGCGTCGACTTGCGACGGAGGCATGAGATCGAAAGCGATCGTGTCCGGTGCGTAGAGCGCCATCAGTGCGTTCAGATCCCTCGCGTGCAGGGCTCGCGTCCACCGGTTGAGGCACTCGCGGATCTGACCCTCGTCCTTATCAGGGCTCGTCGTCGGCATGACGCTCTCCTATATATGTGTCGGGGCAGGCCCCCGTACACACCAGACGCGTTATGTCAGGCCGGAGTTTCTACATGCGTTCGCCGGGCAGCTTGGCGGCTTGCTCGATCCACTCGACGAACTGATCCTGGTCGAGCTCGTTTTCGCGAACGTCGAGATATCGCACCGACTTCTGCTTGGACTTGCCGGGCGGCAGAGGGTGCAGCGCTGCTCCGCGCAAGAAGGCGACCTTGATGTAGTTCGTGTAGCAGTGGAAGCTGAGGAACCAGCTCTCGCTCTCGACGCCATAGAACGGCGAGTTCCATTTCACCGCCTTGTGCACGCCAGGAATCGTGCGCGTGATGAGCGCATCGAGGCGCCGGCCGACAGCGCGCTTCCAACCCGGAAGGGCGGCGATGTAGGCGCGAACCGGCGCGTCGCCGTAGCCCTTCGCGATTTGCGGGTTGCCGCCAGCAAGCAGCTTCGGCTTCGCCGCTTTCTTCATCGTGCCGACTTGTTGAAGGCCGCCGCGGCGCGAATCAGCGCTTTGAGCGCATCGGCGTCGATCTTGTCGCCTTCGCGGAAGTCGATCGCGCGTCGCGTGTTGCCTTCGAGGCTGGAGTTGAACAGCTTCGCTGGATCCTTCAGCGACGCGCCCTTGGCAAACGTCAGTTTCACGGCAGCCTTGTACGTTTCGCCGGTGCAGATGATGCCGTCGTGCGACCAGACCGGAACGTTCCATTTCCACTCTTCGACTACGTCCGGATCCGCCTGCTTGATGATCTTGCGCAGACTCGCGAGCGTCTTGCCGCGCCAGTCATCCAGCTCCTTGATCCGTGCGTCGATCTTTTTCGCGGGCGTGTCGCCCTGCGTCGGATTCTTGTTCATACTGCTTGCATCTCCTTGTTCTTCGCGTTGCGCCACTTGGCGGTGTACGGCAGCGCGAACAAATACAGGCCGCTGAAAAGGAGGAAGAAGAGGGGCGCCAGCGGCGAGTAGGTCACCCAGGCCGGCGGCGTGCCGAGCGCCAGCGCAATGAAGTTGGCAATCACGGTCACCGTGAAGACGATGGCCACCCAGCGATGGGTTTGCCGGATCCAGCTGCTCCAGTTCAAGTGAATCTCCCTTATCAAGTCGCGAATTGTTGGGCGTACTCTTTTTGCAGACGCTGCCAGCCGTCGAACTGCATCGTCTCCATGCCGACCATGCGGCCGATCGGCTCGCCGGCGAGGTGTGCATCCAGCACGTCGAAGCAGATGTGCCAGCCAGCGGCGCCCCACGAGATGTAGCGGCGATCGATGTTGTGCCAGAGCGTTAGACGCGTGCCTTTGCCGAGCGGCTCGAGCTGCCAGCGCAGGTCGTTGTCGCCCCAGCTGTACTGCAGCAGCTTCGGCGGCTCGGCGCGCTTCACGACAGTCTCGGAAACCTGCGGCGCCGGCGCGCCAACTGTCGAGAGCTTGACGGTTCCGGTGCTGGCCAGGCTCTTGTCGGCGTCGAAGGGTGCCCACTCGCGCAGATGCTCCGGCTCCGTCAGCGCCTGCCAGACTTTTGCAGGCGGATGACGCAGCTCGCGGACGAGCACGAGCGTCCAGTTATCGCCTTCCTTGTGGACCTCGGCACCCGCGGCCGGGCCTGGCTGATATTTATCACGCTTGCTCATTTCTTCTTCCGTTTCCGGCGGGGTGGAGGACTCATGCGATCGAGATGACGCTCGAGCGCATCGAGATGTTGCGACCAATAGCGGCGGAACGGAGCTAGCCATGCATCTATTTCCATGAGGGGCTCCGGTCGGATGCGATAGAGGCGTCGTTGTGCATCGACGCGCGATTCGACGAAGCCGGCCTCGCGCAGCACACGCAGATGCTTGGAGACCGAAGGCTGCGACAGGTCCAGCTGCGATTCGATGTCGCCGACCGATTGCTCGGCGGTGGCGAGCAGGCTGAGAATGGCGCGACGACTCGGTTCGGCGATGATGGAGAAGGTAGATTCCATGAGGCTTATATAACCCGTGAGGTATATATCCGTCAAGGCACATTCAGTCCGTAGGAGCGACCATGGCCAGCAAGAGCAAACGAACGAAAACGCCAGCCCCTGCCGAAAGGCTTGCTTGATTCGCTGAACATGGTGGAGGCCCTGGTGTGACGCCCATCGCGCTCCAGGTATGACGCCTCACCGTCGCGTTTGTTACAGCGAGGAGATCTACTTACATGGCGTGGTGACGGTCGATCACTTGCCGTCTCTAAAGCGTCTTCAAGTCGGCGGACTCGCTGCGCAGCTCGCGCAGGAAT
>DATJIP010000254.1:0-9268 GCA_035493235.1 Steroidobacteraceae bacterium
GAACAACACCGTGCGGCGACCAGACTCCTTGCGCACTTGGGCGGCACGCTCAGCGGCCGCGCGTATGTCCTTCACTCCCGCCATCACGGCTGAGAACGCCAGGAACTCCGCATCGCAGGTTTGTGCGACGAGCCGCGCCAATGTCGTCTTGCCGGTGCCCGGCGGACCCCACAGGATCATCGAATGGAGATGCCCGCCCTCGAGCATCCGCCGCAGCGGCTTGCCCTGGCCGAACAGATGCGCTTGCCCGACGTAGTCGTCGAGCGACGCTGGCCGCATGCGATCCGCGAGCGGACGTGCATCCGGCGGCGCTGCTCGTGCACTCACCGCTTCCTCGTGCCGGAGTCGATGCGCATTGCCCAGCCACCGAGCCACGCGAGCGCCAGCGTCAGTCCGCAAATGACACCCACGGCGTTGGCGTACACGTCGCGCAAATCCGCCTCGCGGCCAAGGTGCATCGCGCCCTGCAACGCTTCGATCGCGATGCCCATGATCAGCAGCGCAAAACCAATCATCGGATAGTTCGATCGCGGATAAATGCCGGCGAACCACAGCGCCAGCACCGAGTAGCCGACGACGTGCTCGAACTTGTCGCTGATGCCGCCCATCTTCGGCAGATCGTGCGCTGGGACCAGGCTGGCGATGAACGCGCAGATGATCAGTGTCCATCCGGACACGAGCCACAGACGTGGATGACGTAGAGCGAGCAGCATGCGATTACTGTTTGCGAGTCGGGGCCGCCGGCGAGGACGAAGCGTCGCCGATCACGTCGGCGCCGGGCGGCACGGTGAAGGTGAAACGCGACGGATCGAGCGGTGGATTGCGCTCGAGCTTGCTGAATTCGAGGCCCGTGGTCTGTCCGAGCTTGTCGGCGAGTTGCATGTATTTCAGGAGCGCGCCCTCGAAGCCCAGCCGG
Organism: Steroidobacteraceae bacterium; assembly: GCA_035493235.1. GTDB lineage: Bacteria > Pseudomonadota > Gammaproteobacteria > Steroidobacterales > Steroidobacteraceae > Steroidobacter. The sequence continues at coordinate 917 of DATJIP010000254.1, forward strand.
ACCCACCGGAAATCGGTGTCGTCGCGCTTGGGTTCCATCTTGACCCAGTCGACCGCTCCTTCGCGTGACACCTGCGTAACCTTGAAGTTGTCGGACAAACTGCTGCGGCCGCTGAGCAGCATCGCCGGCGTTGCCGACAGCGTCTCGTCGAGCTTGCGAACCGTCACCTGTTCCAGATCGCTGTCGTAGATCCAGATCCGACTGCCGTCCGCGACGATGATCTGCTGATACGGCTGCCGGTAGTCCCAGCGAAAGCGATCCGGCCGCGAGATCGCCAGCGTGCCGCTCGCTTCGTCGACAGTCTGACCGTTGCGATCGGTGAGGATCTGCTTGAACTGCGCCTGCAGTCCGTCGAGTCCCTGCAGGAACGCTTCGACGCGCTGTTGCCCCTCTTGCGAACTCTGCGCAGCGAGGCCGACCGCCGGACCCGAAGCAGCAGTGAGAAAGATCAGCGCGCCCACGAGCCGCGCGCGGTGCAGACACTTCATTGGGATCACTCTTCGGGAGGCGCCGGCGACAGAACTTCGCGCATGCCGTTGGACTGCAGCGGTCCGACGATGCCTGCCGCCTCCATGGTCTCGATCATGCGAGCGGCGCGGTTGTAGCCGATCTTCAGGCGACGTTGCACGCCCGAGATCGACGCCTTGCGGCTTTCGATCACGATGCGCACGGCCTGGTCGTAGAGCGGATCCTGCTCGGCGTCGAGACCGCCCTCGCCGCCTTCGACACCCGGATCGCCAGGCTCGCCCGGCATGCCGGGAATCGGCATGCTCGGCCCTTCGAGAATCTCGGGGTTGTAGTTCGGCGACGACCCGCGCAGGCCGCCGACCACGCGATGCACTTCCTGATCCGAGACGAATGCGCCATGCACGCGGATCGGCACCGATGTGCCGGGCTGCAGGAACAACATGTCGCCGTGGCCCAGCAGCTGCTCCGCGCCCATCTGGTCGAGAATCGTGCGCGAGTCGACTTTCGCCGAGACCTGGAACGCGATGCGCGTCGGAATGTTCGCCTTGATCAAGCCGGTGATGACGTCGACCGACGGACGTTGCGTAGCAAGGATCAGGTGAATGCCCGATGCACGCGCCTTCTGCGCGAGCCGCGCGATCAGCTCTTCGACCTTCTTGCCGACGATCATCATCATGTCGGCGAGTTCGTCGACGATCACCACGATGAACGGCAGCGGGTCGAGCAGCGGCACTTCGTTCGGGTTGCCTTCCGGACCGAGCGCCTTCATCAGCAGCGGATCGCGGATCGGCGTGCCTGCTTCCTGCATCTCTTTCAGCTTGCGGTTGAAGCCCGCGAGATTGCGCACCCCGAGCGCGGCCATCAGCTGATAGCGACGCTCCATCTCGGCCACGCACCAGCGCAGCGCGTTCGCTGCTTCTTTCATGTCGGTGACGACCGGCGCGAGCAGATGCGGGATGCCCTCGTACACCGAGAGCTCCAGCATCTTCGGATCGATCATGATCAAGCGGATATGCTCGGCCGTCGCCTTGTAGAGCAGCGAAAGGACCATCGCGTTGACGGCCGTAGATTTACCGGAGCCCGTCGTGCCGCCGACCAGCAGGTGCGGCATGCGGGCGAGATCGGCAACCACCGGCGCACCGCTGATGTCCTTGCCCAGCACCAGCGCCAATGGCGAGGTCATCTCGTCGTAAGCCTTCGACTTGATGATCTCCCCGAGCGTCACCAGCTCGCGCTTCTCATTGGGAATTTCGAGGCCGACGGTCGACTTGCCCGGAATCACTTCGACTATGCGCACGCTGACCGCGGACAACGCGCGCGCCAGATCCTTCGCGAGGTTCGAGATCTGGTTGACTTTCACGCCGGGCGCCGGCCGCAGCTCGAAGCGCGTGATCACGGGCCCGGGATGCACTTCGACGACTTCGGCCTCGACGTCGAAGTCGCGTAGCTTCAGCTCGACCAGCCGCGACATCGCTTCGAGCGCCTCGGCGGAATAGCCGGACACGCGTGCCGGTGCATCGTCGAGCAGCGACAGCGCGGGCAGCTCCTTGGAGGTCGGGCGCTCGAACAGCGCGGCCTGCCGCTCCTTTTCGTGACGCTCGCTCTTTTCGACCTTGTGCACGACCGGCTCGATCTTCGGCGGCGGCCGGTTCGCGACGCGCTTCTGTTCTTCGCGAACGACCTCCTTGCGCGCTTCCTTAACCTCGCGACCCGCCTTGATCTCGCGCGCATTCGAAATGCGGCCGGACAGCCAGGCGAGCGTGTTGAGCGTAACGCGGCCGGTGCGATCCATGATCTCGATCCACGACACGCCGGCGAACAAGGACACGCCGGCAAGCCACAAGGCCAACATGATCAGCGTTGCACCGAGAAAACTCAGGCCTGCTTCGAATCCCTGTCCGACGAACGAGCCGAGCACGCCGCCGGCCGAACTCGGATACCGGGGGGCCGTGAAATGCAGGCTCGCGAGGCCGCAGCTGGTTATGAGCGTCAACACGAAACCGACGGCGCGAAATGCAACTGTCGCGCGCGAAGGCACGTCGCTCTTGCTGCGATCCTGGTACAGCAGCCAGCCCGTCACACCGATCATGATCGGGAACAGGAACGCCGGCGCACCGAACAGCATGATCAGCAGTCCGGACAAGTGCGCGCCGAGCGGACCGATCGCGTTGGAGATCGGACCCGGCTCGCCGGTGGTCGCGAACGACGGATCGTTGCGGTCGTATGTAATGAGGGCCAGGAGCACGATCAGCGCGAGAGCGCCGAACACCCACAGCGCGCCTTCGCGCAGCGAGCGCACGACGATCGCACCAAGTCGGGTTCCGCCTCGCGCCTCAGCAGTGGTCGCCAAAGTCAATTCACCTCAAGTAAGCACACTAACTTTTTGATATTCAAACGACATCAGTCGCGCATTGCAAGGAAAATCGCAGCCTTGTTTATCGTGCGGATCGACGCGATCTATTTGGCGCCACTGCTCTCATTTACATACCATGCCGGTCCGAACCTTCGACTCGCGAGGAAGTATCCATACATGAGCGCTCCCCGTCACTGCCGGCTCCTGATCCTGGGTTCCGGGCCCGCCGGTTACGCCGCCGCTGTCTACGCGGCGCGCGCCAATCGCAAGCCGGTGCTGCTCACGGGAATCGAAGAAGGCGGTCAGCTCATGACCACCGTCGAGGTCGACAACTGGCCGGGCGATCCGCACGGCCTCACCGGCCCGGGGCTCATGGAGCGAATGCGCAAGCATGCCGAGCGGTTCAATACCGAGGTCGTGAACGATCACATCAACAAGGTCGATCTGTCGCAGCGGCCGTTCCAGCTCGAAGGCGACAGCGGCAAGTACACGTGCGACGCGCTGATCATCGCAACCGGTGCGACGGCGAAGTACCTCGGCCTGCCGTCCGAGCAGCACTATCGCGGCCGCGGCGTCTCGGCGTGCGCCACCTGCGACGGTTTCTTCTTCAAGAATCAGCAGGTCGCAGTCATCGGCGGCGGCAACACCGCCGTCGAAGAAGCGCTTTACCTGTCGAACATCGCGTCACACGTCACACTGGTTCACCGTCGCGACACGCTGCGCTCGGAAAAGATCCTGCAGGATCATCTGTTCGAACGGCAGCACGAGGGCAAGGTGAGCCTGGTGTGGAACCACAACGTCGCGGAAGTGTTGGGTGACGAGAACGGTGTCACCGGCCTGGCGATCACGCCGACTGCCGGCGGCCCGTTACGTCAGCTCGACGTCACCGGCGTATTCATCGCGGTCGGCCATGCGCCGAACACGCAACTCTTCGAAGGGCAGCTCGAAATGAAGGGCGGTTATTTGATCGTGAAATCCGGCCTCGTCGGCAATGCGACGCAGACGAGCGTGCCCGGCGTGTTCGCTGCGGGCGACGTCGCCGATCATGTCTATCGTCAGGCGATCACCTCCGCCGGCACCGGCTGCATGGCAGCGCTCGATGCGGACAAGTATCTGGACCAGCTCGACGCCGCGAACAAGCGCTGAAGTGACGCTGCGCGTCGTCGATTCGATCGGCAGCATTCCCGCGCAGCAATGGAATGCGCTGGAGACGGGCGGCAATCCGTTCGTGCGTCACGAGTTCCTGCTCGCGCTCGAGCGCGCAGGTTGTGTCGGCCCGGGCACCGGCTGGAGTCCGCGGCATCTGCTGCTGCAAACCGCCACCGGCGAAATCGAAGCGGCTCTGCCTCTGTACAGCAAGAGCGATTCGTGGGGCGAGTTCGTGTTCGATTGGAGTTGGGCGCGCGCGTATCAGCAAGCTGGCCTGCGCTACTACCCGAAGCTCGTGAGCATGGCGCCCTTCACGCCGGCCACCGGCCCACGCCTCTTGGCAAAAACGCAAGCAGCGCGTGAACGGATGGCGGCGGCGTTGCTCGAGCATGCGCGCAGCGAACGCGTCTCTTCGGCTCACCTTCTGTTCGTTACTGACGCAGATCGAGCAGCGCTGGGTTCGCGCGACTATCTCTGGCGCAAGGACTGCCAGTTCCATTGGCACAACCACGACTACGCCAGCTTCGACGCCTTCCTTGCGACGTTCCGTTCCGAGAAGCGCAAGAAAGCGCTGCGCGAACGCCGGCGCGTGCAGGAGAACGGCATCCGCTTCCGCACGCTTGCCGGCGAGGAAATGGATGCGCGGCTCTGGGACATCGTGTTCGGGTTCTCGGCCAGCACGTTTGCCGTACGCGGCCACGAGCACTATCTCAATGCTGAATTCTTTCGCGCCGTCTCTGCGGAGCTGCCGCGCACCGTCGTAGTGAAGCTTGCCGAGTTGGAAGGCACGCCGATTGCGACTGCGATCTTCTTTCGCGGCGGCGACACGCTCTATGGCCGCTACTGGGGCGCCGCGGCGGAGTTTCATAGCCTGCATTTCGAGACGTGCTATTACCAGGGAATCGAGTACTGTATCGAGCAGGGTCTGCAGCGCTTCGAGCCCGGCACGCAGGGCGAGCACAAAGTGCCGCGGGGTTTTGAGCCGACGCAGACCTGGTCGGCGCACTGGATCGCGGATCCGCGTTTCCGACGCGCGATCGACAGCTACCTGCAGCAGGAGCATGCAGCAGTGGACGAGTACATCCGGCAAGTGCAGGAGCACGTTCCGTTCAAGAAGGAGTCAGGCTGAAGCCTGACCCACAGGACCCCATGCGCGGTTCGATCGTCTGGCTTTCGGAACGCGATTCACCGGATGCATTTCCTCCCGTGGACCGCGCGCTGCGCGAACCCGACGGCCTGCTCGCCGCCGGCGGCGACCTGTCCCCGCCCCGCCTGCTCGCCGCGTATCGACGCGGCATCTTTCCCTGGTACTCGCGCGGCCAGCCGATTCTGTGGTGGTGCCCTGATCCGCGCGCAGTGTTGATCCCGAACGAGCTGCGAGTGTCGCGGAGCCTCGCGAAGTCTGTGCGCAACCGCGGCTATGTCACGCGCCTTAACACTGCGTTTCGCGACGTGATCCGCGCCTGCGGCAGCAGCGAGCTGCGGCCTGGGGGAACGTGGCTATCACCGGAGATGCGCGCCGCTTATCTCAAGCTGCATCGCCTTGGGTTCGCTCACTCGGTGGAGACCTGGGAGGGCGAGCGGCTGGTCGGCGGGCTCTACGGGGTCGCGATGGGCGGGGTGTTTTTCGGCGAATCGATGTTCAGCATCGAGCGCGACGCTTCCAAGGTCGCCCTCAAGCGCTTGTGCGATGAGCTGCTGGCGCGTGACTTCCGCATGATCGACTGCCAGATGGCCACGCCCCATCTGCTCGGCCTCGGCGCGCAGCTCATCCCACGGCCTGCGTTCATCGAGATGCTGGGCGGCCACGTGGGCGACGAGCCGTTGCCGCAGCGTTGGTTGGATGCCACGCCGGGATCCGCTGACAGCGATTCCGCGACCTGAGCGCCGCCCGCGCTGCAACCCTCGAGGGTGCACTCGCGCGTTCGTTGCATTGCCCTATCCCTTTATGCACAATTCGCGCGCTTTCCGGCCGTGAGCCGGGTAACAGCGAAGGGTGCATGGCGAAAGAGGATGCAATTCAGATGGAAGGACGTGTGGTCGACACACTTCCGAACACGACTTTTCGCGTCCAGCTGACGAACGGTCACACGGTGATCGCGCACATTTCGGGAAAGATGCGCAAAAACTACATCCGCATCCTGACCGGCGACCAGGTAACAGTCGAGCTGACGCCGTACGACCTGACGAAGGGAAGAATCATCTACCGCGGTAGATGAGCAGAGAGGCAGGCTGAAGCCCGGCCTGCAGCGCCAATTCCAACCTATTCGGCTTTTTCCAGCAGCGCCTGTTCGCTGTCGGCGCGGGATTCGACTTTCAACTGGTCGTCCGCACCGACCGTCACGAACGCGTGTCCGCCGCCGGCCAGCCGCCCGAACAGCAGCTCCTCGGCCAGCGGCCGCTTGATCGACTCCTGGATGACTCGCGCCATCGGGCGCGCACCCATCTTCGGGTCGTAACCCTTGCGGGCCAACCACTCGCGCGCGGCATCGTCGACGTGCAGCTGCACGCCCTTCTGCTCGAGCTGCGCTTCGACTTCCACCAGCAGCTTGTCGACCACGCGCTGAATCGTGCGCGCATCCAGGCCGTTGAACGAGATGATCCCGTCCAGACGATTGCGGAACTCCGGCGAGAACAGGCGCTTGATCGCTTCCATGCCGTCGCTGGTGTGATCCTGCTGCGTGAAGCCGATCGACGGGCGATTCATTTCGAACGCGCCCGCGTTGGTCGTCATCACGATGATGACGTGCCGGAAGTCCGCCTTGCGACCGTTGTTGTCGGTCAGCGTGCCGTGGTCCATCACCTGCAGCAGCAGGTTGAACACGTCCGGATGCGCCTTCTCGACCTCGTCCAGCAGCAGCACGGAGTGCGGATGCTTGTTGATTGCCTCGGTCAGCAGGCCGCCCTGGTCGAAGCCGACGTAGCCCGGAGGCGCGCCGATCAACCGCGAAACCGTGTGGCGCTCCATGTATTCCGACATGTCGAAGCGGATCAGCTCGACGCCGAGCGCGATCGCCAGCTGGCGCGTGACTTCGGTCTTGCCGACGCCGGTCGGGCCGGCGAACAGGAACGAGCCGACCGGACGGCGCTGATCGCCGAGCCCGGAGCGCGACATCTTGATCGCTGCAGCCAGCGACTCGATGGCCGGATCCTGGCCGTAGATGACCAGCTTCAGGTTGCGCTCGAGATTGCGCAGCGTGTCCTTGTCGTTGGTCGAGACGTTCTTCGGCGGTATGCGCGCGATGCGCGCCACCACGTCCTCGACCATCTGGGTCGTGACGAGTTCTTCGCGCTCGCCTTCCGGCTTGAGCCGCAGTCGCGCGCCCGCCTCGTCGATGACGTCGATGGCCTTGTCCGGCAGCTGCCGGTCGTTGATGTGCCGCGCCGCCAGCTCAGCTGCCGCGACCAGCGCATCATCCGCATACTTGACGCCGTGGTGCTCCTCGAAGCGAGTCCGCAGACCCTTGAGGATGTCCACCGTCTCCTGCACCGACGGCTCGGTGATGTCGACCTTCTGGAAGCGCCGCGCGAGTGCGTGGTCCTTCTCGAAGATGCCGCGGTATTCGGTGTAGGTGGTCGAGCCGATGCAGCGCAGCTCGCCATTGGCGAGCGCAGGCTTGATCAGGTTCGAGGCGTCCATGACGCCGCCCGAGGCAGCGCCGGCGCCGATCACCGTGTGGATCTCGTCGATGAACAGGATCGAGCCGGCGTTCTTCTTCAGCTCGCTGAGTACGCCCTTCAGGCGCTTCTCGAAATCGCCGCGATACTTGGTGCCGGCGATCAACGCGCCCATGTCGAGCGCGTAGACGGTGCTGTCGCTCAGGACTTCCGGGACCTTGTCTTCGACGATCATGCGCGCCAGGCCTTCGACCAGCGCGGTCTTGCCAACGCCAGCTTCGCCGACGTACAGCGGGTTGTTTTTGCGACGGCGGCACAGGATCTCCACCGTGCGCTCGATCTCCAGGCGCCGGCCGATCAGCGGATCGATGCGCCCTTCCATCGCCAGCTTGTTCAGATTGGTCGTGAACTTCTCCAGCGCCGTGCCGCCGTCCGGCTCGCTGCGCTCGCCATCGGGGCCGGCCGCCGGTTCATCGGACTTCTCGGAGCGATCGCGGTCCTCGACCTTCGACAGGCCGTGGGAGATGTAGTTGACGACATCGAGACGCGCGACGTCCTGCATCGACAGCAGGTAGGCCGCATGCGAGTGCTTCTCGCTGAAGATCGCGACCAGCACGTTCGCAGCCGTGACTTCCTTCTTGCCGCTCGACTGGACGTGGAACACGGCGCGCTGCAGGACGCGCTGGAAGCCCAGCGTCGGCTGAACCTCGCGATCGTCGTCGTCCTTGAGCCGTGGCGTGGTCTGATCGATGAAGTCTTTCAGG
>DATJIP010000255.1:0-18866 GCA_035493235.1 Steroidobacteraceae bacterium
GAATGTACCTCTGCACGATCGCGAAGCGCGTGCCGTATTCCGTCATCGTCTCGAACACGACGTTGGCGTTCTTGTCGCCGCGATCGACGACGAAGATCGAGCGCCCGCCCATGCCGTACAACGGCTTGCAGACGATGCGCAAGTGCTCGCGCAGGAAGGCGTGCATGTCGGCCATGTCCCGCGTGATCAGCGTCGGCGCGCAGCATTGCGGGAACCAGGCGGTGAACACTTTCTCGTTCATGTCGCGCAGGCCCTGCGGCCGGTTCGCGACCAGCACGCCCTGCTGCTCGGCGCGCTCGAGGATGTACGTCGTGTAGATGTACTCCATGTCGAACGGCGGATCCTTGCGCATCAGGATTACCCTGAATTCCGCCAGCGGCCGCGTATGCGCTGCATCGAGCGTGAACCAGTCCTTCAGGTCGTTGCGGACGCTAACCGGGCGCACTCGGCCGAAGGCGACGCCGTCACGCAGCCACAGATCGCGCTGTTCCGCGTACCACAGCTCCCAGCCGCGCTTCTGCGCCGCCAGCAGCATGGCGAGCGTGGTGTCCTTGGCGGGTTTGATCTCGTCGATGGGATCCATCACGACGAGCACGCGCGGGGGCGATTGAGAAGTAGTCAAAGGCATCGGTTCACCAAATCAGCGACGCACTTCACACCACGGCGGCAACGTCGAAATCACGACGCAAAAGTCGGTGTGACGAGCTTCATAGTATAGAGAGGTAGGCGATGGCGGCCCTATAACCAATATGTTAAAAGTTCGCCGTGTTGCGTCGGGCTAGTCAAGACTCGCAAGTACACGATTCCAAGCTCCATTTCGTACTTTGCGGCGTGCGGTCCGGTGCGTGGATTCCCGTGTGAGGTAGCGATGGAGAACCTAGCAACGAACCAGTCTGCCCGGCTCGCGGGCCTCAAAGTGCTGGTCATCGACGACAGCAAGACGATCCGCCGCACCGCCGAGACGCTGCTGTCGAAGGAAGGTTGCGAGGTGTACACGGCGGTCGACGGCTTTGACGCGCTGTCGAAGATCGCCGACCACCAGCCGGACATCGTCTTCGTGGACATCATGATGCCGCGCCTGGACGGCTACCAGACGTGCTCGCTGATCAAGCACAACAAGGTATTCCGCTCCATTCCGGTGATCATGCTGTCGAGCAAGGACGGGCTGTTCGACCGCGCGCGCGGTCGCATCGTCGGCTCCGAGCACTATCTCACCAAGCCGTTCACGAAGGACGAGCTGCTGAACGCGATCGAGACCCACGTCGGCGCGTTGGCGCGCTAGCTCAAACAGGCGAGGCAGGTACTCACCCATGGCCGGACAAGCAGCAGTGCGATCGCAGCAGGGCACCGCGGAGCAAGGTATGGCACTGATCCTCATCGTCGACGATTCGCCGACGGAAGTTCACGTCATGCAGAAGGCGCTGGAGCGCCACGGCTACAAGACCGCCAGCGCGGGCGACGGCGCCGAAGCGATTCGCAAGGCCAAGGAGATGAAGCCGGACCTGATCTTCATGGACGTCGTGATGCCCGGCGTCAACGGTTTCCAGGCGACGCGCAAGCTCGCCTCCGATCCGGACACCAAGTCGATCCCGGTGATCATGGTCACCTCGAAGGATCAGGAGACCGATCGCATCTGGGGGATGCGCCAGGGCGCGGTCGACTACCTGGTGAAGCCGGTGTCGATGGAAAAGCTGATCGAGAAGGCGCAGGCGGCCCTCGCGGGCTGAAGCCTGCCCGGACTGAACTCACGATGACGGCGAGCGCCACTCTCAAATCCCTGCGCGACAAACCCTTCGAGTTGCTCATCGAGCTCGAGCGGCTGGCGCGTATTGCGTCGACCGGCCAGGGCCGCGACGCGGGCAGCGAGCGCGAGTGGGTCGGCGTCGCGTTCCGCATCAGCGCGGAAAGTTTTCTGGTCGCGCGCGAAGAGACGCGCGAAGTACTCGGCCTGCCCTCGGTGGTGACGCGCGTGCCCGGCTCGAAGACCTGGATTCGCGGGATCGCCAACGTGCGCGGTCAGTTGCTGCCGGTGGTCGACTTGCGCGCGTTCCTCGGCGGCGGTGCCACCAACACCAACCGCTCGACGCGCGTGCTGGTCGCGCATCACCGCGAAGTGCCCGCCGGCCTGCTGGTCGACGAGGTGCTCGGGTTCCGCCGCTTCAACGAAGGCGAGTTCTCCGGTTCGCCGCCGCCGACGATCGCACGCTGCGAGCGTTACCTGGCGGGCGCGTTCCGACGCGGCACCGAGAGCTGGCCGGTGTTCAGCCTGCGCACGCTGCTGGAAAGCCCGGAATTCCTGCAGGCGGCCGCTTCGTAGGTGACACGACAGATGCGCGACGTATCGAACAATCGAATCGGGACCCAAGGACAGCGCCATGGCCGAGACTAAGATGTACGGCGTGCGGTTCCTGCCGGCGCTGATGGTCATCGCGCTGGTCTGCGTCGCGGCCGCGGCGGGCCTGCTCGCGTTCGGTGGCCAGGACATGGAAGCGGGTCAGAGCTCCGTACGCAGCTTGAACGAGCTGCTCGCCTTGTCGCAGAAGATCCCGGCGCAGGCCAACGCAGCGTTGAACGGCGAAACCGGCGCGCTCGAGAAGTTGCGCCAGTCGCGCACGCGCTATTCCGAGCTGGCGCATGCCCTCGGCGGCGACGTGCAGTCGTTCGACGGCTCGACCGAGATGCTCAAGCAGAGCCAGGTCATCCTCAGCTCGAGCGAAGCGATCGACGGCGTGCACAAGGCCGCGACCGAAGTTCGGGCGCTGGTGCCGCAGCTGCTGCAGAGCCTCGGCAACGTGGCGAGCGCGCTCGGCACGCCCGGCATCGAGGGCATGACGCGGCATCTCGAACGTTTCGAGCTCACGGGTCTGCGCCTGCAACAGGACATGGAAGCGCTTGCGGGCGGCGTCGGCGACGCGACCGTAATCGCGCGGCGTCTGGCTGACAGCAACGACTACATGGGCCAGGTCGTCGGCGGCCTGAGCGGCGAGGATTCGGGACTGGGCTTGCCGAAGCTCACCGGCGCGGATGCGCTGGCGCGCTTCAAATCCACCAGCGCGCTGTACGCGCAGCTGAGTGAGAAAGTCCGCACGGCGATCAGCTCGGCCGATCGTCTCAAGCTCGCGCGCCAGGCAGCGACCGCGCTGGCAACCTCGGGCGATCAGATCTACTCGCAGTTCGACAGCCGCGTTGGCGTGGCTGCGACGGGCGCATCCGGAATTCTGGGCAGTCGCGAGCTGCCCATCGGCCTGCTGGTGGCCGGTCTGCTGTCGCTGCTGATCCTCTCGCTGCTGCATGCGATGAGCGGCAACATCCGCAAGACCCTCGAGATGCAGGCGAGCAAGAACGAGCGCAACCAGGAAGCCATTCTGCGGCTGCTCGACGAGCTGTCGAGCCTGGCCGACGGCGACCTCACCGTGCAGGCGACGGTTACCGAAGACATCACCGGCGCGATCGCGGACTCGATCAACTACGCGATCGAGGCACTGCGCGAGCTGGTCACGACGATTACTGAATCTGCGGTTTCGCTCGACGCCTCGGCGCGGCAGACGCAGGGATCTGCCGGTCACCTGGCGAAAGCGTCGGTGGCGCAGTCGAAGCAGGTCGCGCTCGCCTCCGAGTCGGTCGCCGCCATGGCGGCGTCCACCGAAGAGGTTTCCGGCAACGCCGAGCGCTCTTCGGACGTCGCGCGGCACTCGGTCGATGTCGCGCACAAGGGCGGCGAGGCCGTGCGTCGCACGATCGACGGCATGAACGCCATCCGCGAGACGATCCAGGAGACCTCCAAGCGCATCAAGCGCCTTGGCGAGAGCTCGCAGGAGATCGGCAACATCGTCGAGCTGATCAACGACATCGCCGAGCAGACCAACATCCTCGCGCTCAACGCGTCCATCCAGGCCTCGATGGCCGGCGAAGCGGGCCGCGGCTTCGCGGTCGTCGCCGACGAAGTGCAGCGCCTCGCAGAGCGCGCCGCCAACGCAACCAAGCAGATCGAAGTGCTGGTGCGCACGATTCAGGCAGACACGAACGAAGCGGTGGTCTCGATGGAGCGCAGCACGACCGACGTGGTCGGCGGCGCACTGCTGGCCGAGAACGCCGGCGCCGCGCTCGAAGAGATCGAGCAGGTGTCGAACCAGATCGCAAGCCTGGTGCAGAACATTTCCGCGAGCTCGCGTCAGCAGGCCTCGGCCGCGCAGAACATCTCGCGCACCATGGGCGTGCTGCGCGAGATCAGCTCGCAGACTGCCGAGAATTCCGCTGCAACCTCCGGCTCGGTCGGCAAGCTCGCCGAGCTGTCGGCACAGCTGCGCAAGTCGGTCGCCGGCTTCCGCCTGCCCGATACAGCGACCGGCGGCAGCGCAGTCCTGACCGAATCCGACAAGAAAGCGCCCGTGCCGCCGGTGATGACTGCCACTGCCACGCAGGTTCGTCCAGCGTCGCCGCCGTCACCGCCCAAGAAAGTCAGCGGCCTGAACGCGTAAGAAGACATGGCCGAGCTTTCATCGCAAACACTGCATATCGTCGCGCGCGAGCTCAATAGTGAGCTCAACGACGCGCGCACTGCTCTCGAAGCATTTGGGGAGCAGCAGGACAACGTCGCGCTGCTGAGAAAGTGCAGCGAGCACCTGCGCTCCGTGCACGGTGCGCTGCGCATCGCCGAAGTCTACGGCGCCGCGTTGCTCGCCGAAGAAATGGGCCAGGTCGCGCGCTATCTCATCGACAACTTCGCCGAGCGCCGCCACCTCGCCGAAGGCCTCGATGCGCTCATGCGCGCGATGGTGCAGCTCCCGACGTATCTCGAACGTGTGATGAGCGGCGGCCGCGACATGGCGCTCGTGCTGCTGCCGCTGCTGAACGACCTGCGCGCCGTGCGCGGTCATGCGCTGCTCTCCGAAGGCACGCTGCTGCTGCTGAACCTCAGCTCGGATCAGCAGGCGAGTCCCGTCGCGACACCGGGCGAAGTGCTCACGATCGGACAGTGGGCGCGCAAGCTCCGCACGCGCTTTCAGCTCGGCCTGCTCGGCTGGATCAAAGGCGAGCGCGTCGATCAGAACCTCGAAGTGCTGTCGCGCTCCGCTGAGAAGCTGGAGCAGGTAGCGACCACGCAGCCGGTGTTCCAGCTGTGGTGGGTCGTCGGCGCAGTGCTCGAAGCTCTGCGCGAAGGCGGACTCGAAGGCAGCGCTTCGATCAAGCGTCTGCTCGGTCACGCCGATCGCGAGATGAAGCGCTTGTACGAGCAGGGCGAGGGACGCTACGTCGATACGCCACCGCTCGAACTCCTCAACAATCTTCTCTACTACGTCGCGCGGGCTCGTAGCACCGGTCCGCGGGTCGCGGCAGTGCGCGCCTCGTTCCGCCTGACTGAGTTGCTGCCGGTCGACGATCACGTCGAGCAGGCTCGCGAGAGTCTGTCGGCACCGTCCGTCAAGTTGATGAAGACGGTGGCCGCTGCGATCAAGGAAGACCTCGGCCGCGTGAAGGATGCGCTCGACATTTTCGTGCGCCAGGGCGGTACCCAGGTCGACGAGCTGGCGCCGCAACTGGAGCTGCTGAAGAAGATCGCCGATACGCTCGGCGTGCTCGGTCTCGGCGACCTGCGCGACAAGGTGCAGGGCGAGACCGGCGATCTGCAGGCGATCGTGACTCAGCGCTCGGGCGCGAGCGAGGGCACGTTGCTGCGCATGGCCGCGACGCTGATCAAGGTCGAGGACAGCCTCGATGAGCAGCTCGTCGGCATGATCGTGCCGAGCGCGGACGCCACGGCCCCGGTCCGGCCCACCGGGCCGGAAGATATCGAGTTCCGCCAGGTCACCGAGGCGGTGCTGCGCGAGTGCATCGTCAACATGGCGCGCATCAAGGAAGCGGTCGCGCTGTCGTTCGAGAAGCCGCGCGAAGCGCAGGCTGCCGACCAGATTCCGCAGCTGATGCGCGGCATGATCGCCGGCCTGCTGATGCTCGGCAAAACGCGCGTCGTCGAGATCATGGAAGGCGTCGATCGCGCGCTCGGTCAGCTCTTGCGCAGCGACGGCATGACGCTGCCGCAGGAAGCAGTCGATCGTCTCGCCGATGCGATCGTCGCGGTCGAGTACTACATGGAAACGCTGCAGGCCGGTCGCACCGACCCGTGGTACATGCTCGACAACGCGGAGAATTGCCTGCGCTTCCTTGCCGATGCGCAGCCGATCCCGCGCGTCGAAGCGCTCGCGCAAGTGGGCGATCATGCGCGCACGGTGGTCATCGAGCCGCTGTCGCAGACCGTCGCCTCGCCGACTCTGGCGCCGACCGAGCACGAGCCCACTGCGGTGCTGGATCCGGCATCGGTCGTCCGCCAGACGCCGCAGAAGCCCGCGGCACCGGTCGCGCCCGCCGCGAAGGCGCTCGATCGCGAGATCGATCCGGAATTCCTCGAGCTGTTCATCGAAGAGGCGAAGGACGAGATCGCCAAGCTCAAGCGCCTGTTCCCGCTGTGGGACGAGAACCCGCAGGACCAGGACTCGCTGGTCAACGTGCGCCGCTCGTTCCATACGCTGAAGGGCAGCGGCCGCATGGTCGGCGCGCAGCGCATCGGCGAGTTCGCGTGGGCCGTCGAGAACCTGCTCAACCGCGTCATCAACAAGACGCTGGAGCGCAGCCCGGAAATGATGACGCTGCTGCGCGAAGCAGTCGCGGCCGTGCCGGAGCTGGTCGAGCAACTGGAAACCGCGCGTCCGCCGCAGTCGAACATCACGCGCATCATCGAAGGACTCAACGAGATCGCCGGCGTGCGGCCGAGCGCAGCTGCACCGAGCGCGCCTGCTCCGCGTCCCGTCGCTGCTCCCGCGCCTGCGCAAGTCGCCGTGCCGGAGCTGGCAGTACCTTCGCATACGCAGACGACGACGGTTTTGCCCCCGCAGCCCAGTCCGCAAAAAAAAACGTCTCCGCGACCGGACGTAATCCAGCCGCCGCCGTCCCAAATGGATCCCGGTCTGCACGAAATCTACGCAAAGGAAACCGCGGGCCATCTCGCGACCATCCTTGAGTTCATTGCGGCCTGCGATCTTGCGACGGCGCCGTATCCGGTCACAGAGGATCTGCATCGCTCCTGCCACACGCTGAGCGGCACGGCCAAGACCGCCGGCGCGCGTCAGGGCATCAAGATTGCGGAGCCGCTCAACCGCTACGTCCGCAAGCTCTACGACAACTCGATCGGCATGCCCGATGCGGGGCTCGCAGTGTTGAAGGACGCGAGCGCGGCGATCCAGCAGGTGGTCGATCACATCGACGAGAACACCGGCTTCTTCCTCGACCATCCGCGCATCGCTGCGCGCCTGGGCGAGCTCGAGCGACAGCTCGATGACGAGATCGCGCGACTCGCCGAAACGATCGACGCGACGATGCAGAGCCCGGCCCCCGCGGCGGCAGCTCAGGCGGTCGCAGACGCGAGCGCGGCTGCCGACGTCGAAGTCGTGGAGATGGAGCCGACCGACGCCAACGCGCTCAGCATGCTCGACTGGAGCTACGACAACTTCCCGCCGACGCCGGCGATGTCTGAATCTGGATCGCCCTCGCATGACTCGTCGCCGACGATGATGCGGCCCGCGCCGGTGTTCCGTGACGACCTGACCGCGCGTGCCGAGGCATTGCCGGATACCGAGCCGACCAACGTCCAGAAGGCGCTGGAAGACGGCGACCCGACGAACGTGCAGCAAGCGCTGGTGGAAGGCGATTTCCTCGCCTCGCTCACGTACGAAGCGCCGCAGGAAGAGCCTGGCATCGTCGTCGAGGAAGGTCTGCCCGAGGAAGCGTCGGTCGAGATCGAAATCGACGCGGCAGCATTCGAACAGCAGCTCGAGGAGGAGCAGGAGCCCGAGCCAGAGCCCGAACTCGTGCCGGAGCTCGCTGTAGAAGATTTGCTCGCGGAAGAAGAGAGCGACACGGTTCGCAGTCCGGCGCTGGCTCCGCAGTCGCCGTCTGTCACTGTCGCTCCGCCACCGCCCGTTGCGCCGGTCGTGGCTGCAGTCGCGCCGCAACCCGTCGAGGAAGAAGACGACGGCGCCGATTTCGACGCCGAAGTCGCAGCGATCTTCAGCGAAGAAGCGACCGAGCTGCTCGAGACCGCCGATCACGCGCTGTCGTCGTGGAAACAGGATCGCGGCAACAACGCGCTGGTGTTCGAGCTCAAGCGCGTCGTGCACACGCTCAAGGGCGGCGCACGCATGGCGGGCATTCGCGCGATGGGCAATCTGAGCCATGAGCTGGAGACGCTCATGCAGGGCGTGGAAGCGGGCAATGTTCCCGCGACGACCGAAGTATTCGACGCGCTGCAATCGAGCCTCGACGAGCTGCATCGCATGCGCGACGTCGTCAATCGCGGCGAGCGCTGCAAGTCTGCGCACGAGTTGATCAATCGCATTCGCGTACTCGGCGGGCACGCTCCGGCTGCCGCGCCTGCACCTGCGCCGACGCCGGCACCTGTCGCTGTCGCTCCGACGCCGGCGCCGGTCGAGCCGCCCGCTCCGCCAGTCGTAGAGATGGAAGTCGACGAAGACTTCGGCGCCGCGACGGGCGTCGTGCCGACGCTGACCGAGTCGTTCCGTCCGGCACCGCAGCCGGAGTCCGAACCGGTTGCCGCAGCGAACGAAGAAGTGCCCGCACTCGACGACACCGAGTTCGACATCGAATTCGGCGCCGACGAGCTCGGTGCCGCCGCGCCGCGTGAAGCGGTGCGCGTTGAAGATCTCACTGGCAGCCATCCGGTTGCCGAGCAGGCGGCGCCGTTGGATGTGGCCGCGCTGCCGCCCGAGCTGCCACCGGCAGAGATGTTGCAGGCTCCTGAAGAACCGGCAATTCCGGAGCAGCCGGCCGCACCCGTATTGCCGGGCCGCGAGCAGCAAGTCCAGGAGCGCCAGGAATTCGCGCGCGTCGACGCCGATCTGCTCGACACGCTGCTCAACAACGCCGGCGAAGTCAGCATCTTCCGCTCGCGGCTCGAGCAGCAGGTCGGTTCGATCGAGTTCAACCTCGCCGAGCTCGGCCGCACCGTCACGCGCTTGAAAGAGCAGCTGCGCAAGCTGGAACTCGAGACCGAAGCGCAGATCCTGCATCGACACGAGGAAGAGCATCCGGGCCGCGCCGACTTCGATCCGCTGGAGCTCGATCGCTATTCGACCATCCAGCAGCTGTCGCGCGCGTTCGCCGAGTCGGTCAGCGACGTCCAAAGCATCGAAGGCTTGCTCGAGAATCTGACGCGCGAAGCGCAGAACCTGCTGTTGCAGCAGTCGCGCGTCGTCACCGAATTGCAGAACGGCCTGATGCGCACGCGCATGGTGCCGTTCCAGCGCCACGTGCAGCGCCTCAGCCGCCTGGTGCGGCAGGTCGCGACGGACACCGGCAAGAAGTGCGATCTCGTCGTGGTCGGCGCCTCCGGCGAGCTGGACCGCCAGGTGCTGGATCGCATGCTGCCGCCGTTCGAGCACATGCTGCGCAACTCGGTCGTGCACGGTATCGAGACGCCGGAAGAGCGCGTGGCGCGCGGCAAGTCCGAGAGCGGCACGATCCGCGTCGGCCTGCATCGCGAAGGCTCGGAGATGGTCATCATCCTCGAGGACGACGGTCGTGGCATCGACGTCAGCGCGGTTCGTGCACGGGCTCGCGAGCGCGGGCTGCTGCAGCCGGGTCGCGTGCTGTCCGATGAGGAAGCATTGCAGCTGATTCTCGAGCCGGGCTTCAGCACGGCGAGCACGGTCACGCAGCATGCCGGCCGCGGCGTCGGCATGGACGTCGTGGTCAACGAGATCAAGAAGCTCGGCGGCGCATTGTTCACCGAATCGCAGCCCGGGCAGGGCGTGAAGTTCACGATCCGGCTGCCGTTCACGCTGGCGATCACGCAGGCGTTGATCGTGCGCACGGGCGAAGAGCTGTATGCGTTGCCGCTGCCTTCGGTGGAAGGCGTCGCGCGCGTGCCGCGCTCGGAAGTGCAGAAGCATCTCGCCGAGGAATCGCCGACGTTCACGTACGGCAAGCAGGTGTATCGCTTCCAGCATCTCGGCGCGTTCATCGGCGGCGGTGCTTCGGTGCTGCCGGAGGCGGACGTGTCGATGCCGGTGATTCTGATCCGCGCGGGCGATCATTCGACGGCGGTGGTCACCGACGAACTGGTCGGCAGTCGCGAGATGGTCGTGAAGTCGGTCGGCCCGCAGATCGCCGGCATTCGCGGCATCGCCGGCGCGACGATCCTCGGCGACGGCCGCATCGTCATCATTCTCGATCTCGGCGCGCTGGTGCGCTCCGAATGGCGCGGCCGTAAGCCGCTGGTGGAAGGCCCGCAGGAAGATCGCCGCACGTTCGTGCTGGTCGTCGACGACTCGATCACCGTGCGCCGCGTGACGCAGCGCCTGCTCGAACGCCACAGCATGAAGGTCATGACAGCGAAGGACGGCGTCGATGCGCTGTCGATCCTGCAGGACCACATGCCGGACATCATCCTGCTCGACATCGAAATGCCGCGCATGGACGGCTACGAGCTGGCTACGCAGGTGCGTGCCGATGCGCGCCTTGCGGATATCCCGATCGTGATGATCACCTCGCGCGTCGGCGAGAAGCACCGCGCGCGCGCGATCGAGATTGGCGTCAACGATTACCTCGGCAAGCCCTACCAGGAAAATCAGCTGCTGGACGCCATCGAGCCGCTGGTGGAAGCACGGCGGCGTAAGGCCCCGCCGGCGCAAGGCCGCGAGTCCCGCGCATGAGTGAAGTTCTCGCCCACGAGCTCTACAGTCTCCTCGTGCCGCTGGCGCAGGAGCGCTTGATCGTGCCGCGCGCGTGCGTCGCGGAGGTCGTGACGTGGCAGGCGCCGGAGAAGATGGAAGGCGCGCCGCCGTGGTATCTCGGCACGATTCACTGGAGCGGCCGCGCGGTCCCGGTGATTTCCTTCGAGGCCGCGTGCGGTCAGTCGCCGCCGAGTCCCGGCACGCGCACGCGCATCGTGATCTTCGTGGCGCTGTCGAGTCAGATTCCCGGCGGTTATTTCGGCGTGATCACGCAGGGCTTCCCGCAGCTGGTGCGCGTGAACGCCGACGTGGTGAAGCACGACCCGAGCCGCAACTTCCCCGAGCGCGGCCCGATCCTGTGCCAGGTCCGCATGCTCAACGAGTCGCCGCTGATCCCGGACTTCGAGTGCCTGGAGCAGATGATCTCGGAAGAGACCAGAGCCGGCTGACAGCTACCGCAGGTCTCCCCACAACGCCTGTAGCACCGTCAGCGCCACGACCGCCGCTGTCTCAGTTCGGAGCACGCGCGGCCCGAGGCGCACCGCCATGAAGCCCGCCTTCTGCGCGGCCTGCAGCTCATCGTCATCCAGGCCGCCCTCGGGGCCGATCAGCAGCTCCACCTTGTTCGGCAGGCTCGCCAGGCCCGCGAGCGAGCCGGGCGCTGATGGGCTCAAGACGAGCCGCAGTCCTTCCTTGCGCGCGTTCGCCAGGTGCTCGCGCAGCGTGACCGGTGCTGCAACCAGCGGGATTTTCGATCGGCCGCATTGCTCGCATGCCGCGATCACGATGCCGCGCCAATGACTCTGCTTCTTCTGCGCCTGCTTCTCGTCCAGTCGCACGACGCTGCGCGCGGTCAGCACCGGCGCGATCGCGGCGACGCCGAGCTCGGTCGCTTTCTGCAGCGTCCAATCCATGCGCTCGCTGCGCGATACGCCTTGTAGCAGCGTGATCCGCAGCGGCGATTCCGGCGCGACCGCGGTGGCTTCGTTCAATCGCACGGTCACGTCGTCGCCCGCGACGCGGACAATTTCTGCACGGAACTCCTGGCCACTGCCGTCGAATACTGAGAGCGGCGCGCCTTCGCGCATCCGCAGGACACGCGCGACGTGATAGGCGCCCGCTGGCGCGAGCGCGATCTCGGCGCCGCTCTGCAACGGTCCTTCACAGAAGATTCGATTCGTTCTCATGGAGAAGGCATCATGGCGCATCGTGACTACGATGACTATTTCAGTCGACTCGAGCACCGGGCTGATGCAACCCGCGCGCCAGGTCGCCTCGCCGAACCACGACGAGCGGCCGGGCGGCATGCTGCCCGAGCTGATCCTCGTCCACAGCATCAGTCTGCCGCCGGACGAGTACGGCGGGCCGTGGATCGATCGCCTGTTCACCAACACGCTGCCGCCGGACGCACCTGAGGTGCATCCGTTCTTCGCGACGGTGATGACCCTGGAAGTTTCTGCGCATCTGCTGATCCGTCGCGACGGCGCGTACGTGCAGTACGTGCCGTTCCATTTGCGCGCGTGGCACGCCGGCGCATCGAACTATTGCGGGCGCGAGCGCTGCAACGATTTCTCGATCGGCATCGAACTGGAAGGCAGCGATGAGCTGCCGTACGAACCGATCCAGTATCGTGCGCTGAGCAGCGCCATTCACGCGCTGTGTCGCGCGTATTCATCGCTTTCGCTCGAGCGCGTCGTTGGGCATAGCGACGTCGCGCCGGGCCGCAAGACCGATCCCGGCCCCGCATTCGATTGGCCGCGGCTGCGCGCGCTGCTGCGTTTGCCACGCGGATGAAACCGCGCCGTCTCTGTGGGTCAGGCTGCAGCCTGACTCTTTTCTTCGCTCTGGTGGCAGGCGCTCACGCCGCGCCGCCTCAGCGCATCGTCAGTCTCGCTCCGCATCTCACCGAGCTTGCGTTCACCGCCGGCGCTGGCGATCGCATCGTCGCGACCGTCGAATACAGCAATCATCCCGACGCTGCGCGCTCGATTCCCCGCATCGGCGATGCTTTCCGCGTCGATCTGGAGCGCCTGGTCGCACTGCGGCCTGATGTGGTCCTCGTCTGGCAAACAGGCATGCCCGAGCCCACCATCGAACGCATTCGTGCGCTGCAGCTGCGCGTCGTGCCATTCCAGACGCAGCGCCTCGCCGACGTCGCGACGGTACTGCGCGAGATCGGCCGCATCGCGGGAACGAGCGAGATTGCCGAGCGCGCGGCCGCTGACTACGAGCGCCACATCCAGCAGCTGCGGGACACATATCGCGATCGCGCACCGCTGCGGGTGTTCATCGAAGTGGACGACCGGCCGCTGTACACAGTGAACGGTCAGCAGATCATCAGCGAGATCGTCGAGCTCTGCGGCGGTCGCAACGTGTTCGCCGATCTCAACGCGCTGGCGCCGGCGATCAGCATCGAAGCGGTGATTGCGGCCAATCCGCAAGCGATCATCTCCACCGACGACACGGTCCCGGACGCCGCCGCGGAGTGGGCCCGCTGGCGCCACATCGAGGCGGTGCGTACGGGAAATGTCTATACGCTGCGCTCGGACGACATTGCGCGCGCCACGACGCGTCTCACAGTGGCGGCCGAGGCCGTCTGTCGCACGCTGGATACTGCACGGCAGCGGCTGCAGGCGCGCTGAATTTCGTTCTCGTGTAGCATCGCCCCTCCCATGACGCGATCCGCTACAGCTCTGCTGACCTTGCTCGCGTTGCTGGCGGCGCTGCTGTCGATCATGGCGTGGGCCGCCCGGCGCACGCACAACGCTGCGGATTTCGCCATCGCCAATCGCCGTCTCGGTCCCTGGCTGGTCACGCTCAGCTATGCGGCGACCGGCGTGAATGCCTGGATGCTGATGACCGTGGCCGCGGCCGCTTTTCTCTGGGGCCTGTCGGCTGCGTGGATCTGGGCTGCGGTCGTCCTCGGTTGCATAGTCAACATGTGGTTCGTCGCGCCGCGCCTGCGCGCTGCCTCGATCGGATCCGGCGGCATCACGGTCATACACCTGCTGGGCGTCGACGCCGGCGATCGGCTGCAGCCGCTGGTCGTGCGCTCGGCTGTCTTCATCATGATGCTGACGCTGGCGCTGCAGATCGCGGCGATCCTGCAGTTCGCGGGCGTGATGCTCGCCGACGTCGGGCTCAGCACGACCAACGTACTGATCCTGTCGCTGGCCGTGATGACTGCGACTGTGTTCGCGGGCGGCATGCGCGCGGCGAGCATGATCGACACGATGCAATCCGTCGTGGTGATTGCGGTTGCGCTGTTCCTGCCGCTGCCAGCGCTGATCGCTGCTGGCGGGCTTACCGAGCTGAAGATGGCATTCACGACCATCGGCCCCGAGGCGATGAACTGGTTCGACGGTAAAAGCGGCGTCGCCGCGATCGCGTTCGCTGCCGGTGTCGTCGGACTGGGCCTCGCGATGTGCGGTCAACCGCATGCCCTGAGCCGCTTCATGACAGCCAAGGATGAGTCGACGCTGCGCATCGCGCGTTGGGTTGCGCCGCTGTGGATCGCTGTTCTTCTTGCCGCGGTCGTGTTCTGCGGCTGGTGCGCGCGCGTGCTCTATTCGGGGCTGGAACATCCGGAGCAATCGCTCGCGGTGATTGCGAGTCGCTTGCTGCCGCCCTGGCTCGCGACGCTCATCGTCGTCGGCCTTGCCGCTGCAGTGATCTCGGCGATTGCCAGCCAGCTCCTGGTGATGGCGAGCGCGCTGGGAGTGGATCTGCGACGCCCGACGTCGCCGCCTTCGCTGCAATGGCTGCGCGGTATGTTGCTCGTCGCGGCGGTACTCATCTGCATCGTGTTGCTGTACGCGCCGAGCTCGCTCGGCGGGCACGCGATGTTTGCATTCACTGCACTCGGTGCATCGCTCGGGCCGCTGGTGCTCGTGCGACTCAGCGGCAAGCGCATTCGGCCGGGCTCAACGCTCGGAGCGATGTGGGCAGGCTTTCTGTTGTCGCTGATCTTCCATCTGTTGCCCGATTCACCCGGCGATTTTCTGGAGCGCGTGCTGCCGTTCATCGCCGCGCTCGGTATCGCACTGACGGGCGGCGAGCGCCGACGCAACCCCGATCGCGCTGACCGGTCGCAGGAGACCATGCACGACCGGGTGCCGATTTGAAGAAGAGGGCGAAGAAGAAGACGCCGAAGAAGCCGGCGCGAGCGAAACCGGCGCCGGCAATGCCGAGCCAGTCGGTGCCGGCAATGATCCTCGCAGCAGTACGCCGCATTCCGCGCGGCAAGGTCTGCACGTACGGCAACGTCGCCGAAGTGGCGGGATTGCCGCGACGTGCGCGACTCGTCGGGACCGTGCTGCGGCAGACGTCGGGCCGCGGCTTGCCGTGGTATCGCGTGATCAATGCGGGCGGGCGGATTTCCTTCCCGACGGGCAGCGCTGCGTACGCGCGGCAGCGACATAAGCTGGAGGCGGAGGGAGTCGTGTTCGCGGGCGGAAGGGTGGATTTACGGCGGTATGGCTGGCCGGCCAGGGATGAGCAGCTCGACGAGCTGCTGTGGAAGCTGCCTTAACCCCTTTCCACGGGGTCCTCGTTAGTAACGACAGGGCGCGGCTGGCGCCTGTAACGAGGAACGTCCATGAACCGTGTTGTGCGCGGCAGCTCGCTGATGCTGATGACTGCCATCGTCGCCGCTTGTGCGGCCCATCGCGATGAGAATCAGGGCGCCGCAGACAAGCAGGCTGCACAGCAGCGGCAAGGGCCGGCGCCGCAACCGGCGACCCATGAGATCGACTCCAAGCTCGTGAAGTCTGAGCCCGAAGAGCGCACGCGCGATCTGCTCGAGGACGTCACTGTCGCGGCCCGGCGCAGCGATCAATCAACGGTGCAGACAACGCCGGTCACCGTTGTGTCCCAGGAAATGGTGGCCGGAACGGCGATCGCGGTCCCGACAGCTCCTGCCAAAGTGGCCGGCAACTTTGCCGCTGTAGCGCCGCCGTATCAGCAGATCCAGAACACCGAGCGTTACCAGCACCTCGACGACAACGCGGTCCATCTCGTCGCCGACCAGCCGATCTCGACGTTCTCGATCGACGTCGACACCGGCGCGTACGCCAACGTGCGTCGCTTCCTCAACGCCGGCCAGTTGCCGCCGCAGGACGCCGTGCGCGTGGAAGAGATGGTCAACTACTTCGACTACAGCTATGTGCCGCCGGCGAGCCGCGACGTGCCGTTCCGCGTAGCCACGGAAGTGGCGCCGGCGCCATGGAATCCGCAGGCGCTGCTCATGAAGATCGGCATCAAGGGATTCGAAGTCGCGGCCGCCGGCCAACCTGGTGTTCCTGATCGACGTGTCGGGTTCGATGCAGTCGCCCGACAAGCTGCCGCTGCTCAAGAACGCGTTCCGCATGCTCACCGATCAGCTCACCGCCCGCGATCGCGTGTCGATGGTCGTGTACGCGGGCAGCTCCGGCGTCGTGCTGGAGCCGACGCCTGGCGATCAGAAGACCAAGATCCGCGAAGCGATCGATCGCCTCGAAGCCGGCGGCTCGACCAACGGCGCGGAAGGCATCGAGCGCGCTTACCAGCTTGCGCACGACGCGCAAGTGAAGGGCGGGATCAATCGCGTCGTGCTTGCAACCGATGGCGACTTCAACGTCGGCGTCGTGAACTACGAAGCGCTCGTCGACATGGCAGAGCGGCAGCGCTCCAGCGGCGTTGCGCTCACGACGCTCGGCTTCGGCACCGGCAACTACAACGATCAGTTGCTGGAGCGGCTCGCCGATGCAGGCAACGGCAACTACTCGTACGTCGACACGCTGGCGGAAGCGCGCAAGGTGCTCGTGTCCGAGCTTTCGTCGACGCTGTTCACGATCGCCAAGGACGTGAAGATCCAGGTCGAGTTCAATCCCGCGCAGGTGCTCGAGTACCGGTTGATCGGCTACGAGAACCGCATGCTCCAGCGCGAAGACTTCAACAACGACAAGGTGGACGCCGGCGAAATCGGCGCCGGTCACCGGGTCACTGCGCTCTATGAGGTCGTGCCGGTCGGTAAGTCGGGTCACGTTGACCCGCTGCGCTACGGGCAGAAGCCGGCCGCGAGCGACGCGCGCGCCAGCAACGAGCTCGCGTTCGTCCGCCTGCGCTACAAGAAGCCGGACGCAGACAAGAGCCAGCTGCTCGAATATCCGATTGCCAAGAGTTCGGTCGCCACGCTCGAACGGCTATCCCCTGACTTTCGCTTTGCCGCGAGCGTGGCGGCCTTCGGTCAGCTGTTACGCGGTGGCAAGTATGTCGGCAATTTCGGCTACGGCGACGTCGAACAGTTGGCGCGCGGCGCGCTCGGCGAGGACACGGAAGGCTACCGTCGCGAATTCGTGTCGCTGGTGAAGCTTGCGGACTCGCTGACGCCAAAGCCGAAGGCTGAGGCGCAAGTCAGCGATATCGCACACTGAACGAGAGGGCTGAACTCGGTTACGCTTGCCTGCATGGACCTCGGCTCTCCCAGCCAGCAAGGTGCGGTGAGCAGCGCCGCCAGCATCGACGGGGCGCTGCCCGGCGGCGCGGCTGCGCTCGTCGAAGCGCCGGCTGTTGCGGTCACGGACGACACGACGCTGATGTTGCGTTACCGGGACGGCGATGCGCGGGCGTTCGAGCTCTTGTATGAGCGCCACAAAGGCCCGCTGTATCGCTACCTGCAGCGCATGTGCGGCCGGCGCGAAGTCGCCGACGATCTGTTTCAGGAGGTGTGGAGCAAAGTGATCGCGAGTCGCAGCCGATACGAAGTGCGGGCGCAGTTCAACACGTTCCTGTTCCGCATCGCTCACAACTGCGCGGTCGATTATTTCCGGCGCAGCGGCCGGCCGCACGAGAGCGCGGCGCAGGACGTCGACGAGATTGCCGAGGAGATCGGCGCGGCGGAACACGAGCGACCCGATGCGGCGCTGTCCGAAGCGCAGGTCCGCAGCGATTTTCGCCGCGCGCTCGCCGAGCTGCCGCCGGAGCAGCGCGACGTGTTCGTGCTGTACGAAGAGAGCGGTCTGACGCTCGAAGAAATCGGCAGGATCACCGGCGTCGCGATGGAAACTGCGAAGAGCCGGCTGCGCTACGCGGTCGGCAAGCTGCGCACGGCGTTGCGCCAGCATCGGCCGCGGCAACTCGAACCGAGTGTGCAATCGTGAGCGATCCCATCGACATCAAAGCGCTCGACGAGTACCTGAAAGGGGACTCCGACATTTCGCGCACGTTTCGCGAGCTCGGCGGCGAGGATGTTCCGCCCGAGCTCGATCGTCGCGTGCTGAATGAAGCGCGCGCCGCGGTTGCGAGCGGCGGTGGCGCGCGTTCGCGTTCGTGGTTGCGATGGAGTGCGCCGCTCGCACTCGCTGCTTCGGTCGTGCTCGTGGTGACGGTCGTCATTGAAAGCGGCGTGCAGAACGATGCGTCGTTCGCGACCGAGCAAGTGGCGGCCGATAAGGCTCGAGTCGAACAGCAGGCCGCGGAATACAAGCTGCGGGAGCAGGTCGCGCAAGAGCCGCAGCAGGAGCGACAACGGGAGTTCGCGTCGGAGCCGCCGGCCGTGATGGCTCCGCAGGCGCCCGCTGCGCCGGTTCCAGCAGCAGCGCCGCCGCCGGCGCCTGCCAAGTCCGAGATGGCGCACTTGAACGCTGTCGCGCCGCCCGAAGAGGTCGCAGTGGACGCGAAGGCGCGGCGCGATCAGTCGCAGATGACGACGCCGGTGACGGTGGTCAACTCTGAGCCGATCGATTCGCCTGCTCCGCAGAGCGCAGCAGAGCAGCCCGCATTCGCAGGGGCGGTCGCGCCCGTCGCGGCGCGCAAGGAAGCCGCGCCCGCGACACCGGAGGCAGATTCTGCCGACGATGTGAGCTCCGTCGCGGTCACCAGCGCTCGCGCGCGCCGCGCGGGACGCACCGCGGGTCCGCGCGCCACGACGTCGGGCTCGCCGCTCGCGACCGAGTCGCGGCCGGTGGCGGACGAGGACTTGACGCGCGCCGACCTGCGATCCGATCCACAGAAGTGGCTCGAAGAAATCCGCGAGCTGCGCCGCGCCGGCAAGGTCGAAGACGCCGATCGCGCCTGGGAGCAGTTCCACAAGGCGTTCCCGAACTTCCCGGTGGCCGACGACGATCTCGCGCGCAAGCAACG
>DATJIP010000256.1:0-4442 GCA_035493235.1 Steroidobacteraceae bacterium
CGTGACTCGTTTGTGCGCCATGGCGGCGCCTCCCGTGGTGAGTGACTGCGCGCGGAGTGTGCGCGCGCGCAGCCTTCATGACTTTACGGGGAACATGAATGGAACCCGGGAATTCCCCGCAGACGGGGCTGCCCACAGTCGCTTGCGCGGATGTCCGGATTGGTTCCGAACCGGATGGCTCCAATACTGCCGCAATTCGCTTGCGAGCCGCGTCGGTCCGCCGTGTTCAATAACATCCTGCTTGCTATCGTTCTGGTGTTTGCGACGTCCGCGGCTCGTGCGGAGAAGCAGACGCCCTGGCTCGAGAACGGACGCGCTGTCGCGCAGGCGAGCGAGATGCTCGAGGCTATGCGCAATGCTGAGCTGTACGGACTTCGGCCGGCCGACGATGCCGTGCGGATTTCTGCAGAAGACCTGCAAGCGGTTCTCAGCGGGCGCGCCGATGCCAGCACGAGGGAGCGGTTCGAATCCGAACTGACTCGAGCCGCGGCTCGCTTCGTGACACATATACATAGCGGGCGCGTCGACCCGGTCAGCGCAGGATTGCTTCTGCCGCAGGTACGGCGCGCCTTCGACGTGACCAGCGCCGTGCAGCAGCTTGCGTCAAGTCCGAACTTTGCGGCGACCCTTGCGTCGCTGGAACCGGCGCCACTGCCCTACCGGCGTCTCAAGGAAGCGCTGGCGCAATATCGAAATCTCGCGCAGCAGCCGGGGAGGACGTCCTTGCCGCCGCTGCCTGCCAGATCGCTTGCGCAAGGCGATGAATATGCCGGCGCCGCGGCACTGCGCGGGTTGCTCGAAGCGCTCGGCGATCTGGCCGCAACGAGCAGCGTCGTAGAGCGTGACGAGCGAACGATCGACGCGACGCTGGTTGCGGGCATCCAGAGCTTTCAGCGTCGGCATGGACTTGCTGCCGATGGCGTACTCGGCGCGCGCACGTTAGCCGCCATGACCAAACCGCTCGAGGAACGTGTGCAGCAACTGGAGCTGTCGATGGAACGCTGGCGCTGGCTGACGGCGATCGAGCGCCCGAGCATCGTCGTCAACATTCCTCAATTCATGCTCTTTGCGCTGCCGCGGGCGGATGAGCCGTCGAGTCAGGTGCTCGAGATGCGAGTCATCGTCGGCCAGAGCTACCCGCATACCCGAACACCGATGTTCGTCAGCGCCATCACGCAAGTCGTCTTTCAGCCGTACTGGGATGTGCCTGCGGGAATTCTGAAACGCGAGCTGCTGCCACACCTACGCAAGGACGCGGCCTTTCTCGATCGCTACCACATGGAGATCGTTCAAGGTCAAAGCGACGATGCACGTGTAGTAACCCCAAGTGCGGGCGCGATCGACGGGCTTGCCGCAGGTCGGCTGCGGTTGCGGCAGCGGCCGGGTCCCGGCAATGCCCTCGGGCCGGTAAAATTCCTGATGCCGAACCCTTACAACGTGTACCTGCACGCCACGCCGGAGGAAGCATTGTTCGAGCGTTCGCAGCGCACGTTCAGTCACGGCTGCATTCGCGTGAGCGAGCCCGCCGCGCTCGCCGCTTACGTCCTGAAGGATGCAGCGGGCACTTGGGACGAAGCCGCCATCGAGGCCGCTCTGTGCGGCACGGATATGCAACGCGTGGTGCTTACGAGGCCAGTACGCGTGGTCGTGTTCTACAGCACAGCTGTAGCGACACGGTCCGACGGCGTGCTCTTCCTCGAGGACATCTACGGATACGACAGGAAGCTGCAGAGCCTGTTGGACGCAGCACGAGGATGAGCTGAAAGCCTCAGGCCGCCGCTCGCCCGAGGGCGCGCAGATTGTCCAGCCACTGCGTGCGCGTGGCACTGCTCAGATCCGCGACATTGCCAATGAGCGTCGAGCGGATGGACCGGAAACCCACGAACTTGAGAATGTTCCGCTGCAGGCTGCGCAAGCTGTGCGCGCGGAAATACCAGCGGTAGATCGGTGCGGGCATGCCCATTGTGATGACGATGCGGGCGCTCTTGCCGCTGAGAAATTTCACGGGCCACTTGCCGAGCCTGAGCGTGCTGAATGCAAAGCCGGGGCGCATCATCTGTTCGAGCAGCGCCTTGAGCAGTGCCGGCATGGAGCCGAGCCACAACGGATAGAGGATGACGACGTGGTCTGCCCAGCTCATGAGGTGTTGGCACTGGCGCACGCAGTCCACAGGCTCACCTTTGTCATAGTCCGCCTGCGAACGTAACACCGGGAAATTGAGGTCGGCCAGGCGAATCACCTGCACCGTGTGGCTGCCTGCTTGCGCCCCTTCGCGATACGCAGTCGCCAGCGCGTGGATCAAGCGATCATTGGCCGGATCAGGGTGTCCGTCCAGGATGAGGATGTTCCGGCTCATCGGTAAATCGCTTTGGCTGCGGCCGGGCTCATGGTGGCGGGTGACGGCAGGCGAGAGGCATAGTCTGCGATCGACATGAGCGTATCGAACGGCACGCTTTGCAGAACATCCATGACCTCGCTCGGCACACTGTAGCGGTGACCTGCCGCGAGCCGCCGCGACTGCATGAGCAAGTAGGAATAATGTTGCCGCTGCAGCGCCGGCGTTGCGTGCTGTTCATTCCCTTCGCCACCTTTGCCGTGGCAGAACGCACATAAGCCGTCGTAATAACGTCTGCCCGCGGCCAGATTCTTGCCGTCCCCCGTCTCTGGATGCGCATTGCCGGGCAGCGCGTTCAAGTGGCTCGAAACATCGCGAAGTGCCTGCGGGGTGCTGAGCTCCTGGAGGGCAACCAGCCGATGCATATCCGGATTGCTACGATCCCCTTCGGCAAAATCGACCATCTGTTTGATCAAGTAGAGCGCCTGCTGTCCCGCGAGCGATGGCGTGACCGGATCGGCGCTGCCAGTGGCATTTGCCCCATGACACGAAGCGCAGCGGTCGCGAAAAATCCGGCCACCGGCACGCTGGTCCGGTTGCGCAGCCAGCGCGCGCTGGATGATTCCTGTTCCCCGCTCGGTCTGAGCGGCAGCGGATTGAGCCACCAACGCCAGGACGAGCGTCGTAATCGCGGCATTCATCATTCTCGACACTCTCTCTGGCACTGCAACGCTCCCACTTGTGCGGGCACAAGCGTGCTCCGCAGGGCGAGCGCATGCATCCGGGGGTTTCCATGAGCGAGTTTCGGGTTCCCCCGGAGAAGCCGAATGCGGCTGCGGGAACGTCCTGAACGCGAATCGCGGGCGAAGAGCGTAGACAGGCATGCATGAGCGACGGATACCCATCATGAATCTTGCCCCTGCTATTGCCCTGGCCCTCTGTGTCGGCGTCTGCACCGCGCAGGCGCAGGAGTCGCCACAGTGGCTCCTCCGCGCGGGCATCCATCCGATACAGCCAAAACCTCGCAATCATGCGCAGTTGCAGGTCGGCGACGGTGCCGCGGTGACACTTGCAGCAACGTACATGGCTACCGAGCGTTGGGGACTGGAAGTCTTCACCGCCCTGCCCGTTTCGCACGATGTCACGTCCCCGGAAACCGGGAAGGTGGCGCAGTTCAAGCAGGTGCCATCGACCGTGAGTCTCCAGTATCACTTCTTCGACCCGAACGGCCTCATACGCGGCTATGTCGGCGCAGGACTCAACTACACCACGTTCACGAATGAAGGCACGACAGGCGCACTGGCAGGAACTGAGCTGAAGCTCGACGCTTCGCTCGGACCCGCTGCGCAAGTCGGGCTGGACTTCGACCTCGGCCGTGCCTGGTTCCTCAGCATCGATGCACGCTGGTTCGATATCGATACGGCGGCGCACTTGAACGATGCCCGCCTCGGCACATTGGAGCTCGACCCGTACGCGGTCGGCATGTCGATCGGAAGACGCTTGCCATGACGCTCAATCGGTGGGCGAGTGGTATCAGAGATTCGAACAGACGAGCGACACCGAAGTCTCGACGATACTCGCGCAAGCGCGTGCCCACGAACGCCGCAGGCCGGTCTCACCAGGTGCCCACTCGGAGCCGCTACGCAGTTGAACTGATGTTCGTATCGGGCGTTTGCGCGCGCAATCCGCGGCGTATCAGTGTCTGCCACAACTCTTCCGCCGACTCTGCGTAGTCAAACAACTCCAGCTCATTGCGATCGATCATCTGCTCGGCCGCGAGCGCCTCGAAGTTGATTACACGCTGCCAATACGCCTTGTCGTACAGCACGATCGGAATCGGTGGCGACTTCTGCGTCTGTCGCAGCGTCAGGATCTCGAACAGCTCGTCCATCGTGCCGAAGCCGCCAGGAAAGATCGCGAGGGCGTTTGCCCGCATGGCCAGGTGCATCTTACGCATCGCGAAGTAATGGAAGCGGAATGTGAGCTCCGGCGTGGTGTACGGATTCGGCTTCTGCTCAATCGGCAACGTGATGTTGAAACCAATGCTCGGCGCTTCCGCCTCGCTCGCTCCGCGATTGGCGGCCTCCATCAGCCCCGGCCCGCCGCC
>DATJIP010000257.1:0-28177 GCA_035493235.1 Steroidobacteraceae bacterium
ATTGGATCCGAAGGTGTTTCAGCGGGTGCATCGGTCGACGATTGTGAATATTCAGCGGGTGAGGAGGTTGAGACCTCACACGAATGGGGAGTATTTCCTGACGTTGGATGATGGGCAGGAGATCAAGCTGAGCAGGTCGTATAGGGATCGGGTGGATCAGCTGCTGCAGAGGAAATGAGAGGCTGCCAACCGACGATTTGGAGGTCTGTGGCACCTCTCCGCGGGGGGTGACAAGGAGAACGCAATATCCACGTGCCTGCTCGAGCACGCCTCTCAAGTGAAAGTCAGGAATACGATTCGTCCGTACTTGAGCTCCGCGGCCAAACAGGAACTTCGGTAAGTCCCGCGGTGCTGCAGAGGACTCCGCTTCACGGATACTCCGCCCCCAACGCATTCACCTCCGCCACGTCCAACTGCGCCTCGATCTGATGAAACGCGTCGTCCCCGATCTCATCCTTCGACCTCATCTCCAGCAACGCCTGACGTTGAGCCGCCACGATGCGCGCGCGCATGGAGCTGTACTGATCGAGTTCGTTGACGTCCTTGCTCTCATCATCGAGCTCCGTAAGCTGTGATTCCAGTTCGCGGCGAATGACCTGCGCCTGCTCGGATTCATCGCCATCGAGAACCTGCAGACCGGCGTGGACGACGCGCTCGCATGCCATGCGGACCTCGCGATTCACCGGATCGTCGTCGTGCAGGTTCAGCAGCAGAATCAGCGGGCGCAGCGTCAGGCCTTGCAGCACCAATGTTCCGACGACAACGAAGAATGAGGTCAGCACGATCAAATCGCGATGAGGAAAGTCGTTGGGGAGTGCGTACGCCGCGGCCAGCGTGACGATCCCGCGCATTCCGCACCAACTCACGACGAGCGAGCCTCGCGCGGTCGGCCTTGCGGTCCCGGGCCATTTGCCGGCGCCGACCCAGCGCACCTTCAACCGCGCGACCAGCGCGTAGCTGTAGACCCAAACGAACCGGGCGGCGATGCAGATGCCCAATACGATGGCCGCGACCTGGAAATACTCGACTCGCTCTGCCCGGTCGAGCGGTCCGAGGATCGGACCGAGCTGCAGACCAATCAGCACGAACGCGAGCACGTTCAACACGAACACGGCGAGATCCCAGACCGCATAGGACGGCAGACGATTGCGTGCCGGGATCACGCGCGGTGCGTCGCGCGCCACGGTGATGCCGTAGACGACGAGCGTCACGATCGCGGATAAATGCAGAGCCTCGGCGAGAATCCACACGCCGAACGTCGTCGAGAACTGCATCACGATCGAGCTCGGCACATCCTTGATACCGAGAAAGAACCTCATCGACACACGCGCGAGCAGATATCCCGCGATCACACTGCCGGCGATCGCCAGCAAAGACAGCGGCACGACCGTGGCAAAATTCAGCCCGCCGGAAGCAACTGCAAGCACGGCGATGCGATAGATCATCAGCGCGCTCGCATCGTTCAGCAGGCTCTCATCCTGCAGTATCACCATCAGACGATGCGGCAACCGCAGCTGTCGCAGAATCGCGCTGGCCGCCGCGGCGTCCGGTGGCGCGACAATCGCGCCGAGCGCAATCGCAGCCGCCCACGACATCGCCGGCACCAACGCGTGCGCCGTCCATGCGACTGCGATCGTCGTAACTCCAACCGCGGCAATCACGAGACACGTGATCGGAATCCAGTTCTGGCGCAGGTCGCGCACAGACGTGTCGTACGCAGCGTCGAGCAGCACCGGCGCCACGAACAACACCAGCATGAGCTCAGGATCGACCTCGATCTTCGGCGCGGCGGGTACCAATAGAGCGAGCGCGACGCCGCCCAGCGCCAGCAGGGACGGGTAAGGAACTTTGATCCGGCGCGCGATGGCGGTCAGACCAACGGCGCCGACCAGCAGCACCAGGAACCCTTGAAAGATTTCCATCGGTCCGTCGACGGTACCAAAGGGCACACCTGTCCGGAAGTGTGGTGACTTTGTGTTCGATCGTTTGGGACAGTCACTGCGAACTAAGGAGGCTCTTGCCGATGAATGAGAAAGTTTGGGCCCCGCGAGGCGACTATCTGGATCATTGTGTCGCCGCGGGTGTCACCTTCTGCGCATTGGTTGGCGCGTCACTCAGCATGACGTTGCTGGTGTCGCTGGCGGCCAGGCTCGTTGCATCCTGGTTCTGAGCCGCACAACCTTGTGACCGCGCTCGTCGTCCTTCGAGCAGGAATACGCCGCAGGCGACGAAGACCATGAGCCAGTAACTCGAGCGTGTGAGGTGATTCATAAGCACCTGACTTGAAAACGAGAAGGCGAGAGACGGGGATCTCTCGCCTCCTCGGCCCCTCCCTGCGTTACTTGCGCGTCGGAGGCAGGCTCGCACTGATCGAGGACACTTCATCCACGCCTGCCTTCTTGCAGATCGGATGCGAGAAGTCGGCTTGCAGGCTCGGCACCGAGACGATGCCCTGGTAGTTGATGTTGTCGTCGCCTCGCGCGCTGACACCACCGGGCACGAAGTCGAGCGCCAAGCGCGCACGCGTGCGCCATGCGATGTTGTGATCGGCGCACGACGTGTCGCCGCTGACACCGATCGCGCCGACGAGTTGCTTGCGTGCGTTGTAGAGCGGCAGACCACCGCCGAACACGTTCACGCCACCGATGCGCTGGCCGACCATCGGATCGTCGTCCTGACCGAACGCGCTCGCGGGTCCCTCGTACGCGACGTTCGTGCTGACCGGATTGCTGTGCTGCAAGCCATACAGCGAACCGCCCGGCTGCACCGCCGCCCACAGATTCGCAGTCGAAAGCGCCAAGCCCGGCAGGCTGAACGCGTTTGCGGTGTTCGCCTTCTGCGCAGCGATCACGCGGCTGCCCGGCCATTGACGGCCGCGATCAGAGCCGGTGAAAGCGACCGCGCAGACGATGCCGTCGCGATTGACGACTGCACCCCACATGTCGAGGTTGAAGCCGCCGTTGGCCTGGCCGCGCGCGTCCACAAGCGCGGCGCGAAGGGCGTCGTGACTGGGAAGGCCCCCGCACGCTCCGGCCGATGCAGCAGCAGCAAAGTCGCCCGAGCGATCGTTGTCTGCACCGCGGGCGACGGCGCCGGCGATGCCGAGCGTCGCGACGACGCTGATGAATGCAATAGAAGGAACAATGTTGCGATACACGGTGAATTCTCCTGGCGATGTGAATGAAGGTTTTTTGGTCAACATGAAGCTGCGGATCAGGCCGTCTTTCATGGGCGTGCTCTTGATGGGTAGCGACACCGAAATAGAACGGAGAGGCCTTGGCGGGACTGACAGGTCTGGGCGTGCAACCCGTTTGCGGAATCTGGCGTCGAACCTGTCACCTTCAGCTACTGCGTTCCGTTCGTATGAGCAGAGCCACACGGGGATCTCTATGGCTTACGCTTCCCTCTTCCACACGGCGGGCGCACACTGCGCTCCGGCGCAGTTGAGCAGTCTGCGGGTGGCTCACGTGACCGTTGCCGGCAATGCAGATCCGTCGAGCGATCTCTTCACCGACCTGTACGCGCAGCTCCGCCAGATCGCGCAAAGCGCGCTTCGCCGCAGCGGACCGCAGCTCACCGTCAGCCCAACGACGTTGCTGCACGAGGCGTATCTCAAGATCTCGGCTCGCGACGAGGTCAGCTTCCCAAATCGCGCACACTTCATGGCTTACGCCTCACGCGCGATGCGCAGGCTCGTCATCGACTTCGTTCGCGAGCGGCACGCGCTGAAGCGAGGGGCGGGATTCGAGATCACGTCGTCGCCGATCGAAACCGCGGACGTCGCGGGCGAGTCGCTCGATCTGCAACGCATCAGCGATGCGCTCGACGAGCTCGCCTCGGTGAGCACCACGCTCGCGGAACTGGTCGATCTGCATTTCTTCTGCGGTTTCTCGTTCGCCGAGATCGCAGCGTTGCTCGATCTCTCGGAGCGCACGGTGATGCGCGACTGGAACAAGGCTCGACTCCTCCTGCACGATGTGCTGCGCGAGCCGTGAAGATCCGCTTCGACAAGGCGCGATGGGACGCACTCAGTCCACTGCTCGATGAGCTGCTGGCGCTCGACACGTCCGCGCGTGCGGAGCGCCTCGCCGAGCTTCGTCGCAACAGCTCCACGGACGCCGCAGACCTCGCCGATCTGCTGGCGCAGTACTCCGAGATGGAGCAGGAGAAGTTTCTCGAGAGCTCGCTGGTGCGGCCCGTGCCGGAGCCCGGCCTGCAGGGCCAGATCATCGGCAGCTACACACTCGACAGCCTGCTCGGCCAAGGCGGCATGGGCACCGTGTGGCTAGCTCATCGCAGCGATGGTCGCTACGAAGCACATGTCGCGGTGAAGCTGCTCAATCCAGCGTTACTCGGGCCCGGCGGTATCGAACGGTTTCGTCGCGAAGGCCGCGCGCTCGGGCGCCTCACACATCCCAACATCGCGCGACTGATCGATGCCGGCGTCACGCAGACCGGCCAGCCGTATCTCGTGATCGAGTACGTCGAAGGCGAAACGATCACCAAGTGGTGCGACTCGCGGCAGCGCGATGTGACCGCGCGCGTCCGACTCTTTCTCGATGTTCTCGCTGCCGTCTCGCATGCGCACGGCAAGCTCATCCTCCATCGCGACATCAAGCCGTCGAACATCCTGGTGACGAACGACGGTCAGGTGAAGCTCGTCGACTTCGGCATCGCGAAGCTGCTCGACGACGGCACCGACGCGACGCCGATGGCGGACCTCACACACGTTGGCGGCTTCGTATTCACGCCCGAGTACGCAGCCCCCGAGCAAGTCCACGGCGGCGAGGCGACGGGCGGCACCGATGTGTATTCGCTCGGCGCGTTGCTCTATGTCCTGCTCACTGGTCGGCACCCGACTGTTGGTTCCGGGCGCACGCCGCTCGAACGGATGCAGGCGATCGTGGATGCCGAGCCGGCGCGGCCGAGCGAAGCTGCTCTCCTTCCTCCACAACAAGTGCGTGCCCTGCGCGGAGACCTCGACAACATCGTGCTCAAGGCGCTGAAGAAGACGCCCGCGGAGCGCTATCCGTCTGTCGAAGCGTTCGGGGCCGATCTGCGGCGTCACTTGAATCACCAACCGGTCAGCGCACGGCCCGACTCGTTCGCGTATCGCGCTGGAAAATTCGCGGTGCGCAACAGGCTGGTGGTGGGCGCGGCGGCGATCGTTCTGTTCACCATCGTTGCGGCGGCAGCCGTATCTGTCTGGGAAGCGGTCGAGGCGACGCGGCAACGTGACCGCGCGCTTGCACTCGCGGCCCGCAACACCGCCGTCATCGAGTTCGTGAAGGGCATGCTCACGGAAGTCGCGCCGGCGGATCAACCCGTCCGCGTCGCCGATCTGATCGAGCGCAGCCGGTCGATTCTGATCAGGGAGGACGACATTCCAGAGCACCGGGCTGCGATTCTCTCGATGCTCTCCTCGTACTATCTCAGCTCGGGAAATCCAGCGCCCGCCGAGGATATGCTCTCTCGCGCGCGTGACCTGACCGCGGCGACAACAGACCGCGACTTGCGCGCATTGCTCCTATGCGAATCCGCATACGCCGCGTCGCTCCTCGGCAAACCCGACGACGCGCGGACGCTCATCGAGCAGGGCCTCGCCGCCAGCGCTGGCACGACATCCGAAATCCAGTGCCTGCGCAATCGCGGTTACATCGCGCAGAACACAAACGATCCGCAGGCAGCCCTCGAGTACGCCCTGCGAGCGCAAGCGCGCCTGCACGAACTGCCGATCTCGAAACCGGACGACGAAGCGTTCGTGCTCGCAGACATCGCCGCAGCCCACTATCTCGCCGGCCGCAATGGCGAAGCCGAACGCTTCTACGCGCAAGCGCTCGCCAAGATGACCGAGATCGGCCGCGGCGAAAGCCCCAGCGTCTTCTTCCTCCGCAACAACTGGGGCTTGGCCAGCAATTCCGCCGGCGACACGCGCCGCGCGCTCGAGCAGTACGACGAAGCGCTGCGAATTGCCGTGCAACGCTCGATCGGCGGCGAGCCGCCGCCCTATCTCCTCGTCAATCGCGCCAGCGCTCTATCGAGCCTCGCGCGATATCCGGAAGCGCTCGACGCTTATCAAGTCGCGATCGAATCCGCAACGCGCGCCGGCCACGAAGGCATGCGCGTCGGCGCGCTCGCCTATCGCTCCGGCACATACTTGCTCATGGGCGATGTACATCGCGCCGAAACGGAGCTGGCCGATATCGCACCGCTCGTCGGCAAATCCGTGCCGGCAGACAGCGTGCCCGCGATGCTGATCATGCAGGTGCAAGCGCGCATCGACTCGGCGCATGGCCGCTTCCCCGAAGCAATCGCGGGCCTGACGAAAATCGTCGAGTTCTACGACGGTCGCGGCATGGCGGTCGCGCCGCTCGTGCGTGCCTTGAACTTCCGCGCCGACGCACAGCTCGGCAAAGGCGATGCGGATGCCGCGATGGCGGATGCACGTCGTGCGCTGGAAATCTCGCGTCGCCTGCAAGGCGACAAGCCCTGGTCGAGTCTCACCGGTCAATCGCTGCTGACGATCGCACGCATCCAGGAGAATCGCGGCGATCACGAGGCCGCTCGAGTCGCCGCGAAAGAGGCGCTGCCGCACTTACGCGAAACGCTGAGCCCGGAGCATCCAGACGCTCGCCGCGCCGCGCAGTTCAGCGCGGACTGAGGTCGTCGTTTTGCCCTGCAATCGGCGCAAGCCGATAGCGCATCGCATGCTCAGCGAACGCACTTGTTGCGCACAACCAAGCGCCGCCGTCGCACACATCATCTTGAGTTGCATCATGATTGGTCTGCGTTCCCCAACGATTGTTGGATGGACCCCATTGCGGATCCGCGTGAGAGATGCGGAGTGCGGCGCGACGGTTCCGATTTTGAGTGCGACGAGCGTCACACTTAGTTGTAGGTCGAAAGTGGTAGAAAAATAACCACCGAGGCTTGCCCGGAAGTCTGCCAACTCCTGGGCAATATCGGACCGCTCTCGACCCACGTAATTTCGATACCACTCCACCCGAACTCGCTGCCCACCGAGCGCGTTCAGATGATCGACGAGAGGTGTCCTGAATGAGATCGCAGTTCTGCATTTTGTTCATGCTGGCGGCGCTCGCCGCAGCCAACGTCGCTGTAGCCGCCGATCAGCCGCCCACACCAGGCAGTTGCCCGCGCGCACTCAAGCCGCTGCCGCGCAACGTGAACAGAGTCGTCGAACGCATCGTCAAGAACATCGAGCCGGAGTTTCGCGAGAAATTGATCAGCACCAAGCGCGAGAACCTGGTGCAGTACCAGGAGTGGCAAACCGGAATCCGCCAGTCGCTGTGCCTCGAAGCCGGCAACAACAATCAGCTCATTCGCTCGGCGTGCAACGGCGAGCTCTGCCATCCCGAAACAGCATCGACAGTGATCATGGAAGCAGTGTGGGATCGTCTCGAGTCGGTGCAGCGAGTGCTGCGACCCGAACAACGCATACAGGTCAGCGAACGCGCGCGGCTCAGTGCGAATTGACGGGTGGCTTGGGAGTCTTCCCGAGCTGGCGCATCATTCCGTAGTCATCTCGCGTCGCCCACTGCTGCACGATCTTGCCGTCGCGCAGCGTGTACCAGCGGATGTGCGCGATCTCGTTGCGGACGCCGGCCTCTCGATGCGTTCCGGTGAGGTTGCAGCGAACCACCACTGCATCGCCCGCCGCGACCATCTCCACGATGTCCATGTGATAGTCGGGAACCGTATCGAGGATGTCTTCGAGCACACTCTGTATGCCCGCGCGGCCGCCTGCGTAATGCCCGAAACTCTGCGCGTCGTCCGACCAGTCTGAAGCCGCGCCGTGCGCGTCGCCGCGATTGATTTTTTCGAGGTTCTCGCGAATCACAGCCTCGTTGAGCGCGGTCACGTCCGCAGGCTCGCTGTGCGCGAAAGCCGGCAGAATCGTGCGTGCGACGAGTGTGACGTGAATGACTTTGCTCATTGGGATGCCCCGGCCCAATGTCGGGATCACGTTTTGCGCTCTTGCCCGCCCTGCGTCAATAGACCCGAGGGGCAGCGCGGCAAGTGCGTAGGCAGACCCTCACTCGCCAGGGAAAGCGGTCCGGAGATGCTCTACCAAAGAGGTACCGAAGTGCGCTGTCGGATTCGAGGCCGTTATTTTCTCGGCTTGCTCGCGTGCTGCGAGCGCTTCGGACGCTATGTCAAACGCCGTTTGCAAGTCGGGTGCCGCCGGCAGCGCATCTCGATAGAAGGCTTCCCCAAAGTAGGTCAGATCGCGATCGTCGGAGCAGCCGAACGAGGTCCGATCGGCTGCGGCCGCCGCGATGACGATGCTGCTGTCGTCGCGCAGCGGCTCGACGAATTTCCCGGCATAGCAAGCCGATACGATGACGACCTTCCATTTGATGCGGGATTCGCGCAGCGCCGTCGCAAGGTCCGCTGCGGACAGGTCGTTCAACGGCAGACCGCCATCGCTGACCGCGAGTTCGCCTTCCGGGGAGCCATGGGACGAGAGCGACAGGAACAGCACATCGCTGTCCAGCTTCATGTGTGCAGCGACACCTTTGAGCGCATACCGCAGCGCTGTCAGGCTCGCCAGCGGTAGGCGATCCATATCGCGCTCATCGTTGACCAACAGCACCGACCGCTGCGCGCTGCCGAACTTCGCCGCAATGACTTTGCGTGCGAGAGCGATCTCACCCGCGAACACGCGCTGATCGCCCTGGCCGGCAAAGCCGACGAAGAACGCAGCAGCTGGGAGATCAGCGGGACGTTGCAGCGCTCTCACCGCGGCGTCGATTCGCCCCGGCTGCGCATACATCAACGCCTCGTAGCTCGCCCGCTCACTCCAATTGTCCGAGGCATCGTCCGCGTCATCACCGGGATACCAGAAGCTTCCGCTGAATTCGAAGTAGTGTGTGGCCACGACAGCGGCGACCAAGATCGCCGCGACCGCGCCCATCGCTCGCAACTGCTCCCGCCCTGTCAGCGCGTGAAGCACGCGCGCGATGTAGATGACGGCGTAGATCACGATCGCGAGCGACGCCAGGATCGCCCAGTCGTACGGAACCCAGAAATCCCGAGCGAGCGCCAGCAACAAGAACACGGGAACGAACGCAGCGGTAAGCACGAAGACGCGTTCGTACGACACGCGCGGCCGCGCCAGCCGGCTCGCGGCCCACGTCGACGCGAGCAAGATCAGTGCGTACCAAGACCACGTAAGCACTGCGTCCGGCCAGAACCCTGCGTCGGGCCCCGCAAGCCATCGATCGACGATCAGCCACAGCGCCAGACCGATGGCCGGCAGCAGCAGAGCAAGTTTGGACGAAATCGTCAGATCGTCCGCGGCGGGTGTGCGAGCGAACAGCAACGCGCCGTACGCCCGGATGAAGCGTTTGAAGGAAGGTTCGCCAGTCATTGGCCGCGCACTGTGCCCGCGCTGCAGGCAGGGGGGCTGTGATCCAGGTCGCACGGATCTGGCACAAGGCCGGCGTCGATGGCACTGTATGCCACCATGGGTCGACAGCTCTTCATCCTGCTCATCCTCACTGCTCTCACCGCCGAGCCGGTGGCCAATGCCGCCGAGCTGCCCCCGGAACCCGGCCGGTGTCCTAACGCGATCAAACCGTTGCCGCGCAATGTTACCCGGGCGGTGGATAGGATCGTCGCGGACATGTATCCGGAGTTCCGGGACAAGTTGCTGGCGACGAAGCGCGAGGACCTGCCGCAGTTCCAGGACTGGGGCAAGGGGATCCGCACGCAGCTCTGCCTGGAAGCGGGTGGCAACGATCAGTTGATGCGTTCGGCCTGCAAGGGCGAGCTCTGCCATCCCGAGACCGCCGCGACGGTCATCATGGAAGCGGTGTGGGATCGGCTGCAGTCGGTGAAGAAGGTGCTGCGACCGGGGCAACCGATCCCGAAGTTCGCGCCGACCAGCGAGTCGACTCGCAACTCAGAACACGACCTGACCCTTCGGACAGGTTAGCGTCAGCCGCATCGAAGTGGCTTTGGCGTCAGCAGCTTCGGAGCGCAAATCCAGCGTCCGACGCAACTGCTCGAGATCTTTCTGATGCGGGCCGGCAATACGCCACTGCTGCAGCTTGCAGCCGGGTGGCGAGGTCGTCGACGGATGGGCCGTCTGCGCCGACCACACGATGAAGAACGGCGCTTCCTCGAAGTTATCTTTGAGGCCGAAGGTCTGCCACGACAACGTCTTCCCTGCCGGCGTGGTGCGCGATCCGGGCGCCGCTTCAGTCACGGTCATGCCTGCGGCCTCCAGGCGGCTGCGAAGCTGAGCACTGTCCTTGGACGACACCGCCCATCCGATCGGGGTGAGCGTGTGCAGCTGTGCGAGTCCCGTGTAGTCGTCCGGGGGAGTGACGCCCTTCTGCACGGCGATGATCTCGAGGTACGTGCCCTCGCCCAACGACACGAGGGCGTTGTGGGTGCCGCGTGGATGCTTGCCGCCGTAGACGGGTTTGACGCCGGTCGCCTCCTCGAACTGCTTCACGCCGCGATCGAGATCGTCGATGCCGAGCATGATGTGATCGATCTGCGCAGTAGGCGTTGCTGCAGCGGTCGGAAGTGAAGCGGTGGCGAACAGGGCTGCAACGATGGTCAGGTTCGTCGCGATGTTTCGTGTCGTCACCATCGGTTCTCCCTACTTCAGTCGATCGACGATCTGCTTGAACCGCGGGTGTTCGCGCAGCGGCGCCAGGTCGTTGTCGTTGAGCAGCCAGATGCGATCGCCGCGCCCCGTGCCGACGGCACGATCGAGAAAATCCAGCGCGCGGTCGTATTCCCCGCCGAGCGCGGCGGTACAGGCCGCCGTGTATAAGGTCCGATAGTCATCCGGGCGTAGCGCGATTGCGCGGTCGAGCAGGCGGTTCGCTTCGTCTCGCCGTCCCAGCAGCATGAGCACACCGGCCCCGTGATCGCTCGCATAGGAATCATGCGGGTCGAGCGCGAGACGCCGCTCCAGCACTGGCCAGGCTCGGCGCAGCGCGTTCTGCTCGCCGGCCTTGTCGTTGATGGCCTGGTATTCCTGGATCGACAGCACAATCGGCCGGTAGTCGTCCGGTTGAATCTCGAACGCAAGTTCGTAGTGCTTCACGGCCAGCGCGTGCTGAGCGCGCGCGACCCAGAACTTCGCGAACCAGTAGTGAGCATAGAAGTTGCGCGGATCGAGAGCCGTCGCGCGTTCGAAGGCCCGCTGTGCTTCGTCGGCTTCGCCGTGCATCAGCAGTGCATTGCCGCGTGCGACATAGGCGTCCGCGAGATCCGGCGCGAGCTCGACAGCTCGCTGGCTCGCGGCAAGAGCATCCGCCGACAACTCGCTCGGGATGACACGCTGCCTGAGCAATTGAGTCAGCACATCTGCCAGGCCCGCGTGCGCATCGGCAAAGTTCGGGTCGAGTCGAATCGCTTCGCGGAAGACTTCGACTGCCGCGCGATTCTCCGCTTCCTTCTCCTTGTTCAGAAGCTGGCGGCCGCGCAGGTAGAGCTCGTAGGCGGCGGCGTTTCGCGTGCCGCGACGCTTGAGACGCGAGCTGTCGGCATCGAGCAGATTCACGCGCATCGCAGCCACGACATGCCGCGCGATGTCTTCCTGCACGCTGAAGATGTCCTCCACCTTGCGATCGAACGATTGCGACCAGAGGTGGCCGCCGTGCCCTACGTCGATCAACTGCGCCGTGATGC
Source organism: Steroidobacteraceae bacterium (assembly GCA_035493235.1). Lineage (GTDB taxonomy): Bacteria > Pseudomonadota > Gammaproteobacteria > Steroidobacterales > Steroidobacteraceae > Steroidobacter. Next base: position 11,674 of record DATJIP010000257.1, read on the forward strand.
GCAGGCGGTCGTCGGACTTGCGCACGCTGCCTTCCAGGAAGGCATGAACGTTGAGGAGTCGGCCGACCTCGCGAGCGTCCACCGCGCGATTCTTGAGCTGGAAGGAAGCGGAACGCGAGGCCACGTGCAGGCCGGTGACGGCGCAGAGCGCGTCGATGATTTCTTCGGCGGTGCCTTCGCAGAAGTAGTCCTGGTTCTTCTCGGGGCTCATGTCGGCGAACGGCAGGATCGCGACGCGCGGCATGCCTTTCGTGTGCGTCGCACTCGACGCAGCTGCGGCCGGCGAACGCAGGCCGATCAGCCGGTCGATGAGCAGCACGACGACCATGACTGCCAGCAGCGCGAGCATGGTTTCATCGGTCGGGCGATGAAGCACCCAGCGATCGGCGAGCAGCGCGAGGACGGCGAGCACCATCACGCCCATCAGGATTACGTCGAGCCTGACCGATCGAGCAGCGCGGCGCGGCGTGCGCTTGGAAAGCCAGGAGGTGATCAGAACGATCGGCAGTCCCACGCCCAACCCATAGATGAGCCACGGAACGAAGTGGTGAACTCGCGGGAACGACTCGCCGATCACCGTCGCGACATGGATGACGAACCACGCCAGGCCGAGATACGCAGCAGTCACGCGAAACAGGTTGCGTTGCTTGACCCGCTCGAGGAACTTGAACTCGAACCCGCCGCCCAGCTCGTGACTCAACGGTGTGCCCCCGCTTTCGCCTTGCGGGCACATTCTAGAGGAAGCAGGGTAGAAAAAGGGCCTAAGACCGGCCTAGGACCCGGCGTAGGTCGGGCGCCGAATTTACCTGCAGCAGATCCACCGCCAGTGTGCGCATTGCACGAGAACAATCGCGGGAGGATTTATGTTCAAGCGGGTTTTCGCAGCGCTCGCGCTCGCAGTGAGCTACCTGGCGACGAGCAGCGGCGCGCACGCGCAGGATCTCGTGCCGTGCCAAGCGTTCTCGGATCCCATCGCGGGATTCCAGTGCGGCCTCGGCGCTCGCGCGGGGCAGGATGTGAGCAACTGGCTCGTGATCGGCGGCGCCAATCCATCGTTCGCCGGAGACAACAGCGTTGCCGTGGGCAGCAACGCCTGGGCGATCGGCGACAACGCCGTCACGCTCGGCTCGAACACGAATGCGTTCAATCTGAACTCGACGGCAATCGGCTTCGGTGCCGACGTGTTCGGCAACAACTCTACGGCGCTCGGCGCCAACTCGTCGGTCAGCAATGGCGTGAGCAATGCCGTGGCGCTCGGCCAGGGATCGGTGGCGAATCAGTCCAACACGGTCAGCGTCGGCGTGTTCGGCGGCGAACGGCGGATCGTGAACGTGGCCGCGCCGATAGACGCGACCGACGCTGCGAACCGCCAATACGTCGACAACCAGCTGATCACGGCACATGACTTCGCCAGCTTCGCAGCCGATCAAGCGCGAATTCAGGCGCAGCAGTTTGCTACCGGCGAGGCCAACAACGCGCGCACGCAGGCGCAGAACTTCGCGACCAACCTGGTCACCGGTGGGAGCGTCAACGCGAATTTCGCTGCCGTGGGCGCCAACAATGCGAACTTCGCTTCCGTGGGCGCCAACAACGCGAACTTCAACACGCTGAACGTGACCGGCGCCATCAATGCCAACGGTGGCGGGATCAACAATGCGGGTCGCATTCGTGGCGTCAGCAACGGCATCGCTCCCGACGACGCGGCGAATGTTTCGCAGCTCAATGCCGTCGCGACCAACGCACAGGCTGCAGCCAACACCGCGCAGACCAACGCACAGAATTTCGCGACGAATCTGGTAACGGGCGGGACGACCGCGGCGAGCGTCGCCTCGCTCAACGTGAACGGCGGCGGCATCACGAACGCCGGCACGATCAGCGGAGTGACCGCTGCGACGACGGCTGATCAGGCTGTGAACTTCGGCCAGCTGCAGGCAGTGTTCACACAGCTCGTGCAGAGCGGTCTGTGCCGCATCCAAGGATCGAGCGTGAGCTGCGGCGTGACTAACGCGAGCAACGCTGTCGCTGTCGGTGGTTCGTCGGTCGGCGACGGCGCGGACAACGCGATCGCGGTCGGTATGGGCGCCAGTGCGCAGAGCGCGGGCGGAATCGCGATGGGCTTCAACGCGACGGCAGTGCAGAGCAACTCGGTTGCAATCGGCGCCGGCGCGCGAGCGAACTCGTCTGTGGCCCTGGGCACGGGCGCGCAAGCCACCGGCACCAACACCACTGCCGTCGGCGACAACGCCAATGCCTCAGGTCAGTTCGCTGTCGCGGTGGGCAACAACGCCGCTGCGACTCACGACAATTCCGTTGCGATCGGCAACGGCTCGCAGACGAGCGCGGCCAACACTGTATCGGTCGGTGCCGCGGGCGCAGAGCGTCGCATCACGAGCGTCGCAGCGGGCACGGCGGCGACGGACGCAGTGAATCTCGCGCAGCTCAATACAGCAATTTCGGGCCTGAGCCCGCAGATCAGCGGCGCTCGCGACTACACGGATCAGCAGATCACGCTGACCAACGCACGGACCGACGACCTCGTGCGATCGGCGCGTGAGTACGCGGCGCGCGGTATTGCGGCGAGCTCCGCCCTGCCGACTGCGATGCCTTCGCAGATCGGCAAGACTGCCTTCAACGTCGGCGCCGGTCACTACGATGGCGAAACTGCAGTCGGCGTGTCGATCGCCCACGCGTTCAGCGGCAACCTGCTGTTGAGCGGCAGTATTGCCCGCGTGAGCGGCGGCGATTCCGTCAGCCGCGTCGGTATCGGCTTCGAGTTCTAGATGTGATCTACTCCAGCCATGCGTAGTGCATGGCTGGGCGCCTTACTGATTGCGACGTTCGCGATCCTCAACGCCTGCACGCATCCGCGCGCACTGCAGGCGCCGGAGGAAGTGCGGCTCACGCCGCTGCAGACGATCTCGACGTTCAAGGCGCGGCTGCTACTGACGTTCGCGGGCGTCGACGGGATTCCAGTCGAGAGCGCGGTCGACTGCTATCGAATGCAGTACACCGTCGGCTCGGGCAGCGACGCGATTCACCTGAGCGGGCTACTCGCTCTGCCTCGGGATGTCGTGCCGCGACGGTTGGTCAGCTTCCAGCACGGCACGAGCACGACGCGGACTGCGGTGCCGTCGCAGCTCGATGGCACCGGGCTCGCCGCCGCGATCGCGTTTGCAGGCAACGGGTACGCGCTCATCGCGCCGGACTATCCGGGCATGGGCGATTCACCGGGGCGACATCCGTACTACGTTGCCGAGTCGATCGGCCCCGCGGTGGCCGCCATGGTCGAGGCGAGTCAACGCATTCGAGGCGTACCGAACGGTCCCGTGTTTCTCTCGGGATTCTCGGAAGGCGGCTGGGCGAGTCTTGCCGCGCTTCGCGTGCTCGAAGGCCAGGGCAAGCCGGTTTTGGGATCGGCGCTGGTCGCAGGGGCCTATGATCTTCGACACGTGTCCTTGCCGGCCGCTCTGAGAGGCGGCGCACCTTCTCATTCGCTCTATCTTGCGTACGCCGCGTGGGGACAAGCTGCGTATTACGGTCATCCGCTGGACAGCGTGCTCACGCCCGAGTACGCGGCGGTCGTCGAGCGAGTGTTCGCCGGCGCGAAGCCGAAGGAGATCCTCAACTCACTGCCGCCCGATCCGCGCAGGATGTTCAATCAAGGCTTCCTCGACGCCTTCGATCGCAACGAGCCTCACTGGTATCTCGACTCGTTCGCGGCCAACAGCCTCGTCGACGTGACTCCTCGCGCGCCCGTTCGCCTTTACTACGGGTCGAAGGACCTGGACGTCGTGCCCGAGGAAGCATTGGCTGCTGCTCGATCCATGCGATCAAGGAACGTCGACGTCGCAGCCATCGACGTCGGCGCTGTGGGACATGACCCATCGATGCTCGCCGCCGCGCCGCTGATTCTGGCGTGGCTGCGCGAGCTCGACACTGCGTCGTCGGTGCCGGGGGAGAAAAGCGAGCTATAAGTCAGCAGCGCAGCAATCTCATGCTGCACTGCTGAGTTATAGCTCGATTCCTTCCCCCGGCACCGACTATCCTATGCGCCTCACACCGGGGGACGCATGAACAAGAACTCGCAGCTCGTCGCCGCATGTCTGACGTTTTCCTTGATGACTGTATCGGCCGCCCAAGCGGAAGGGATTCGACCGGATCAGGCGGCATTCCGCGAGATCTATAAAGAGCTGGTGGAAACCAACACCACCCTGTCCGCCGGCAGCTGCACCGAGGCTGCGCAGAAGATGGCTGCCCGGCTGCGCGCCGCGGGTTATCCCGATAGCGACTTGCATCTCTTCTCTACGCCAGATCATCCGAAGGAAGGCGGACTGGTCGCGATTCTCCCCGGCACTGACGCGAAAGCGAAAGCGATCCTCTTGCTCGCGCACATCGATGTCGTCGAAGCGAAGCGCGAGGACTGGGAGCGCGATCCGTTCAAGCTCATCGAGGAGGGCGGTTACTTCTATGCGCGCGGCTCGCTCGACGACAAGTCGATGGCTGCGACGTGGGTCGACACGCTGATTCGCCTGCGCGGCGAGCGCACGAAGCCGCGGCGCACGATCAAGATGGCGTTGACCTGCGGCGAAGAAACGAGCGGCGCGTTCAACGGCGCGGAGTACCTGGTCAAAGAGCAGCGCGACCTCATCGACGCCGCGTTCGCGCTCAACGAAGGTTCGTGGGGCATGCTCGATGCGAACGGCAAGCGCGTGATGATGGGCGTGCAGGCTGGCGAAAAGACCACGCAGAACTTCCGTCTCGAAGTCACGAACCCGGGCGGTCACAGCTCGCGGCCGGTGAAAAACAACGCGATCTATCACCTGGCCGGCGCGCTCAAGGGCATTGAGGCCTACGCGTTCCCGATCAAGCTCAACGACACCACACGCGTGTACTTCTCACGCATGGCGACGATCGTCGGTGGCGAAGCGGGAGCGGCGATGACGAAGCTGGTCGCAGATCCGACTGACGCTGCAGCCGCGGCGAAGGTGGCGGAAGATCCGACCTGGAACGGCATGCTGCACACGACTTGCGTTGCGACGATGCTGGACGCCGGCCACGCCACGAACGCGCTGCCTCAGCGCGCGCGTGCGAACGTCAATTGCCGCATCTACCCGGGCGAGCCCATCGAGAGTGTTCGACAGGCGTTGGAGAAAGCTGCCGCCGATCCGGAAGTGAAGGTTTCGACGCTCGAGACGCGTGGCCCAGCGTCCGTCGTGCCGCCGCTGACGAAGGAGATCATGGGGCCGATCGAGAAAGTGTCGGCGAAGATTTATCCGGGCGTCCCGGTGATCCCGCTGCTGCAACCTGGCGCGACAGACGGGCAGTTCTTAAGCCCGGCCGGTATTCCGACTTATGGCGTCAACGGTCTGTTCCTCGATCCCGACCTCGGCGGCATCCACGGCCTCAACGAGCGCGTGCGTGTGCAGTCGCTGTACGACGGGCGAGATTTCCTTTACGAGCTGGTGAAGATCTACGCCGCACAGCGCTGACTAGAACCAATAGTCAGCGACGCAACGGCCGTCGCGCGGCAGGTCTTCGAAGGTGTTCAGGCCGTCAAAGTGATCGATCGGAATCTTCGCGACGAGGTCGGGTTCGGCGAGCCGAAGATTGACGGCGATGCGACGGCGGCCCTCCTCGTCGAGCCGCAGCCCGCGCCAGAACACGACGTTGCCGCAGGTGGGACAGAAATTGAAACTGAGTGCCTTGCCGCGAATGAATGCTTGCGTGGGCCCAGACACTTTGATTGCCTGGCCTTCATAGTCGTAACCCCATAGCACGCCGTAGCGGCGGCAGGCCGTGCAGTTGCAGGCCGTCGCGCCTTCGGGCACGCCTTCGAACGTCCAGTGATTCGCGCCGCAGAGACAGGATCCTTGGATCATATGAGCTCTCCCGAAAACTCCCGCGTGACGACTGCATTCGGCGCGCTCGTGCTCGCGCAGGCCGCTCACTCTACCGAGGAATCGATCTGGCGGCTGTGGGAATCCTTCCCGCCGGCGCGCTTCGTCGCGGGGCTGGTGTCCGACGATCCCCAGCGCGGATTCGTGTTCCTCAACGTGTGCATCGTCGTATTCGGCGTCTGCTGCTACTTCTGGCCGGTTCGTCGTCAGTGGCCAGTGGCAACAGCAATCCTTTGGGGTTGGATCGTCGTCGAAACGATCAACGGGATCACGCACCCGGTGTGGTCTGTGATCCAGGGTGGCTACACGCCTGGCGTCGTAACCTCTCTCACCCTCGCGCCGCTGGCGCTGTATCTGGCGAAGCAGGTGCTTGCATCATCCGCGCGTGGAGAATCACGACGCCCAGGATGATCGCGACGCCGACGTAGAACGGCCACGCGAGCTCGCGTTGCTCATCGAGCAACAGGATCGCGAGCACGATCGCGTACACGGGTTCGAGATTCAGCGCGAGCGCTGTCGAGAATGCGCTGAGGTGTCTCATCGCGACGAGGCCGAGCGTGAACGGCAGCAGCGTGCATCCCATCGCGAGTGCAAGTAGCAGCAAGCCATCGCGAACCGACGGCATCGTGAACAGCACCGCGCCGGCCGGGAACAGCAGTCCAACGCAGGTCAGGAACAGCGCGCCGGCGCCCATCTCGATGCCGGTGACAGTCAGCGCTTCCGCATTCTCGATGTAACGCTTGTTGAGCGCGCCGAAGACGCAAAGGATCAAGACCGAAAGCACGCCAACGGCGATGCCGAGCCGCATCGCGACGGGCGTTCCGCCAATGACGAGCAACACGCCGGGAATCACCGCAAGGCCGAACAGCAACTCCCGCGGATCGAACTTCCGACGCACGACGACCGGCTCGATGAACGCCATCAACACCGACATCAGGGCCATGCACGTCGCGCCGACCGAAGCGTTCGAAAGCTTGATCGACTCGTAGAACGTCAGCCAGTGCAGCGCGACCAGCACGCCGATGCCGGCGTAAATCGCGAGCTGTCGCAACGACAAGGCACGCACGCCTCGCCAGAACTTCGCGACCGCGATCAGCGCGATGCCGACGAGCGCCATGCGCCACCACACCAACGGCAGCGCGGGCAGAGAAATGAGTCGACCGAAGATCGCTGTGAAGCCCCACAGCACGACGCAGAAATGCAGCTGCAGCCAGGCGCGAGTCTGCGCCGCGCGAGCCGCGGGGTCGATCAATAGGCTTTCGCCCACACGACTCGTTGCGGACTGGGCTGACCGGTGAACGGGCAGGTCCCCGGCTCGCTCTTCTCCAGCGGAATGCAGCGCACGGTAACGCCGAGGTCGTTCTTGATGCGCTCCTCGACTTTCACGTCACCGCTGAAGTGCGTCAGCGCGAAGCCGCCGTGAATCGGCGTCGGCGCGTTCTCCGGCACCTTCGGCGCCGTGAACCATGCGTAGAACTCGTCCTTGGAGTCGATACGACGCGTGTGCTGCTCGCGCAGCTCTTTGGCACGCGAGAAGAGAGTGTCGTGGATCGATTGCAGCGTGGTCGCGATCGACGCGACGAACTCAGCGCGCGGAATGCTCTGCTTGTCCTTCGGCGCGCGATCGCGGCGGCCGACGAACAGCGCGTCCTTCTCCATGTCCCGCGGCCCGATTTCCAGGCGCACGGGCACGCCCTTCTTGATCCAGTGCCACACCTTGTCGCCGCCGCGCTCGTCGCGCTCGTCGACGATGACGCTGATCGGTCGATCGACATATCGCTGCGCACGCAGTTCGGCAGCAACCTTGCGGCAGTACTCGAGGACGCGCGCCTTGTCTTCGTCCGAACGCCAGATCGGAATGATCGCGACCTGCAACGGCGCAACTTTCGGCGGCGCGACGAAACCATCGTCATCCGAATGCGTCATGAGCATCGCGCCGATGAGACGGGTCGAGCTGCCCCAGCTCGTCGTCCACGCGTGCTGCTGCGCGCCGTTCTGATCGAGGAACTTGATCTCGCTTGCCTTCGCGAAGTTCTGACCGAGGAAGTGGCTCGTCCCCGCCTGCAGTGCCTTGCGATCCTGCATCATCGCTTCGATCGAGAACGTCTGGACCGCGCCAGGGAAGCGCTCACCCGCAGTCTTCTCGCCCTTGATTACCGGCACAGCGAGCCAGTTCTCGACGAAGTCCGCGTACACGCCGAGCATGCGCATCGTCTCTTCCACGGCCTCTTCCGAGGTCGCGTGCGCGGTATGACCCTCCTGCCAGAGGAACTCGGTCGTGCGCAGGAACATGCGGGTGCGCATCTCCCACCGAACGATGTTGCACCACTGATTGAGCAGCAGCGGCAGGTCGCGATAGCTCTGCACCCAGCGCGCGAAGGCGTCGCCGATGATCGTCTCCGACGTCGGCCGCACGATCAGCGGCTCTTCGAGCTCACCCGCAGGACGCAGCTTGCCGTCCGGACCCGCCTCCAGCCGATGGTGCGTGACGACCGCACATTCCTTGGCGAAGCCTTCGACGTGGGCCGCTTCCTTCTGCATGAAGGACAGCGGAATGAACAGCGGGAAGTAGGCGTTCTGATGGCCGGTGGCCTTGAACATGTCGTCGAGCGCCCGCTGCATGTTCTCCCACAGCGCGAAACCCCACGGCTTGATGACCATGCAGCCGCGCACCGGCGAGTTCTCGGCCATGTCGGCGCCGCGCACGACCTGCTGATACCACTCGGCGTAGTTCTCCTCGCGGGTCGGGGAAATGGCTGTTTTGGGCTTGGCAGGCGTGTTCATCGATCGCAGTCCGGCTTGCAGCGGACGGCGATTAGAGCACGGGAGCGCTCGGTTGGCACGAGGCGTGGGGCTCTTACCCCTCCCGGTTCTGCTTCGAACCCCACGCCCCGTCTAGATCAGTTTGGTCTGCAGCCAGGCCTTCGCGAATCGCAAGTCGCGGACCACGACCTCGGGCGATAGGCGCAGCGCGGCGGCGGTCTGCTTGGTAGTGAGGCCGGCGAAGTAGTGCAGGTCGATCATGGCCGCGCACATCGGGTCGAAGCGATCCAGCCAGCCGAGCCACTCGACCAGGTCCTGGACCTTGACCTCGCTGTCGCCGATGCGGTCGCCGCGGTTCGCCATGCCGATGGCGATCTTGCGTGCGACCGGCGCGGCGAAGATCAGGAAGCGGGTCTCGTCCTGCGGCGTGCAATCGACGCCGAACAAGTGATGGCAGACGCGTTTGAGTGCTGCGCCGGTCGGCAGCGAGCCGGCAGTGGCGATCTCGAGCAGCTCGCGCGCGATGCGCGGTCGCAGCTGCATCCAGGCGGAATACTCCACCGGCGGTTTGATCGGCGGGTGCTCTACGACCTTGGTCGTATCCGACTCTTCGTCCGTGATCATGAGTGCGTATGCTAGCAACTTCTGACGCCGGCAGCGTATCCTGAATTGGGATAATTGCAAAGCGGGATTACAGATACGGGCCCGGACACGGAGCCCGCCACCTTGAAGTCCTTGCGCTCGGCTGAACATGTGCGCCTGACCCAGTACCTGGTCAATGCTCGCGACCGCGCTGGGTTCACCCAGCAGCAGCTGGCAGACAAACTGGGCAAACACCAGAGTTTCGTCGCGAAGTACGAAGGCGGCGAACGCCGCATCGACGTCATCGAGTTCCTGCACATCGCCCGCGCGTTGGGCTTTGACGCGTCGCGGGCGATCAGGTTTATCGAGAAGAAGTGATGTCGGAGTCGGGCTAAAGCCCGACCTACAGCGACCTACTGGACCGTGCTGGCAATTTTCAGAGCCAGGCGGTACGGCTCTGGCTCGTTTCGATTCGTCAGGACGACCACCGTCAGGTGGCGCTTTGGGTAGCGCACGATCACGTTGCGGAAGCCAACCGTCTCGCCGGAGTGCCACAGCGTCTCGCCCGTGATACGCCAGCCGAAGCCGTATTCCACTTCCGGGGTATCTGTGCGCGTCGCCGGCGTGAACGCCGCTTGCAGCGAGCTCGGGCGCAGCAGGCGCCCGTCGTACAACGCGGCATCCCACTTCGCCAGGTCGTCGATCGACGAATAGATGCCGCCGTCGCCGAGTACGGCGCTTGTCTGGCTCTGATCGGTCCGGCTCCAGCTCCCCTGCTCTTGCGTGTAGCCGAAAGCACGATCGGACACGGTCGAGATGCCTTGCTCGTACGCCACCGTGTTGCTCATCCCGAGCGGCTGGAAGATGCGCTCGCGCAGGAAAGTCGCGAAGGTCCGGCCCGAGGCTCGCTCGACGATCAGCGCCAGCAGCGCATAGCCGCTGTTGCTGTAGCGGTAGTCGCTGCCCGGCTTGAAGTAGGTTCGATCCTGCGATTCCAGCAGCCGCAGGACGTCGGCGTCGTGCAGCTGCGGTTTGAAGGTTTCGGGAATCACGTCCTCGTAGTCGATGAGGCCGGACGTATGCGTGAGCAAGTGACGAATCGTGATCGGCTCGGCCACCTTCGGCAGTGACGGCAGCCATTTGCGCACATGATCGTCCAGCTTCAGCCGGCCATCTTCGGCGAGCAGCAGAATCGAGGCGGCGGTGAACTGCTTCGTCACGGATGCGAGGCGGTAGTTCGTCGTCGCCGTCGCCGGCGTGTGCGCTTCCATGTCCGACAGACCATAGCCCGCGCGCACGACGGGCTGGCCATCGCGAAGCACGAGCACGGAAGCGCCCGGCACGTCGCCGGTATAGTCCTTCATCAACGCATCGACTTGCGGCTTCATCGAACAATCGCCCACGCGAGTGAACAGCAGGTCTTCGTAGTCATAGCTGAAATCGGCTTCCGGATCGACTTTACTGAGCCGCAACGTCCCAGGTGCTGAGAAATCGAGCCACGCCTCGGCATCGATGCTGTCATCGCGCCAATCGACGAGCAACCGCTCGCCTGCTTGCATGACCTCGCCCGTGAGTTGCGGCGACTTCGCCGAGGTGAAACCGATCGCGCCGTCGCGCTTACAGATCGAGACTTCGCCGAACCACGGGTCCCGATAGATCCCCAGCTCCTTAGCAAGACCGGTCATCACCGGCTTCGTTCGTGCGAGCGCCGGCGACTTCGACTCCTGCGGTTGCTGCTGACTCTCTCGCGCCAGCTCCTCCGCATAGTCAGCCGCCCGCCGGCGCTCGCCCGGGGCCGTGAAGAGCTTGACCAGTGTTTCGTTGAGAATGATGCGGGCCTCGGAGGCCTCGCCATTGATCATGAATACGAACCCGCTGCGCTTCTCGGGCAACAGCGTCACCGCCGAGAACATGCCGGCCAATGTTCCGGTGTGCGCGACGCGCAAGGCGCCGTCGACATCCGAGATTCGCCACCCGTAACCGTATGCATTGAATCGGCTGCCATCCCAGCGACGCTGCCGCTCAGAGAGCGGGATCGGTACGTGCGGCGTCCACACGGCCTGCCGCTGCTCTGGAGTGAGCCATTGCGACTGCGGATCCAGCCACATCCGCACCCACTTCAGCATGTCGTCGAGGCTGCAGCGGATCCCGCCGGCTGCGGCGGAAGCGCTGACCGGAATCGTCGCGTCGTCCTTGCGAATGACGACATTGCGATCGCCATCGCGCATGTGAGGTTGGGCAACGTTGCCGACGACGTCCCGCTGCCACTCGCCGACCTGGCACCGGCTCATGCGCAGCGGTTCGAACAGCTCGTGCCGCACGAGAGCTTCGTACGACGTACCGGCAGCCGCTCCCGCGACTTCACCCGCCACGACGTACAGCAAGTTGTCGTACTCGTAGTGCGAGCGAAAGCTGTGCGTCAGCTTGAGGTGCGCGAGGCCGGCCATGACATCCGCCCGCGTGAACAGATTCGGCTCGGGCCAGAACATCAAATCGCCCGCGCCTTCCGGCAATCCCGTGCTGTGCAGGAGCAGATCGCGGACTTGCATCTGGCCCGTCACCCACGGGTCGCTCATCCGGAACTGTGGCAGATAGCGCGTGACTGGATCGTCCCAGTGCAGCTTGCCCGCATCGACCAGGCGCGCGAGCACGCCAGTCGTCATCGCCTTGCTGTTGGACGCGATCTTGAACAGCGTGCCGCTGTCGATGCGCTGGCCTGAGCCGGCGATCGTCTCGCCGGCCGTGCGTGAGTAGATGACTTTACCGTCGCGCACGACGCCGAGGGCGAGCCCCGGCAATCGATAGCGCGTGTAGACATCGTCGAACGCAGCGTCGATGGATTTCTCCATCGACGACTGCGTCGGCAGGGACTCCCTATCAGCCGTCGGTGTCGTGCACGCGCCGATCCCGACAGCAAACAGCGCAATGAGTATCGAGCGTACCTTCATCCATCAAAAGTCCAGCTTCAAGGTCAGCACAGCGTAGCGCGGCGCCTGGTAGCCAGTCCCGATGAGATAGTCGGGATTGCCGTTGGGCACGGAGTCGAGGGACTGATCGACTTCCGTGATGCGCTGCTGGTTGAACAGGTTGTAGACCGACAGCTTCACGTTCAGCTCCGTGACCGCGAAGCTGTGACGGAAGGTCACGTTCGCGCCGACGTCAAAGATCCACGGCGTCCGGCCTTCCGACCCGCGCTCGTGCAGCTCGTACTCGCCGGTCGTCTCGTTGAGGATGTAGAAGCTGTGATAGCTGGTGCCATCGAACGGATTGCCGGTGCCAAACGCGCTGATCGGGCTGCCGGACAGTGCACTGAGCGTCGCGCCGATCTCCCAGCTCTCGTTCAGTGCGTACGCGCCGCGCAGCTTGATCGCGTGACGGTGATCGTTCGGCAGGTAGCCGAAGCCGCCGAGGTTGACCCACGGATCGTCGAACGCCTCGGTGCGGCCGGTATCCGCGAAGTCGGTGTCCGAGTTCACCGGGCCTTCCGCGTTGCCCTTGCTGAACGACAGCGTGTACGTCGCGTTCATCGACCAGTGGTCGTCCCAGGCGCGGTCGACCATGAACTCGAGCGCCTTGTAGTCGCGCTTCGGCTTGGAGTAGCCGCGCTCGCCAACGTAGTTGCCGTCTTCGTCGAACAGCGCCCAGCCCGCCTTGGACGTGTCGATGTTCACGAACGCGTCGTTCTCGCCGTCGCAGTTGGTGTCCGAGAACACGGTGAGCGTCTCGCCCGGGTTGCCCATGACGAAGCCGACGCCGGTCGGCTCGCCACCGCACAGGATGCCGTTGGAGGTGATTTCCATGTCGTCGATGGCGTTGTGGAGCCGGCGGTAGATGCCGCGCACGCCCCATGACCACTTGTCGTCGATCATCGACTGGAAGCCGAGGATCAGCTCGTCCTGGTACACCGGATCCATGTCGTGATCGACTTCGCCGCGCAGGTCGCCGACGCTGCCGTCGCCCTGCGAGTCGTCCGCGGGGCCGAGCTGCGCGCCGAGGATCGGCCGCTGCCGGGTAGTGCCGTTGTAGTCGAAGTTTTCGAAGCCCAGGAACTGATAGAAGTTGCGCTCGTCGAGGAAGCCGCCGGCCTGCTTGATGTTGATGACGTTCGCCACCGGCAGGAAATAGCGGCCGGCGTTACCGAACAGCTTGCTGCGGTTATCGCCCTTGACGTCCCAGGAGAACCCGAACCGCGGCGCGACCATGTTGTCGATCTTGATGTAGCTGTCGCCGTCGGAGTTCTTGTTGTCGAAGCCCTCGAGGCGTACGCCTGCATTCAGCACGACGCGATCCGTGATCGACCAGTTGTCTTCGAGGTAGAAGGCCTCGTTGATCGTCTCGAACTCGCCATTGACCTCGTTCTGGCGCGTGCGCACGTAGTCGCTGCCGGCCGCCACTACGAAGCCGTTGTCGAGCACGCCGGTGTTGGTGCGCCGGACCTCGTACAGCAGCCGATCCGGACCCGGATAGAACTGCTCGTGCGCCGACGTGTTGCTCTCATGGTCGAAGCCGAAGCGGAGCTGGTGCTCGCCGAGCTCCCACTCGAAATCGACGCGCGCTGCTTCGCGCGTGTCGGTGCGTTCGGTAACGCTTGCAGTGGAGGTGCAGCCGACGTCGCCGGCACCGCCAGGGCGCAGATCGCGCACGCGGGAACACTCGACGTCGTTGTTGCTGAAGCGCGAGAAGTCGCGGTCGTTCTCGCCGTACAACACCTTCATCGACAGGGAGTCAGTGAGATAGCCGGTGTAGGTCGTCGACCAGCTCAGGCCACCGCTGTTGGTGAAGCGCGTGTTCTCGAACGAGCCGACCGTGCCGGCCGGATATTCGAAGCCGAAGCTGTCGCGCGTCTCTTCGTTCTTGTCGGAGAACGCGAGGAACTCGAGCAGGTGACGGTCATTGATCTGCCAGTCCACCTTCGCGCCCCAGAACGCGTCGTCGGACTTCGCTTCGTAGAACGTGTTGCCGGAGTCGCTCGTGTAGTCAGGCGTGTAGTTACGTGCTTCGTACAAAGCGAAGAAGAACAGCTTGTCCTGCACGATCGGGCCGGACGCATAGACCGTCGCGTTGGTGCGGTCGTATTCGTCGTGGCTGCCGATGATGTACGGGTTGCCCGAGCTGTCGAAGTGATCGCGCTTGCTCGATTGCAGGAAGCTCGGCTCCCATGCGATCTCGGTGCCGTACTCGAATTCGTTCGTGCCGGAGCGCGTGACTGCGTTGATCACACCGCCGGTGGTGCGGCCGAACTCGACCGAGTAGCCGCCGGTCTTGACCTGGAATTCCTTGTAGAACGCATACGGCGCGGCGGAGAAGCCGACGCGGTTGTAAAAGTCGGTGACGTTCAGGCCGTTGATGTAGACCGTGTTCTCCGCGATCGAAGAACCGCTGAACGACACGCCGCAGTTGCCGCCGGAGCACAGTCCGGAGTCGCCCTTGGCCAGGCCGGGCGCGAGCAGCGCGACCGACATGATGTCGCGCTCGACCGGCAGGCGTTCGAGATCTTCGCGCGTGATGTTGGTCGCCGACTCGGTCGATTTCACGTCGACGATGTTGACGATGCGCGTGCCGAGCACCTGGATTTCTTCGAGCGTGATCGCGCCGACTGTCACGTCGGCGGTCGTCGCTGAGCCGAGGGAGACTGTCACTTCAGCGAGCTTGCCGAGTACGGCGCCGCTCTTGGTCGCGTTGACCTGGTACTTGCCGACCGGCAGGTGGGGGAACCGGTAGTTACCGTCCGCATCGGCTTTCACCGTGCGCGTGAATCCCGTCTCGGGATTGACCACGGTGACTTCCGCGTCAGCCAGCGGCTTGTTGCTGGCATCGACCAGCTTGCCGACGAGTGAGCCGTCGCCGCTCGCAGCGTGCGCGATGTTCGCGGGCAGCGCGGCAGCGAGCGACATCCCCATCGCGATGTACATCGCGCTTTTAAGAATTCTGTTGTTCATGAGTTCTCCCGGGCCAGTTATCGAGTGCCAGTTAGCGAGTACTTGTGCGGATGTTTTGTGGAGTGCTGACGCTTGCCTTGAACGTGTAGTCCCACTCGTCGAAATAGAGATTGCCGCCGCGCCATTCGACCTCCCCGCGTTGCAGGTCGACGGTTTCGGAACGGAAATGCTGCTTCGGCGGCGCGAACGGCTGGCTGTAGTCGTCGTTGAAGGCGATGCGATACGCATCGAGGCCGCCGAGATAGAACAGGTCGAGCTGCGGATCGCCGGCGTCGAGCTTGCCGAACGTCACGTCCATCGGCACCCAGCCGTAGGGCGCGAGATAGAGCCAGCCCCAGTCGTGCAGGTTGTCGTAGTCGCCGTCGGAGAAAATCATTCCGGATTGCCAGCGCGACGGAATGCCGTTGAGACGGAGCAGCGTCATCAACAGCAAGGTTTGTTGGCCGCAGTCGGCGTGGCCCGCGTGGAGTGCGTAGTCGCTGATGTTTGGCAGCGTCGAGTATTCGAGGGCGCCGGCCCAGGGAATGCGGTCGACTGCGAGGAAGAGCTTCTGCGCGATGCGATAGGGATTGGTCTCGTTGCCGACGGCTGCGCGGGAAAATTTGCGGAGGTCGTCGGTGAATACGATGTGTGGCGGGCGCTCGCCGAGGTACGGAGCGAGCTCGCGCGATGAGTCGACGCGCGTCACCTTCGCGGGATCGATCGGGTGGTACTGGCCGAAAGTCGTCAGCTCGTACGTGACGGAGAACGTCGTCGGCTTGCCAGCAGCAGCTGCGCGCTCGAAGTACACGGTTCGTTGCAGCGTGGATTCGGGTGCGATCGTGTGCTGCGCAGGCTCGCTCGCGATGTAGCGAATGTCTTCCTGCTGGCCGGGCAGCGCGCGCGGATACGGGATCCATGCGCGAACGGTTTCGCCGGCAGGGACTGCGTCGGGCTCGACTGTCAGTGTTTGCGTCACTCGAACGTGGCGGGGCGCGACGCTGGTGCGATTGCTCGCAAGCACTGCATCGCGAATCTCTCGATGATGCGGATGAGCTTTCTCCAGCGGCCCGTCATTGAATGGCGTCTGTTCCGCGCGGCGCGCACGAGCTTCGGGGCTCAGCCGGAACAGATTCGACGGCGCGCGATTGAAATAACGCTTGTTGCCGTCGATGACGCGATGCTCGAGCAGGCCGTCGACGTCCCAGGCGGTGAATTCCTCGGCTTTGAGATCCGGAATCTTCTCGCGCACCTTGTCGCGGGCCTGTTGCTCGCTCAATGAGAAGTCGAGCTCGATGCGATGCATGCGCTCGGCCTCGAACTCGAAGGCGCGGCGGTCGTCGG
>DATJIP010000258.1:0-3837 GCA_035493235.1 Steroidobacteraceae bacterium
CTGACCCAGATTGCTACCGCGAAGGCCGGACTGATCCTCGTCAACCTCAACCCCGCGTATCGCCGCGTTGAGTTGGAATACGCGTTGAACAAGGTGCAA
Organism: Steroidobacteraceae bacterium; assembly: GCA_035493235.1. GTDB lineage: Bacteria > Pseudomonadota > Gammaproteobacteria > Steroidobacterales > Steroidobacteraceae > Steroidobacter. Next base: position 100 of record DATJIP010000258.1, read on the forward strand.
TGCAAAGCGCTGATCGTCTCTCCGCGCTTCAAGTCGAGCGACTACCTCGCCATCCTGCTGGACCTCGCGCCGGAACTTCGCGGCTGCGAGCCTGGACGCCTCGCAGCGACCAGACTGCCGGCGCTCGAGTTGGTGATCCGCCTGGGCAGTGACACCACTCCCGGCATGCTGAATTTCGATGAGCTGCTCATCGATGCCAGCGCCGCCGAGCTGGCCGGCCTCGATGCATTGGGCGAGACGCTGCAGTTCGACGACCCGATCAACATCCAGTTCACCTCGGGCACGACCGGCGCTCCCAAAGCCGCGACGCTGACCCATCACAACATCCTCAACAATGGCTTCTTCGTCGGGCAGGCGATGCAGTTCACCGGGAACGACCGCCTGTGCATCCCCGTGCCGCTGTACCACATCTTCGGCATGGTGCTCGGTAACCTGGTCTGCATGACCCACGGTGCGACGATGGTCTATCCGGGCGAGGCCTTCGATGCAAAGTCGGTGCTCGAAACGATCGAGGCCGAGCGCTGCACCGCCTTGCACGGCGTGCCGACGATGTTCATCGCCGAGCTCGATCACCCGGAGTTCGCACGCTACGACCTCTCCAGCCTGCGCACCGGCATCATGGCCGGCGCGCCCTGCCCGGTGGAGGTGATGAAGAAGGTCGTCGAGCGCATGCACATGCGGCAGGTGACGATCGCCTACGGCATGACCGAGACCGCGCCGATTTCGTTCCAGAGCTCGATGGATGACCCGATCGATCGCCGCGTCTCGACCGTTGGCCGTGTTCAGCCGCATCTGGAGGTCAAGATCGTCGACGCCGAGGGCCGCATCGTGCCGTGCGGCACGAAAGGCGAGTTGCTGACCCGAGGCTATTCAGTGATGCGCGGCTATTGGGGCGACGACGAGAAGACGCGTGAGGCGATCGACGCAGCCGGTTGGATGCACAGCGGCGACTTGGCCACGATCGACGGCGCGGGTTACTGCAACATCGTCGGCCGGTCGAAGGACATGGTGATCCGCGGCGGCGAGAACATCTCTCCACGCGAGGTCGAAGAGTTTCTCTATCAGCACCCGAAGATCCTCGACGTGCAATGCGTCGGTGTACCTGATGCGAAATACGGCGAGGAACTGTGCGCCTGCATCATCCTGCGGCCCGGTTTGCACGCCAGCGAGGAAGAGATTCGCGCTTTTTGTCGCGGCCAGATCGCGCATTACAAAGTGCCGCGCTACGTGATGTTCGTTGTTGCGTTCCCGATGACGATCACGGGAAAGATCCAGAAGTTCCTCCTGCGCGAACAGATGGCCGCGGTCCTCAACCTGAAGCAAGAGGTGACTGCATGATGAAGGGAGAATACTTTGGCTACTAACCAGGCTGTACTGGCCAGCGGTGCGCGAGAACAGCGCATCTCAGGCATACGTGTAGCATTCACAGCGCTCGCGGGCACGAGCATCGAGTGGTACGACTTCTTTCTGTACGGAACTGCGGCAGCGCTGGTTTTCCCGACCGTCTTCTTCGACCAGGGACTGCCGCCATTTGTCAGCTTGCTGGCGTCGTTCAGTACCTTCGCCGTCGGGTTCATCGCTCGGCCGATCGGGGGGATACTCTTCGGTCATTTCGGCGATCGTATCGGACGCAAGACTGCCTTGGTCACTGCTCTGGTGATGATGGGTGTAGCCACGACACTCATCGGGTGTCTGCCTTCGTACGCCATCATCGGAGCCGCAGCTCCCGCATTGCTCATCCTCTTGCGTTTCGTGCAAGGGTTGGCCATCGGCGGGCAGTGGGGCGGAGCTGTTCTGTTAGCCACCGAATGCGCACCGCCAAACAAGCGCGGCTTGTACGGAAGCTTTGCCCAAGCCGGTGCGCCAGTCGGCGTGATCCTTGCCAATCTCGCGTTCTTGTTGGTCAGCGCCAACACCTCTCAGGAAGATTTTCTCCTTTGGGGTTGGCGCATTCCGTTCATCGCCAGCATGCTGCTGGTCGCTCTGGCGATGTACGTGCAGTTGCGCCTGGAAGACTCGCCCGCGTTCGAGAAGGTGCGCGCCACCAAGGCAGTGACAAGGCCCACGGAGAGTAAATCGCCTGTGCTGGATGCGCTGCGCATGTATCCGAAGCAGATTGCGCTGGCTGCGGGAGCCTTTCTCGCCGTGCAGGTGACCTTCTATATCCTGATCGCCTTCGTAGTTGCATACGGGACCAGTCCGGCACTCGGTCTCAATCTTTCGCGCGAAACCATGCTGGCGGGCGTACTGATCGGTGCAGTTGTCATGGTTCCCGCGATATTCATCTCTGGGGCGCTCTCGGATCGGTACGGTCGACGGGGCATCTTCATGGCCGGCGCAATACTGCTGGGCCTGTGGGGCTTTGGGCTCTTTCCCTTGATCGACACCGGATCGCTGCTCTGGATCTCAGTCGCGCTCGGCGTTGGTCAGATCCTGGTCGCGATGATGTACGGCCCACAAGCGGCCTTTCTCGCGGAAATGTTCAGCACTCGTGTGCGCTATTCAGGCGCCTCCTTGGGCTATCAGCTTGGCGCGATTATCGGCGGCGCGCTGGCGCCGTTGCTTGCAACGAGCTTGCTGGCGAAGTTCGGATCTTCGCTGGCGATCTCCATCTACATCGCGATCGCCTGCGCGATTACAACGGTCTCGGTGATTCTGCTCCGTGAGACGTATCAGGCGGACATGCACGAATGATGGTTCGGTCTGCGATGACTCTGGTGTCTGAGGTTCACTTCATCGACACGCCAGCGGGACAACTCTACGCGCGAGCCTGGGACGCGCCGCGCCTCGCTATGCGAGCGCCGATCTTGCTGATTCACGACTCATTGGGCTGTGTCGAACTGTGGCGCGACTTTCCCGCGCGTTTGCGCGATGCCACGCAGCGAACCGTGATCGCCTACGACCGTCTTGGATTCGGGCGGTCGAGCTCGAGGACGGACTCTTTGCGGCCCAGCTTCGTGCGCGAGGAAGCGGAGATCTACATCCCTTGCCTGCTTCGACATTTCGGTATCGACCGATTTGTTCCGTTCGGTCACAGTGTGGGAGGTGGCATGGCCGTTTGCTGTGGAGCAGTTTTCGGCGACGCCTGTGCAGCGATCGTGACCGAGTCCGCGCAGCTGTTCGCCGAGGACAAGACGCTGCAGGCGATTGCCGCTGCTCGAATCGACTACGAGAACGCGGAACAGTTTGCGCGACTCAGCCGATACCATGGCGACAAGGCTCGCTGGGTACTGCGCGCCTGGACGGATACCTGGCTATCGCCGGAATTTCGGTCATGGAGCGTCACCCAGGAGTTGGCTCAACTGCGCTCCGCTCTGCTCGCGATCCACGGTGACCTCGATGAGTTCGGGTCGGTTGAGCACCTGGCTACTGCTCGCAATGTCAGCACGGGACCTGTCACAGCTCGCCTGCTGACCAATCGTGGACACGTACCTCACAAGGAGAACCCGGAGCAGATGTTGGAATTGGTGGCGGACTTCCTGAAGGCCGTTGCGTGACTCCGACTATTCCGAGGTCAGGAACTTGGGAGCGAGCGACCCTCGCCGTGGAGCCCGGCTGGCAACCTGAGCCGGAGGAGTCATGCAGCTCGTGCACCATCGCGGCATCGGCAAGAGCCTCTTGGTCGGTCTCCTCGGAGCCATCGCCGGCTACGTGACGCTCGCGTTGACTTCGACGCTCGTGCAAGAAGTCTGGCTCGGTGGCGTGAGCTACGTCGATTCAGCACGGCTGGTGCTGGTT
>DATJIP010000259.1:0-8607 GCA_035493235.1 Steroidobacteraceae bacterium
AACTCGTCTGCATCGATCGGTTTGCTGGTGATGCGCAAGCGCTCATCGTGTTGAAGCGCACGCACCGCGGATGAGGTGTCTCCCGTGATGAGGACGGTTCCGACATCGGTCCCGAGCTGACGGCGCACGGCTGCGATCACCTGGACTCCTGTCTCCGCATTGGTCAGGTGGTAGTCGTCGATGCCTGGCATGCCGGTCGCGGAAGCGTTTGGGCAGCAGCACTTCGACGCGCTGACCTGCGATCTCGTTGGCGTCGTAGCCGAAGAGTGAAGTGAGTTGTCGATTCGCAAATACGATGGCGCCCGACGCTTGTTGCGACCTTCTGTACGCTATCGCACGTAGGGTCGATGGCGGCTCCGGGCAGGTGTTACGCGTGCCAGCGTGCGATACCGAACAGAAGACGGCGTGACAGTCTGCCAACCATGCGTCATGAGGCAGGATTCGATTGCCGTCCCGCGGCGTCGAAGCGTTGAGGTACCCGCAACGCTCGCGGAAAGCAATGCACGGCTCATGCGATCCGATATCGGCCGGGTGAAACCAAGGAGCGTCACATGCGGCACCCGTCGTCAGCATTGTGTTTCGTTGGGTTGAGCGCACTGCTGGGATGTTCGGCGAAGGCATCGACTGCATCCATCGCATCTGAACGTTCCCCAATCCGTCCGCACTCCTACAGCCTGCCCCTGACGTTTGAAGCCAATCAGGGACAGACCGATGCTCGAGTCGATTTCCTGGCTCGTGGCGAGAACTACACAGTTTTCCTGACACCCACGGAGGCGGTGTTTGCATTGTCGCGCCCAGGAGCCGCAACCCTGCAGGCTCCGCAGCGCAACCTGTCTGAAGGGTCTGCGCCCGAAGCGACACGATCGTATCGCAGCGTGATGCGGATGCAGCTCGTCAATAGCGCTCGTGATACTCGAGTGCAGGGATTTGAGGAGCTCCCTGGCAAGGTGAACTACTTCCGCAGCAATGACTCCGCGCAGTGGCGAACCAATGTTCGCACCTACAAGAGAGTCAAGTACACGGCGGTGTATCCGGGTATCGATTTGGTCTACTACGGTCAGCCACTGCAGCTCGAATACGACTTCATCGTGGCTCCGGGTGCAGATCCGAGCGCTATCAAGCTCGCCTTCACCGGCGCCGACTATGCCACCGTCGATGCGCGCGGCGATCTGGTGCTGAAAACAGCCGGCGGACCACTGCGCTTTCACAAGCCGGTCATCTACCAGACCGACGGCGCGCGCCGAGACAATGTTGAGGGCGGTTACGTGCGGATGAGTTCGCGCGAGATCGGATTTCGAGTGGGCGGCTATGACCGCACACGCCCGCTCATCATCGATCCCGTGCTGAACTACTCCACCTACCTGGGCGGGAGCGGCGAGGATAGCGCGGAAGGGATTGCGGTGGATGCCAAGGGCGCGATTTATGTGTCCGGTACGACTGGATCTGCGGACTTTCCAACCGCCAATGCACTTCAGCGCGCTGGAGGCGGCGTCTCGGATGCCTTTGTTGCGAAGCTGTCAGCCGACGGCACGACTCTGATCTATGCGACTTACCTCGGAGGTAGCGCGAGCGAAGGGGAGATTGCTCAGCCAGCAGGAAAAACTATCGCCGTGGATGCCGCGGGCGCCGCATACGTTGCCGGCGTCACCCAGTCGTCCGACTTCCCCGTGGTGCGCGCTTTGCAGGATAGGTTCAAAGGTGACGTAGACGCTTTCGTCGCAAAACTCAGTGCGGACGGCTCCCGACTCATCTACTCGACGTATCTCGGAGGCAGCAAGAGCGAAGCGTACGCGGCCATTGCCATAGATCCCACAGGCGCCGCACACATCTCGGGTACTACGTCCTCAACTGACTTCCCTACTACTGCAAGTGCCTTTCAGCCTAATTGGATGGTCGACAGCGAGGCGCATGCGTTCGTGGCGAAACTTACGCCGGACGGTACTGCCCTGGCCTATTCGACCTATCTCGGCGGCAGTGGAGTCGATGTAGCTCGCGCTATCGCCGTGGATGCACTCGGCGCGGCGTACGTTGTGGGGATCACGACGTCTGGCGACTTCCCCACGGTAAATCCTTTCTCAGGCGTCAAGCGAGGCGGCGATTGGGATGCGTTTGTCACGAAGCTCGCACCCGACGGCAAGCGGCTCATCTATTCCACCTATCTCGGTGGCACAGACTATGAAGACGGCTTCGGCATCGCGTTGGACGCGAGTGGTGCTGCGTACGTGATAGGGGAGACCACGTCGGGAGATTTCCCCACGAAGAATCCTCTGCAACCGGAGCACGGCGGTACCACTGCGTCGCGTTCGGATCTGGATGCCTATGTGGTGAAGCTCGCACCCGCTGGCAATGCGATGGTGTATGGAACGTTTCTGGGCGGCTTCGAATGGGATCGCGGCTACAGCATCGCCGTCGATGCGGCGGGAGCGGCCTATGTTGCTGGATTTACCTACTCGCGAGATTTTCCAACGGTGTCTGCGTCACAAGCGACGCTCCGCGGTCCCAGGGACGCATTCGTTGCGAAGCTCAGTCCGGACGGTACCGCCCTGGTCTATTCCACGTATTTGGGCGGCAGAGCGGGCGATGTCGTCAATGCCATTTCCGTAGATGCTGCGGGGATCGCGTACGTTACCGGCTTCACAGAATCGAGCACCTTTCCCACGCTGGCTCCCCTGCAACCGGCGTTCGGTGGGGGCGTCAGCGATGCATTCGTCACCAAGCTGGTAGCGACCGCTCCGTCGCAGCAACCACACGTTGTGGTGAGCCCAGAGAGCGAGGACTTCCCGGCGGAATCAAGGGACATCAAGTTCGGCGAAGCGGTCGCTATCCGCAACGGAATCGCCTTTGTTGGCAGCCCGAAAGCGGCTGACGGTGGACACGTTGCGGTCTTGAATCTGACCCCGAGCGGATGGGAGCGTGTCGACACGATCAAGCTTCCGCAGTCTGTTGCTCACGACACAGGAGAAACAGAGTTTGGACGCGTGCTCACTTGGCGCGACGGCGTGCTCATGGTCGGCGGCAACAAGGCCGCTTACTATTTCTCGCGCCGCGACGGCATCTGGACGTTTCGTAACGTCCTGCGACCCCAGTCCCTGTCACCGGGGAGCGTCTTTCCGGTCGCGCTGCGCTACGAGCGCGGCGAGACCGAAATCACCGCACGCCCTGAGTTACCACATTTCATTGGCACGCTGCTCGCCACTGAACTCGCGGCCCCGTGCTGTCCGAGCCGAGTGCACATATTCTATAAGTACCCCACGGGCAACGGATTCTTTTATGCCGGCTTCGTGCAGCCGTTCGATAGCCGGGCCGGCGACAACTTCGGTGCCGACCTCAGCATGACCAACCGTGCGTTCGTCGTCGGCTCGCCGCGCGGATCCCGCAGCCGGATCGCCGGCTTACCCGCTTACGACCAATCTGGTGCGGCATACATATTCGTGCGCGGCGCTGGCACCGACGGGCGGTGGAAGCAGAGTCAGAAGCTCTTGCCCAGCGAGCCGGCGGCCGGTTTCGGAACAGCAGTCGCGATCGACAATGACATGATCATCGTCGGCGCGCCGAAGATCGACATCGAAGGACCGCCTGCAGGCCCGGCTACGGCCGATGGACACACGGCCGGCGGCGCTGCTTACGTCTTTGTGCCCGGCGTCGGTCGGTACGTGCAGACGCGCAAGCTGCGGCCACGGCCTGCCGAGCTCCTTCGGTACCAAGACTTCGGCTATCGCGTCGCGATGTTCGGTCCGAGTGTCGTGGTCAGTGCTGCCAGGCCCTACGCACCTGACGGCTTCTTTCCATTCGGGCTCGAAGTCGCATACACGCGCGATGGCACGAGCCTGCTGCCGCACGGAATCGCGCAGGGGCACGTGGTAGCCGCTTCTATGGCGTTGGCCAACAATTGGCTGCTGCTCGGCGTGCCCTATGAGAGGTCGTGTCCGTCCGGGTGCGTCGGGTCGGCGCACATCTACGATGTGAACCGGCTCCCGCAGTAGGCTGCCATCTCGCGGGCACAGTGCGATGCCATGAAGAAGAGACTGCTGGCACTGACGTTTACCGCGGTGATGCTCACGACCGGTTCGGTCGCAAGCGCCGCAGCCGATCGGGTGGTCGAGTTGACAATGGATGCACTCGACCTCAAGGCGGACGCGCGGCACGGGGCGGCACTCTACAGCGAGCAGTGTGTGGGTTGTCACGGGCGTGAGGCGCAGGGCGCGGGACAGCATGATGTGCCTGCACTCGCCTCGCAGCGCCGCGCTTACGTCATCAGGCAGCTCGCCGCGTTTAGCGAGCATGACCGTATCGCGACGCAAATGCACCGGGTGGTCTCTCGCGAAGCTGTGAGCCAACCCCAGTCCTGGGCTGACCTGGCGCTGTACCTCAACAATTTGCCGCCTCCTAAGGGCGCTCACACGGGCGACGGAAAATACTTGTCGCTCGGCGAGGCGAGTTACCAGCAATTCTGCAGCAGTTGCCATGAGGAAGATGCTCGTGGCGATGATGATGGCTTCGTGCCCTCTCTGCGCAATCAGCACTATCGATATCTGGTGAAGGAGATGCGCAACCTCGCTGCAGGTCATCGGTTCAACGTCGACGAGGACCTGGCGCGATCCTTCAGGAACCTGAAGGCAGATGAGATTGACGGGCTTGCGGACTACCTGTCGCGCATGCAGGGCCCGGTTCGCGACCGCGCGCCCGAGGAGTGACAGCACGGTCAGCCACTGACGGCAGCTTCATACTTCAGGCTCAGCGTCGGACTGCCTGCTGCTCGTCCTCCTTCGTCGGAGCCGCACGGCCGAATGAGCAGAACCGGCTTTGGTGCGGATACCCGATGAGCGCACTTGCGCTGTATGGCGTTGCAGAAGGCCGGTGAACTCGCTCGCAGCCATTGCCTTGCCGAAACAGTGCCCTTGCCCCAGGAGACAGGCGTGTCTCTGCAGCGCTGCCAACTGTTCTGAAGTTTCCACGCCTTCCGCAACCACACGCATGTGGAGAGCCTTCCCCATGCTGACGACGAGACCGACGATGATGGCGTCCTGAGCATTCGTAGCGAGATCGCGCACGAAGGAGTGGTCGATCTTCAACGCATCGATCGGAAAGCGCTTGAGATGACTCAGACTCGAGTAACCGGTGCCGAAGTCATCCAGGGCAAGCTGTATGCCCAGCTCCTTGAGGGAATGCAGAACGGCTGCGGTGGATGTCGAGTCCTGCATGAGGACGGTCTCGGTGAGCTCGAGCTCGAGATAGCAGGGTGCGAGGCCGGTTTCGGCGAGGATTGTCCGCACACCCGTCACAAAATCCTTGTGTCGCAGTTCAATGGTGGAGATGTTGACCGCGACGCGCACGGCGGGCAAGCGTGCGTCTTGCCAAGCGCGCGCCTGGCGGCAGGCCTCACGCAGAACCCACCGGCCGATTGCCACTATCAGGCCGGACTCCTCTGCTATTGGCACGAATTGCGCGGGAGGCACCAGCCCATGATGCGGGTGGCGCCAACGCACGAGCGCCTCTACGCCCTCGATCGCGCGCGTCTGAAGATTGACTATCGGCTGGTAGTACAACTCAAACTGCCGCCGCTCCAGGGCGTGGCGCAGTCCATACTCGAGGGCATGCCGCTCGATCGCGCGAGCCGTCATGGCGCGGTCGAAAAACTGATAGTTGTTTCGACCGACATCCTTGGCGTGGTACATCGCAAGATCCGCATGCTTCATCAGGGTCTCCGCATCCGTGCCGTCATTCGGATAGGCGGCGATGCCGATGCTCGCTGTAAGGTGCAGCTTGTGCTGGTCGATGCAGTAGGGAGCGCTCAACGCCAGGAGTACTTTTTCCGCACAGACGGCCGCATCGGCAGCGTGTGTGACCTCGGAGAGCAGGATCACGAATTCATCACCGCCGTGCCGGCTCACCGTGTCGGAGTTGCGTACGCAACTATGGAGACGCTGCGCTGCCTCGCGCAGCAGGCGGTCACCTATCTCGTGGCCCAGTGAGTCGTTGATCTGCTTGAAACGGTCCACGTCGAGGAACAGCACTGCCAGTTGCTGCGCGTGCCGGTGCGCCAGAGCTATCGCCTGGGCCAGCCGGTCGTTCAGTACCGCCCGGTTGGGCAAGTTCGTGAGGCTGTCGTGCTGGGCGAGATAGGACATTCGCAGTGACAACGCCCGCGTCGTGCTCACATCGTGAAACACCATGACGGCGCCGGTCACGCGACCCCGGCGGTCGTGGATCGGCGCCGCGGAATCCTCGATGGCAGCCTCGACTCCGTCGCGCCGGATCAGAATGCAGTTCGGTGTGAGGCAGACGGTTCTGTTCTCCCGAATCGCCAGCGTCATGGGATTCGCCGCCGGCGCACGAGTGTCTGCATTTACGATGCGGAACACGTCCTCGAGCCGTTGGCCGGCCGCCTCTTCACGCGACCAGCCCGTCATGCTTTCGGCGACGGCGTTCAGATAGGTCACCTTGCCCGAGACGTCACTGCTCATGACTGCGTCGCCGATGGAATTGAGCGTCACCTCGGCGCGCTCCTTTTCTTCGAATAGTGCCTCGGCATTCGCTGCGCGCTCCACCATGCTGCGCAGAGCCTTCGGCAGCAGGTGATCATCGAGGCGGTCCTTCAGCAGATAGTCCTGTGCGCCCCGCTGCACAGCGAGCTTGGCGAGATCTTCATGTTGCGGAGCGCTCAGAACCAACATCGGAATCTGCGGTGCCGCGTGAAACAGCCGCTCGAAGGTGTCGAGGCCGCAGCTGTCGGGCAGGAAAAGGTCCAGCAGTACCGCCGCTATCGCGTCCGCGCCGTGCTGCCGCTGGCGGTCCAATCGTCGCAGACCCTCACCGCAGCTCTTGACCCATTCGACTTGAAACGGCCCATCGCTGGAGTGGATCAGCGCCTCGCAAACTGCTTGGGCGCCCGCGCGATCCTCCTGGACCAGTAGTATGGTTTGCGCCATCGGGCTCCCTTGCCAGCAAAACGCACTGCCGCAGTATTCAAGCAGAGGGTCCGCCGGGCGCACTGTGCGGTATCGAACATTCAAGCAGCGGGGCAGCCGTCGATGTCGTGCTGCGCAGGACGCGCTCCCGCACTGTCTTCCACGACTGAGCATCGAAGTGAGGTTGCCGTCAGGGCTTCGTAGAACGCGCGAGCGTTCGCGGGCCCCATCCAATCGAAACGCATAGGGCCACGATCGCCAGGATGATGCCGGTGATGCGCGGATCGTAATGCGACCCATGGTTCGGAAACATCTGCCAACTCACGTTCGTCATTGCATGGAACAGCGCGGCGCCGAACACGCTCTTGCCAGTGTTGTTGTAGAGCCAGGTGTGCAGAACGCGTGTAGCCAGGGTGCCTGCACACCACCATGCGATCCAACCGGGTGCGCGGCCAACCTGCAGTAGAGGAACTACGTGCCATGCTGCCCACACGAGCCCGATGATCAGGCTCGCCAGCAGCGCGCCCCATCGATTCTGTAGTGGGTCCAGAGCGTAGCCAGACCAGCCGAGCTCTTCTGCCATAGCAGCAAGGAAGAACAGCAGGAACAAGGCGGGAACGATCGAGATGGACAGAGCAGGTGCAGGCAGCGGCAGATCGAGCACTCGCATCGCGAGGTAGGCCAACGCTGCAGTCGCTGGCATGAGGAGCAGGATCGGTGCGTACCAGGCCTTGCTCTTGATCAGTCGAAAGTCGAGCGCCCGCTTGAGGTGTGCAGTAACAGCTGCGGAGCCGCGTTCGAACGCAACGAGGATCAGCGAGGCAACGAGAGGGCAGAGGACCATGACTGCACTCAGGGGCAGGCCTGGGAGCAGTTGAATCTGTCCGAGTGAGGCGACCAACCAGAACGGACCCGAAAGCGCAAAGACCAGCAGAAAGAACACTGCAGCCGACCGGCCGGGTTTCGCAGCGAGCTGCGTAGCGGATGTGCGTGCGATAGGTAACATCTTTCTTGCTGCTCGCGAGATCGGCAATGCTACGCTGCCCAGGTGAATCATCCATCCGGGAGTATCTATCTTCTGATTCTCGCAGTCTTCGTCGTTACTGCAGTCGGCGTCTACTCGGTCTTTGCCCGGGATCTTTCGTTGGCGCGCGCCCGCCTCGCCGGTCACAGCGAGACCCTGCAAACGTCGCTCGGTACGCTGGAATACTCCGTGCGCGGAGCCGGCGAGCCGATCCTCGCGATTCACGGCGCGGGCGGGGGTTTCGATCAGGCCATCGACATGACTGGTGCGCTGGCCGAATACCAATATCGGCTGATCGCGCCGTCACGGTTTGGCTACCTGCGTTCGAGTCTGCCAACTGACCTTAGCGTCGCGATGCAGGCCGACGCATATGCCGAGCTACTGGATCATTTGGGAATCGACAAGGTCGTCATCGTCGCCATCTCTGCCGGCGCCTGGTCGTCACTACAGTTTGCAATCCGCCATCCGCAACGGTGCCGGGCGCTGGTGCTGATCGTTCCTGCCGACTACCTGCCCGAAGGCACAGCGGTTCACGGCGGTGCCTTCGTCACTGCAATGATCAGCTCCGATTTCTTCGCGTGGGCAGCATTGCGCCTCACTCCGATCATGCCCGGCGCGATGAGCGAGTCGATGTTGGGCACGGCTTCCGCTGTTGTGCGCTCGGCGGATGCCGCC
>DATJIP010000260.1:0-13283 GCA_035493235.1 Steroidobacteraceae bacterium
AGCCCTGCGACGGTGATCGCCTCGCGGCTGTCCATCACCCCGGCAAAGCGCGCGTCCGCCGGGATGACGCTCTCTGAGGTGACGTCGCGCCCGCCACCGGGAACGCAAATGCCGAGGTCTTCGGATAGCGTGGCGGTGATAAAGGCAGCCTGGTCGAAGCCGGGGAGTGTGAAAGGCATGCGCGTGCTTCAAGGGATTAAGGAGAAGATGCAAGGGTGATCCGTCTGCATGCTTCGCTTTTTCCAACTATATGCGATTGTGACCTACCTGCAAGCTGCCGTTCGTGACCGACCGCTCCCCCGCGAAGCGGGGGAGGGTTTGAAAAGATAACTTCCCTCATTACCTATGTCCGCGCCCTCCTCCGCACTCGACACTGCTGCGCGTGGAACTCCACCTGCCTCCGATGTTCATCGTGCTGGTCGCGGCAGTTGTCGCGCCGCTCGTGGGCGAGTTCACTTCCAAGTTCGGCTTGTCGGTCGTCGTCCTAGAGTTGCTGCTGGGCGTGATCATCGGCCCGCACGCTCTCGGCTGGGCGACGCCAACTCACGCCGTGCCTTACCTCGCGCAGTTCGGCATGGGCTTCCTCTTCTTTCTTGCAGGCACTGAGATCGATCTGCTCGCAATCCGGGAACAGCTTCGCTCAGCCCTCGTTGGTTGGCTGCTCGGCTTCGGCATCGCACTGCTGGCTGCACTCGGGATGCAGGCTCTGGGTCTCATCCAGGCATGGCAGGTCGTCGCGATCGCCATCGCCACGACGGCACTCGGCGTATTGGTTCCGATCATTCGCGACCATGGCCTGCTGGACAAGCCTCTCGGACAACACATCCTTGCTGCCGGCGCACTCGGCGAGCTCGCTCCGATCATCGTCATGTCCGTCCTGCTCTCGCGACGACACACCGCGCCGGTACAAACAGCATTCACTGCGTTGTTCCTCGTGCTGATGGTCATCATCGGCTGGGCGGCCGTCCAGGGGCGCACTCCGCCGGTCATCCGCGTGCTGAGCCGGACGCTGCATCAGTCCAGCCAGCTTCCGATCCGCATCGTCGTCGTGTTGCTCGTCGGTCTCGCCGTGCTGGCCGATGCTTTCGGGCTCGACTTGGCATTGGGTGCGTTGGCTGCCGGAATGATCATCGGCGCGGCGGCGCGCGACAGCGCGGATAAGGATGTGCTGCATCTCAAACTGGATGCAGTGGGCTATGGCCTCCTCGTTCCAGTGTTCTTCATCACCAGCGGCATGAAGCTGGATATCGCGGCGCTGTTCAGCGGCACGAGTGGCATCGCGCTGGCCGGCGCGTTCCTCGTCGCCGTTCTGGTCTCGCGTCTGCCGCTCGTGGGTCTGAACTTGCGTGTTCTCGGGCCCAAGCTGTCCTGCACGCTAGGACTGTTCTCGGCAACGACTCTGTCACTGATCGTAGCCTTGACGGAGATCGCAATGTCCCACGGATTGATGACACCTGCCGAGACCGCACCGCTGGTCGCGGCCGGGATGTTGACTGTGATTCTTTTGCCCGCGCTGGGTTTGCGTCTGGCGAGAGAGCCGAACGCTGATTAGTGGGGCCAGCGAGCGATCGCAATTCGCTGGTCACCGGTAGATCCGAATACGATGCCATCACCGACGTCGGTTGCAGTCGTCACGGAATGGATCTCGCTCCGCTCCTCGAACAGCGATCTCACAGTCCCCGCCTTCGGATCGATCTCAGCTACCGACCACTGCGTGGGAGCCTTCCTCACCTGGCCACCGACGAGAATCGTGCCCCGCATCGTCCAGTTGAGATCATCAGCCATATCGCGAAACGCGAATTCTCCACGTCGCGTGACACTGCCATCGCTCTTGATCTCGAACTCCACGACACGTTGCTTGCCGAGCTCCGCGACGAACAATCGATTGCGCTTCTCGTCGATGACGATGCCGTTGGGCATCGCACCGCCGGTGTCAGCCAAGTGACGCCATCCGCCTTTCGGCGACCACTCCATCACATCACCCGTGATCTCTCCACGTAGTGCTGCGAACAGCGACGTCAGCGCGCGCTTGTCACGCGTGCTCGGCGCATAGTTCGAGATGAACAGTCGCCCGTCGGAATGGATCGCGACGTCATTCGCAACTGTGTCAGGTGGCAGGAGCGCACAACCGCGCCACGCAAGCCGAATGTCATCGCCCTTGCCGAGCACATCGAACAGCTCGACGCTCTCCCGCTCGCCGTGATTGACGATCGCGAGATGAATGCCTGACCGCCGCTCGAGCACCGAGAGGCCATGCGGTGAGAACTCCGTCGGCGGCGCTTTGCACTCTGGATCACCGACGAGCTTGCGAGAGATGGTCGCGGACCCTGCGGCCCACACCGTGCGCTTCCTGCCGAGACGCACCGCTCGAGTGTCCACGTCGACGATCGAGATCGAGCCGCCGCTGATGGGCGCCTTCCAACCTTGCTCGCTAACGATGACCGCGGACCTGGAGCGAACGAACTGCAGATCCTCCGGCTTCGCGAACCCGCACAACGTCGAGAGTCCCGTCGGGTTGTCGATCCTTTCGCAGGGCAGATCGGCCTCCCCGGCGGCGACGGCGACCACGCGATATGCGAGCAGGAGCAGAAATAGTGCCGGCTGCCTCATCGTCCCACTACGCGCGGCGCCTCCGCATCGGATGCGGACTCTGCCTTTAGTTAGTGCTCGCGAGACGACCTTTCGGCAGTTCCGGCCCGACGCGACAACAGGTAGCGTGAAACCGTGCACTAGCTGCCCAGTCGACGCGTAGGGGGATCATCGCGTGAGTCTTGGAGTGGATCGCGCCGTTGGCGCGCAGCTGAACCGGCTGCTCGATGAAGCGCTGGAGCTGGCGCCGGAGCAACGCCTGTCCTGGCTGGAGACACTGGACGTCTCGCCTGCCCTGCTCAAGGACAAGTTGCGCAGCCTGTTGTCGGCCGGCGCGCCCCCAGAAAACTTTCTCAACGCGTTCCCCGCGATCGGCAACGCACAGCGGACCGGCGCGCAGCAGGAAGTCGTCGGGCGCTATCGACTGATACGAGAGCTCGGAACCGGCGGCATGGGCGCGGTCTGGCTCGCGGAGCGCACCGATGGTCTGCTGAACCGACCGGTCGCCTTGAAGTTGCCGCATCGAGCGTGGGGCGGTGCGCTTCTCGCCGAGCGAATGGCGCGCGAGCGCGAGATCCTCGCAGCACTCAATCACTCGAACATCGCAACGTTGTACGACGCCGGCATCGCCGACGACGGCCAGCCCTTTCTCGCACTCGAGTACGTCGCGGGCGAGCCCATCGACGTCTACTGCGAAACGCGCCGCCTGTCACTGCGCAAACGATTGCAGCTGTTCCTGCAGGTTGCCGATGCGGTCGCACACGCTCACACGAAACTGATCGTGCATCGCGACCTCAAGCCTTCGAACATTCTGGTCACGGCCGCCGGTCAGGTGCGACTGCTCGACTTCGGCATCGCGAAATTGCTGGAAGAGTCGGCCCCGACCGGTGCCAACCTGACCGAGCTTTCCGGGCAGGCACTCACGCCGAACTATGCCGCTCCCGAGCAGATCCTCGGCGAGCCGCTCACGGTCGCGGCGGACGTCTACTCGCTCGGTGTCATCTTGTACGAGTTGCTGACCTCGACTCGTCCCTATGAGCTCAAGCGCGACTCGCGTGGTGCATTGGAGGACGCGATCCTGCAGGCGCAGCCGCGCAAGCCCAGCGAAGTCGCGCCGGCCAATCGTCGCAAAGCACTGCGGGGCGATCTCGACCTGATCGTGCTGCAGGCACTGAAGAAAGGACCGCACGAGCGCTACGCGACCGTGCACGCCTTCGTCGAAGACATCCAACGATATCTGCGCCATCGACCGGTGCTGGCACGCCCGGATCACTGGCGTTACATCGTGGGCAAGTTCATCGCTCGCAACCGAATCGCCGTGATCGCGGCGTCGCTCGTTGTGCTCACAAGCGTGACTGGTGCCGGTATCGCGTCCTGGGAGGCGCGCACAGCCCATGTCGAAACTCAGCGCGCAGAAGATGCACGCAAACTGCTGGCCGCTGTTCTACAGGATACGAATCCCTATGCAGCACGGTCCCAGCCGCATACGGTCGAAGAGTTGTTGGTCCGCGCCAGCAACCACATCCAGCAGCGCAAGGACTTGAGCCCGGCGCTACGCGTCGAAGTGCTGACCGTCCTGGGCACGGGACTCCTGAACTCGCAGAACACGGCAGCGGCAGAGCAGGTGTTGAACCAGGCAGTCGATGAGGCACAGCAGCGGCTGGGACTGGAGCATCCGCTGACCACACACGCGCGAGTCGCGTTGCTGCCGGCGTATCGATTCCGCGGGCGCACCGCGCTGCTGCGCTCGCAACTCGACGATCTCTTGCCACGCCTGCGCGCAAGGGCGAGCGCATATCCGGAGGACATGATCACCGCATTGAAAAACAAGGCGCACGTCGAGCTCGAGGACGGCCACTATGCAGCCGCCGAAGCAGCAGCGCGCGAAGAGCGTGACACTGCGCTACGTACTCTTGGTCCCGAGCATCCGGAAAGCGTCACGGCTTTAATGATGCTGGCATTGGCCGTGCAGCACAGTCGCGATCCCGCCTATGCACTGGCCGTCAGCGAACAGGCCTATCGCACGACACTGCAGTATTACCACAACGATTCCAGTCATCCGCGCATCATCGAAGCAGAGCGCTTATATGGATTTGCGCTCGCCGGCGTCGGGCGCACGCCCGAGGCCCTCGCGCACATTCGCACGGCGGTGAATCAGGCCCTCGCAGTGTTCGGACGCGACTGCCGCATGAGCGGGCTGTACAGGGTCGACCTGGCGCGAGTCGAGCTTCAGCATGGCGAGTTCGAGCAAGCGCTCGCAGACAGCCGCGTCGCGCTGGATAACGTCGGCGCGCATGCGGACAAGAACTCCTTCAGATATGCCGACGCG
This sequence comes from Steroidobacteraceae bacterium, assembly GCA_035493235.1. Taxonomy (GTDB): domain Bacteria; phylum Pseudomonadota; class Gammaproteobacteria; order Steroidobacterales; family Steroidobacteraceae; genus Steroidobacter. Next base: position 4,919 of record DATJIP010000260.1, read on the forward strand.
CTCTCGGTACGGGCCGACGCGTTGCTTGCGACGGGCCACACGCAAGACGCGCAACGTGATTTGCGCGTCGTGGTCGATACCTTGAAAAGCACCGTGGGTCCGACGCATCCGCTGACAATCGCGGCCTCCGGCAAGCTGGCTCTGCTCCAGCTACGGACCGCGGCTCGAGCGCCGCTGCAGGGACTGATTGGGCGGCACTGAAGAGTCTGCGATCATTCGAATCGATGAGCATCCAGACCAGTGATTCGCTTGTCGAAGTGCCGGGCGGCGATATCTTTGTCCGCCAGTGGCATTGCGCGACCAGCCGCGGCTCGCCGCTCCTGCTTTTGCATGACTCGCTGGGAAGTGTCGCGCAGTGGCGGGATTTTCCGGCGTCCCTCGCCGCGGCAGCGAATCGGCGCGTAATTGCCTATGATCGCCTCGGCTTCGGCCAGTCCACCGCACGCTCGGATCGGCCCTCCATCCACTTCATCGATGAGGAAGCCGAGCAAGTGTTTCCCGCCGTGCGGCGTGCCCTTGGCTTGGAGCGCTGCGCGCTGTTCGGTCACAGCGTCGGCGGATCCATGGCCCTCAGAATTGCCGCGTCCTTTCCTGGATATTGCGAGGCAGTCATCACCGAGTCGGCGCAGTGCTTCGTCGAGCCGCGAACCTTGGCGGGTATTCGCGCAGCGCAGACCGCGTTCGAGGATCCCGAGCAGTTGAACAGACTCGCAAAGTGGCATGGCGATCGAGCCCGATGGGTGCTCGATGCGTGGGTCGGTGTCTGGCTCGCGACTGAGTTTTCGAGCTGGAGCCTCGATCCTTGGCTCGGCCGTGTCAGTTGCCCTGTACTGGCGCTACATGGCGATCAGGATCCATACGGCTCGGAAGCGTTTCCGCGTCGTATTGCCAGCCGGGTGAGCGGTCCCTCGGAAATGGTTCTTCTCGAAGCTTGTGGGCATGTTCCGCATCGAGAGCGCCCGGAGGAGATCGTGCGCCTGGCGGCGGCGTTTCTTCTCAAAGCGGAAGCCGGAGGTGTATAAGAAGCCGGGCCGCGATGACAATAACAACCGAAAAACGTACTCCCATCGCGCTCGTAGCGCTGCTCTCCTTCGCTCTCCTCATCAACTACGTCGACCGCGGCAGCATCGGCATCGCAGCCCCGCTGATTCAGAAAGACTTCGCCCTCTCTGCCAGCCAGATGGGCTGGGTGCTGGCGGCGTTCTTCTGGGCTTACGCGCCGATGCAACCTTTCATGGGGTGGTTGGCCGACCGCATCGGCGCCGAACGCGTTCTCGTCAGCGGCTTCTTCGTCTGGTCGATCGCTACCCTGCTCACCGGTCTGGCCACTGGGTTCGCGATGCTGTTCGCGTTTCGCTTGCTCATGGGCACTGGCGAATCCGTGGCGTACCCGTCGGCAGCGAAACTGCTCGCCACGCACGTGGAAACCAGGCATCGCGCGCGATCGATGGGAAGCGTTGTGCTGGGTGCAGTCGTCGGCTTGACCGTCGGCGCGTTCCTGGGCGGGTTGCTGCTCGCGCGCTACGGCTGGCGGCCGATGCTCATCACACTCGGAGGCGCATCGTTCCTCTGGCTGATCCCGTGGTTTGCTCTGTGGGGTCGCAGGACCACCTCGTCCCGCGAAGTGCTGCAAGCAGGGCCGACGACGATGACAGTTCTCCGGCAGCGAGCGCTGTGGGGAGGCATGCTCGGCTCCTTCTGCATCTCATACGCGTTCACTTTCGTCCTCACCTGGATGCCGCTTTACCTCGTGCAGGAGCGCGGCATGTCGCTGCCGGCGATGGCGAGCGTGGCCGGCTCGACTTTCATCGCGAACGGCATCGGCCTGGTGCTCAGCGCCTGGATCGTCGACACGTGGATCGCGAGGGGCGGCAGCACGAACGTGGCGTACAAGACCGTGCTCTCAGTGAGCAGCGCGGGCGTCGCACTGAGTCTCTTCCTCTGCACGGTTGTGGGGCCAACGGGCGCAGTGATCGCGCTGCTCGCGACGGGCGTGCTCGATGGATTGAACAGCCCGCTGTGGGGCGCATTGGCGCAGACTTATGCCGGCCCTCAGGCCAGCGGACGGTGGATGGGGATGCAGAACTCCGTGGCGAACGCGTCAGGCATGGTCGCTCCAGTAGTTACTGGCTATCTCGTGCAACAGACGGGACATTACTCGGTGGCGCTGATCGTTTCGGCTGTCGTTGGTTTGATCGGGCTCGTCGCGTGGCTCGTCGTGCTTCCGACGGTGAAGCCGATCGAATGGTCGGCGGACTAGCGCGGTGCGCCGCTGGACATCTCGGCGGGGCTACTCCCTCTGTTCATCGCCAGACGCAGGCCCGAAGCACCCGATCCCCATCTCGACACTACCTGGATCGCCTGCGTGAACGGCACGTCCAGCGGATGGACTCGCTTGCGATCGAGGATGTAAACAGCACCCGCAAGCGGAGTGGGAACCGACGGCACGAAGATGGTGTACCCGTCGTTGAACTCTTCGATGATGAAGGCAGGCACGAGCGCGTCTTCGATCTCAGCCAGCGCGGGCTTCCAGACTTTTTCGCGACTGTCGGCAGCCATTTGCTGGGTGAGGCTGCGAAACAGCGCATACCCGGGAATTCGTTCGAAGAACGATTTCTCGATGCGCTGACGAACACTGCGTCCAGCCGCCGTGCGAATGGCAACGCCGATCAGGAAGCAAATGAAGAGCACGAGGAGCAGCGACAATATCTCGCCCGCCGGAAGCCAGTCAGGCAGCAGCGACGCAAACGGCCGCATCAGTGTTCCCACCGTCTTCATTCCCTTGAGTAGCAGCAGCACAGCCAGGTAAATCGGAATGACGACGAGGAACCCGCTCAGAATAGCCTTCGCTGCGAACTTCATGGCAGCACCTCTTGTGTTTGCTCGGGGATGCGGCGGCGATGGTGCGACTCGTTACGACGCAGGAGAGTACGTATGTGGTGCACTTGAACCATCCTTGGGGTTAGCGCGTCGAATAATGGTAAACATGGAGCTACCATGCGTGCCATTGCTCTCGGTTGCATCGCGCTTGCGCTGTCAACGACGGCATCCGCCGGCCCCATTGCGGATCAGTTTGCCGCCGGTGTGGGTGGCGTTTCATGGGGAATGACACTCGATGAGTTGCTCGGTATCCGCCCAGGCGGAGAGCAGTTCTTTTCCACTGCGCCTGGAGAGCGGGGGTATGCCGTGGCGGACGACGCACCGCTGTACGGGGTTCCCCGGCCCGGGATGCGAACGCAGTACCACCTCGGAAAGGACAACCGCGTCACAGCGATTGCTTTCGGCGTGCCTTACGAGCGGCGCGAACAACTGCTCGCTGAACTGCTGCTGCTGTTCGGTCAGTATCAGAAGCCGGTGGTGAGCGGGACCGCGCTCGTCTACAGATGGCCTGTGGACGGGCGCCTTGGAGTTAGCGTCAGAGCCTCACGAGAGCCGAAGAACGGCATCCTCGAATTCTGGGTGATGGTCAAGGGAGAGACGCGAGGCTGAGTGATGTGGGGCTCAGTGAAATTTCTCGCCGCGCGCGAGCATGTCGATGATCAGCCTCATACGCTTGATCTTCGTCTCTGAGCGCTTTGCTGTTTGCAGCCGGTAGGCGATCGCATACAGATTGGCCTTGTTGAGCGTCGCATAGAATTTCTTTGCCTTAGGGTTACGCGCGAGCGCCTTGACGAACTCGGGAGGCACCGTTGCCGTAGCGGGAGAATCGTACGCGGCGGCCCAGCGCCCGTCGGCTTTGGCCGCTTCCACCTCATTAAGGCCAGCAGGTGTCATTTGGCCCTCGCGGATGAGCCGCCCCACGTGGGCGACGTTCTTCTTGGACCAACTGCTCTTTGCCCTTCTGGGGGTAAATTTTTGCACCCAGGAGCTCGCGTCGAACGGCAGCTTCTGCCCATCAATCCAACCGAAACACAGCGCCTGATCGAGCGCCTCGGCATACGTGATCGAGGGAACACCAGACTCTTTCTTGTAAATTCTCAGGAGCAGACCCGGAGCCCGGCCATGCTCCTTCGCCATCCAGGCGCGAAATTCTTTCGATGACCGAAAACTCCGCGGTCGCGGCATATCAGCCGCGCTTGCCGACGACAAAGTAGTTTCCCTCGACGACGCCGTCCGCTGCCTGCATGTCATCGACAGATCTGCCGAGAGCCTTGCCCGATTCGCTCCATTGCCACTCTGCGCGCCAGTAGTCGGAAGGCACTTCCGAATCGTTGCACTTGAAGGCTGACGTGCCTTCGGAAGACGAAACCGTCAGCTCGAACCTCTCGCACGTATAGAAGGGTTGCCACCAATGGATGTCGGGCATGGCGACCTTGCCGTCTCTCGCAAGAACGTTCCATGCGCTGATTGTTCCATCTGCGTGCCTGAGCAGCAGCAAGGACCAGCGAAAGTCCCGAGGCGGGTTACCGGACAACGGTAGAGGATGGTCGCGAAGTTCCGGCTGTCCCGGCTGCAAGTGCGAGACGTCGATCCTTGGCCGGGACGCGTCCGCACTAACGCCTATTCGAAGGCTGCCGAACAGCGGCACCGTCAAGAACGCGAGACCGAGAATCGCCACTGCGATACTGCTTCGAGTGAGTACTCTTCTGTTCATGAGCGCGGCAATATACTAGCGGCTCCGCTATGGCCGCGTCATTGCGCTTTCAAAATTCCTTCTCAGTCTCCGAATGATCGCGCAGCGTGTCCTTCTGAAAAAACTTGGCCCAGGTGTTGGCCAGCGAGAACAGCATCGGCTTGCCGATTACCTTGCCTAAACTGCTCGGCAACGCGAACGCGCGCTGATTCGAGAAATAGTTGAAGTACTTCTTGTAGTCCTCGCTCGCGTCGCCCAGGACATTCCTCGCAGCGAAGCTGCCGCAGAACGTTGCCCACGGAATCCCGACGCAACCCAGGATGAACCGTAAATGTTCCTGGCCGGGCGGTCGCGCAATCACCGGCAGCAGATCTCTCGTCATGTCGATCTGCCCTGGCCAGAACTGCATGAATGACAGCGTCTTCAGCTCCGGAAAGTGATCCTGAAAATCCTTGATCACTCTTCGGATGATCCCGGGGTTGTTGTAAGCGTCGGTCAGGAACGTCGTGAGCGGCGTCCCTCCTCCCAGCAGCAACCGATTGTCGGCGGTCAGCCGAAAATACGAATACACCAGTTTCGAATCCCAACACTGCATCTGCTCGCCCGACGGAAACAGAATGCGCAGCTCTTTGTCGGTGAGCGGCTCGGTCACGCTCAAGAATGTTTGCGCATGGAACGCTTCATCGGCGAACGGGCTGATGGAGTTGGTCAGCTTATCCACGGCGATGATGATGTTGTCCGCGGTCACGCTGCCGGCATGCGTATATGCGGTGTGCCCTTCCAACCGCTCCATCTCGGTGCTCTCGAAAATCTGCATGCCGTTGTCGACGAGCAGGTCCTTGATACCCTGCAAGCAGGCGAGCGGATTCACGCCGTATGTGCCGCCATACCGCACACCCGCCGCATAGCCCTGCGCGCCGAGTATCGTTTTGAGTTGCGTTTCGTCGTATGCGCGCTGATCGGTGAAGCCGACGCTCTCGCGACATTCGATCTCCGACGCCACGGCCTCTTTGCCACCCGACCCCAGCCCCAGGAACAATGAATCCTGCTTGAGCAGTCCGCACTGAATGTCGTGCTTCTTGATCGTCGAGACGAGGCGTTCGATGCCACGCAAAGGCGCATCCCAGATCTCCCCCGCCGCCTTCGCGCCATAGCGCCGCACGAGTTGATGCAGCTCGAGCTCGCTGTCCGGCGTGAGAAAGCCGGCGCTGCGCCCCGAAGAACTGCCGCCGATGATGTTCTTCTCGATCAGTACGACCTTCAAACCCTTGAGCAGAAATTCAGCCGCGGCGCTGATGCCGCTGAAGCCGCCGCCGACGATCAGTACGTCGCATTTGATGTCCTTGGTCAGGGGTGGGCAGTATTTATGCCCATTGATCATGAGGGTGGTGATCCACCAGTTCTGATTGATTATTCTCGCTTTGGCAGACATGGCGTACCGTACCTCGTCTATCGGTACACCATTGGGCCCGCAGCGGGCCACAAGAACAATTGCGGTCACGTGCATTTCGCGAAGGCCCGATGAGCTACGACCTCCGAATCTGGACCACTCTGGAACCCAAGCCCGGCGAGCTGGCAGGCGCTCCGGATGTGCCTCGAACCGTCGCCGAGGGCCGCGGTTGGCTCGTCAATGCGAGCCAGACCTTGCACGTATCAGCCGAGGATATCCCCGAGGAGATCGCCAATGCGCTTCCCGGCATTGCCTATCTGATCGAACTCAATCTCGAACCCGCCGACGCGCCCGCATCGGCACGCGCGAAGCTCGGTAGGCTTGCTAAACAGCTCGCAACCGCTTGTCATGGAGTAGTCGAGGATCCGCAAGCAGACTCGCTGACACTAGGAACTCGGGTCAGACGCCTCTCAGCGCTGGGCAAGAGTGAGGAGGCGACGATCTTGAAAATGGGTTTCTGGTACGAGTCAGGGCCGATGACGAGTGACGCAGCAGCTGCAGATCTGCTCGACCTTTTGTCGCGCTATCTTCCCGAGGCCGTCCCGGCTCGGTACGGCGAATTCGAACCGCCTCAGTTTCGCCTCGACCGAGATGGCCGGCCTGCTCTCACGAAATTCATGCGTCAGCACTGGCGCGAAATGGCTGTGTATTACCCGTCTCCCCCGGTAGCTCACGTTCACCTCTCACATCCGGAGAAGATTGGTCCGTCACCGAGAGGCTATCGGTCTGGCCACTTCACCATCGAAATCGATCTCGATGCTCTTCAGCAGCCCGGCTGGCGCGTCGCTGTGACGCGCGCCTGGCGAGAGCTGGTTCGATTCGTACAACCTTTCTATGCGGATATACGTCACCTGCAACACTACACACGTGCTCGAGGGCGCTATTGGATCGCGACAACTACCGAGCATCATCCGGTCTGCTCCTGGTGGTGGAGTGGCGTGCCTGCGGGAGCGGTTTATGCGATGGCTCTTGGGAAGCCATACATCGATCTTTGGCCGGAGTTCGGTGGAGCGGCCGAGCGCTTGGGTTCTGTCATGGGACAGATGGCCGCGGATTGGCAGGCCGGTGCGCCCGCACTCAAGCAGACGACGATCCCCCCGCGCATAAGACAGCCGCGGCCGGAGTTCAGCTTCGATCCGGACAGAAAGTATCCTGCGGAATGGCCATTTGCTCCCCCACGAAGCAAACGATGAGGTGTTCACCATGTTGGTGATATACATCCTTCTGTCGTTCGCGCTCGTCATCGGCGTGTCTTCAGTGTTCTGGAAGATCGCTGCCAGGATCCTTCGCTACGGCGGAGTCACTTGGCCACTGGCATTGCTGACTGCCACAACGATTGTGTTCATCGGAGGCCTGCTCCGTGGCCTTCTGCACGTTGCGCGACTCTCGCCGCCAGAGTGGTTGGGTCTTGTATTTGGCGTGTCATTCACAATCGCGATAGGCGCATGGTGCTTCCACGACCGCGCCGTGCATCCAGACGGAAAGCCCGTCGATTGGCCCGGCGCCTTCAAACTCAGCGGTGTCGCAGTCGGACTTAACCTCGTATTCGCTCTACTGCTCATTGCCGTGGGTGTAGCGGTCGAGTCGTAATTCCGGAACCGGACACTAACCCAAGCGTTCACTCGCGAATGGACAACCTCGACGCCATCGCCCGCCAGGCCATGATCCAGCACGATCTGCTGCCCGACTTCTCGCCTGAAGCCCAGCGACAAGCAGACTCGATCTCTCAGCCGAACGCGAAGGCACGCCCCGCGATCCATGACTTGCGCGCCCTGCTCTGGTGCTCGATCGACAATGACGACACGCGCGATCTGGATCAGCTGACTGTCGCGGAGCCGCTGTCGGCCGACATCGTCAAGATCCTGGTTGCAATCGCTGATGTCGACGCACTCGTGGCACGCGGCTCGCCCATCGACGATCACGCCAGCAGCAACACGACCTCCGTCTACACGGCGGCCAAAGTCTTCTCGATGCTGCCCGAGCGACTCTCGACCGACCTGACTTCTCTGCACGAGGGACAAGAACGGCTCGCGGTCGTCGTCGACATGGCTATAGATACTGCGGGCGAAATCACTGCCTTCGGCGTGTATCGCGCACTCGTGCTGAACCGCGCCAAGCTCACTTATGACGGCGTCGCTGCATGGCTGGACGGTCACGCGCCACCGCCACCGCAAGTCGCGGCGGTCGCCGGACTCGATCAACAGCTTCGTCAGCAGGATCAGGTTGCGCAGACGTTGCGACGCCTTCGCTACGCGCGCGGCGCACTCAACTTCGAGACGGTCGAGGCACGGCCGGTGTTCAACGATGGCGTGCTGACGGATCTGCGAGCCGATGAGAGGAAT
>DATJIP010000261.1:0-20674 GCA_035493235.1 Steroidobacteraceae bacterium
GCGAAGAACATCACCTCGGAGAAGATGAACCACATCATGCCCATGCGGAACGAGCGATCGACCGCTTCGTTGTAGAGCCGGCCTTCGCTCTCGCGAATCACGGTGCCGAACCAGCCGATGAACATGAACGCGAGCAGCGCGAGACCGAGCGTCATCACCCACGGACCGGCGTGCACGTGGTTGAGCCACAACGCACCGCCGCCGACCGTCGTGAACAGCGCGATCGAGCCGACGATCGGCCACGGGCTGCCGTGCGGGACGTAGTACTTCTCGGAAGCAGTGCTGGTCGGTGCGTGTGCTTGGGCCATGATTCGTTAGTTTCCTGTTCTCGAAACGATCTGCTTCTGATCGGGCACGTCGTACATCGCGTAGCCGAGCGTCAGCCGGTCGATGTCAGTCGGCAGCTTCGGGTCGACTATGAAGCGCACCGTCAGCTCGCGCGCCTGCTGCGCGCCGAACTGCTGCGGCGTGAAGCAGAAGCATTCGGTCTTGTGGAAATACTGCGTCGCCTGCAGCGGCGCGATGCTCGGCACGGCCTGCGCCGTCACTGGCTGCGCGCGCAGATTGCGCGCGTAGAACGTCGCTGTAGTGAGCTTGCCGGGATGCACTTCGATCTGCGCACGCTCCGGACGAAACTCCCAGCTGCCGAACGTCGGCACGCTCGAGACCATCTCGATGGTGAGCGTGCGCGACTCATCCGGCGCTTCGACGACCTTCGATGCCTGCCGCAGCTTGGTGCGATCGCCGTAACCGGTGACGTCGCAGAGCACGTTGTACAGCGGCACCAGCGCGAAGCCGAATGCAAGAAAGCCCGCCGCGAACAGCCACAGCTGCCACGTCAGCTTGCGATTCGCTTTTTGCTGCTCGTTCTTCATCAATGCACGCTGCGCAGCACACCCATCGCGATGAAGCCCAGGTAGAACGCGACCGCAACCAATCCGAGCCACAGCGCCGTGCGGCGCACGTTGCGTTTGCGATCGTCGTGTCCGGAAGTTGCGGCGGCCATGAGTTACTTCAGCTCGGGTGCGGTTTCGAAGCTGTGATACGGCGGCGGCGAGCTCAGCGTCCATTCCAGGCCGTGCGGCGTGGCGTCGTCCCACACCTTGTCGCTCGCGTTCGCGCGACCGCGGATCGAGCTGAAGATGAGGTACGCGAACAGCAGCTGCGACAGGCCGAAGCCGAACGCGCCGATCGAAGAAACCATGTTCCAGTCGGCGAACTGCGTGTTGTAGTCCGGAATACGCCGCGGCATGCCGGCGAGGCCGAGGAAGTGCTGCGGGAAGAACAGCACGTTGACGAAGATCGTCGACAGCCAGAAGTGCCACTTCGCGAGCTTCATGTCGTACATGTGGCCGGTCCATTTCGGCAGCCAGTAGTACACGCCCGCCATGATGCCGAACACCGCGCCCGGCACCAGCACGTAGTGGAAGTGCGCCACGACGAAGTAGGTGTCGTGATACTGGAAGTCCGCGGGCACGATCGCGAGCATCAGGCCCGAGAAGCCGCCGATCGTGAACAGGAACAGGAACGACAGCGCGAACAGCATCGGCGGCTCGAACGACAGCGAGCCCTTGAACATCGTCGCCGTCCAGTTGAACACCTTCACGCCGGTCGGCACCGCGATCAGCATCGTCGCCAGCATGAAGAACAACTGGCCCGCGAGCGGCATGCCCACCGTGAACATGTGGTGCGCCCACACGATGAACGACAGGAACGCGATCGACGCGATCGCGTACACCATCGAGTCGTAGCCGAACAGCTTCTTGCGCGAGAACGTCGGGATGATCTCCGACACGATCCCGAACGACGGCAGGATCATGATGTAGACCTCGGGATGCCCGAAGAACCAGAAGATGTGCTGGAACATCACCGGGTCGCCGCCGCCCGCCGCTTCGAAGAACGTCGTCTTGAAGTAGTGGTCGGTGAGCAGCATCGTCACCGCGCCCGCGAGCACCGGCATCACCGCGATCAGCAGGTACGCCGTGATCAGCCAGCTCCACACGAACATCGGCATCTTCAGCAGCGACATGCCGGGCGCGCGCATGTTCATGATCGTCACGATCACGTTGATCGCGCCCATGATCGACGACGCGCCCATCAGGTGCACGGCGAAGATCAGCATCGGGAACGCATTGCCCGTCTGCAGCACGAGCGGCGGATACATCGTCCAGCCGCCGGCCGGCGCACCGCCGGGGACGAACAGCGTGCCGAGCAGCAGCGTGAACGCGAACGGCAGGATCCAGAAGCTGAAGTTGTTCATGCGTGGCAGCGCCATGTCAGGCGCGCCGACCTGCAGCGGGATCATCCAGTTCGCGAGACCGACGAACGCCGGCATGACCGCGCCGAAGATCATGATCAGCGCGTGCATCGAGGTCATCGAGTTGAAGAACATCGGATCGACCAGCTGCAGCCCGGTCTTGAACAGCTCGGCGCGGATCACCATCGCCATCGTGCCGCCGATGAAGAACATCAGCAGGCTGAACAGCAGGTACATCGTGCCGATGTCTTTGTGATTGGTCGCGAACACCCAGCGGCGCCAGCCCTTCTCCGGGCCATGGTCGTCGTGAAGCTCGTCCTCGTGATGCTCGCGGACGGGATCGGCGGGCTGATGGTGTGCAATGCTGCTCGTGGTCGTCATGAACTCATTACTCCGCCGCGTTCGCCGTCTTGATTGCGTCTTGCTGCGTCTTCAGCCAACTGTCGAAGTCCTCCTGCGAGCGGACGTCGACGACTACCGGCATGAAGCCGTGATCGCGGCCGCAGAGCTCGGCGCACTGCCCGCGATAGATGCCGACCTGGTCGGCGCGGAACCACATTTCATTGACGAAGCCGGGAATCGCGTCCTTCTTCATGCCGAACGCCGGTACCCACCACGCGTGGATGACGTCGCCGGCCGTGAGCAGGATGCGCACCTTCTTGCCGGCCGGGACGACCAGCGGATGATCGACGTCGAGCAGGTAGTTCTTCACCGTCTTCGGATCGACACCCGAGCCGAGCTGCCGTGCGGCGTCGCTCTCGCGGGCCAGCGATGAGAAGAATTCGACGTTGCGATCGAGATATTTGTAATGCCAGCGCCACTGGTAGCCGGTGACCTGGACGGTGAGATCCGAGTTGCGCGTGTCCTCGATGCGCACCAGCGTGGCCGCCGCCGGCACCGCCATCGCAACCAGGATCACGATCGGAATGACCGTCCAGACGATCTCGGCGCGGGTCGAGTGATCGAAGTTCGCCGGCACCGCGCCCTGCGAGCGCCGGAACTTCACGATCGAATAGATCATGACGCCGAACACCGCGATCGCGATGACGACGCACACCCACAGAATCAGCATGTGCAGGGCGTGGATGCGGCGGCTCAGCTCCGTGACGCCGACCGGCATGTTCAGCTCCCAGGCCGCGAATGCTGCCGCGGGCAAGCTGGCCAGGACGGCGGCCAGTGCGCATTTGACGATCTTCACCATTGACGCGAGTGCTCCAACTACACGGCCGCAATGCCACGCCACGCTCTAGTTGTTGTTAAAGCGCGGACGGTTCGTTCGTATTCCCCACCAGTTGTTTGAGACGAGCCGCGAGAGTGCGGCGCTCGTCTTCCGTGAGAAACCTTCCCACTTCGCAGGCCGCGCCGCGCGACTCGAGCACGAGCCGGCTCGGGTGCTGGGCCGTCGAAGGGGCGTGGAGTTTAACCGCCGAGCCATGTCGAGGAAATACCAAGAAATCTTCGCCGGCCGGGTCAATGCGCCGGATCGTGATCGATTGCTCGTCGACGGCGATCGTTTCGCGCTTGCTGCCGGCGCGCATCGAGGCCCGCACGGCCCACGCGAGAACCCCGATCTCCAGGCCGGCGAACAGCAGCACGGGCCACATTCCCCGCAGCGCGAAGCTGGTGGCGACTGCCAAGGTTGTCGCCGCGACCACGGCGATGAAGATGCGCGCCGTGGCGGGCGTCAGCGAGCAGCGCGGCACGAGTTCGATCAAGCTTGAGTGAAGCATGCGCGGCTCCTTCTGCAGTTTGGGCCGCTAATCATATATATATCCTTAATCTTTTCGGCGCGTGCGCAGCCGCTCGATCGGCACCAGCACCTCGCCGCCGCCTTCGCGCCGCGAGCTGCGCTCGCCAACTGCCCAGGCATGGCCGTGGACGACCTCAACGCTGATGCCCAACGGCCCGTTCCTGCCCAGCGCCTCGCCGCGCGATCGCACAACGGCGCCACGCGCACGGCCAGTGAGGCCGCGCGGCCGGCCCTGCGCGATGTTGCGCGAACCGCTGCCGCGAATTTCTCCGAGCAGCGCGGGCAGGTCGCGATAGGTGACGGTCAGTCGTTCCGCGTCCATGACCGGTTCCGCGAATCCCGCGCGCAGCAGCGCGTCGCCGTAGTCGTGCATGTCGATGAAGCGGTGCACGTGCGTGAAGGGGTCGACGCCGCGCCAGAGGTCGCGGACTTCCTTCAATGTATCCGGCCCGAGTGTCGTGAACGTGAACAGGCCCTTCGGCCGCAGCACGCGCGCGACCTCCGCGAGCACAACGTCCGGGTCATGACACCACTCGAGCAGCAGGTTGCTCAGCACGAGATCGAAAGACTGGCTCCGCAACGGCAGTCGGTGCGCGTCGGCGCCGACAGGCGAGAATTTGCGCAGGAAGCGCTGCTGGCTCGCGCTTGCGTGCAGCATCGCCAGCGATGAGTCCAGGGCAATGACTTGCGCGCCGGGATAGCGACGCTTCAGCTCGCGGCTCGCGTGACCGGTCCCCGCGCCCAGATCCAGCACGGCTGTCGGCTGCAGTCGCACGATGTCGAGCCGTTCCAGCAGGCGCGCGCGGATTTCTCCCTGCACGGCCGCGGCCGCGTCATACGTTCGGCTCGCGCGGTCGAACGAGCGCCGCACGCTGCGCGGGTCGAGGAAGAATTCATCCGACATCCCGCAGATGTTATCCGCTATCGGCCACCCTCATCCGCTGGCCGCCCACACCGCGCATGTGCTGCTCCGCGCGGATGCCGAGCTGCGCGAACAGCCCGCGATCGTGGTGCTCGGTGGGATTTTCGGTCGTAAGCAGCTTCTCGCCGTAGAAGATCGAGTTCGCGCCGGCCAGGAAACACAGCGCCTGCGTCTCGTCGCTCATGTCGCTGCGGCCGGCCGAAAGCCGGACGTACGATGCCGGCATCAGCAGCCGTGCCACCCCGATGACGCGCACGAAATCGAGCGGCTTCGGCTTCTCCGCGCCGTACAGCGGCGTACCGGGAACCTGCACGAGCTGGTTGATCGGCACGCTCTCTGGATGTTGCGGCAGCGTTGCAAGCGTGTGCAGCAGCTTCACGCGGTCCGTCTCGTCTTCGCCGAGCCCGAGAATGCCGCCGCAGCAGACGTTGATGCCCGCGTCCCGGACTGCCTGCAGCGTGTCGAGTCGATCCTGGTAGGTGCGCGTCGTGATCACCTTGCTGTAGTGACTCTCTGAGGTGTCGAGGTTGTGGTTGTAGTAGTCGAGCCCCGCATCCTTCAGCTCACGCGCCTGCTCGGGCGTGAGCATGCCGAGCGTCGCGCACGTTTCCATGCCGAGCTCGCGCACGGCTTTGATCATTGCGGCGATCTGCGTCAGCTGCTTTGGCTTCGGGCTGCGATACGCGGCGCCCATGCAGAAGCGCGTCGCGCCGTTCGCGCGTGCGATGCGCGCCTGGGCGAGAACTTCGTCCAGATCGAGCAGCGGTTCCGACTTCAGACCCGTCTCGAAGCGGATGCTCTGCGAGCAGTAGGCGCAGTCCTCGGGACAGGCGCCGGTCTTGATCGACAGCAGCGTGCTGACCTGGATTTCGTTCGGGTCGAAGTTGGCGCGATGCACGCGCTGCGCATGAAACAGCAGATCGGCGAACGGCAGTGCGAACAGCTCACGCACTTCCGCCAGCGACCAGTCGGTGCGGACTTCGCCGAGACGCGCGAGCAGGTGATTGGTCTGCGAGCGTTGCGTTTGGGTCATGAACGGCCTCGTTATTCGTACGCTGCCCGCGGCGCGGCGGGGCACACTGACTGTATGCCGTGCGCCAATCATCTCTGTCAACCGCGTTTCAGAAAATGGGTTGACAGAGGCCGGCGGCAGCTCGCGCGGGTGCTGTGGCCGACGAGCTGCATCCTCTGTGGCGGCGCGGGCTCGGAGGAGATGGACCTGTGCCGCGACTGCGCCGCAGATCTCGTGCGCAACGAGCCAGCGTGCACGGTGTGCGCTGAGCCGTTGCCAGGTGCGAGCGACGAGCCGCGCGTTTGCGGCGGGTGTCTGCGCGATCCACCGCCGTTCGCCAGCAGCTTCGTTCCGTTTCGTTATGCGTATCCGCTCGATCATCTCGTGCAAGGGCTGAAGTTCCGCAACGAGCTCGCATGCGGCCGCGTGCTCGGGCAACTCTTCGCAGGCTGTTTGTTCGCGCGTGGCGCGCCGTTACCGGAAGCGATCGTTCCGGTGCCGCTCGCGCCACGACGCTACCGACGGCGCGGGTACAACCAAGCGAGCGAACTGGCGTTGTCGATTCGACGCGTCACCGGTGTTGCAATCAGGTCGGACATCGCGATCCGTCAGTGCGAAACAGCGGAGCAGGCGGGACTCGATCGCAAAGCGCGACGCCGCAACGTCACTGGCGCGTTCGCAGCTGTCGCGCCGCTGCGCGCGCGTCACATCGCGCTCCTCGACGACGTCGTTACGACCGGCAGCACAGTGCGCGAGCTGGCAGAAGTCCTGCGGCTAGCGGGAGCGGAGCAGATCGAAGTCTGGGCGATCGCGCGGACCGAATTCAGCGGCTGAACAGATATTCGAGCGCGATGCCGATGAACACCGACATGCCGAAGTAGTTGTTGTTGAGGAATGCGCGGAAGCACTGCTCCGGCTTGCGCTCGCGAATCAGCAGTTGTTCGTACAAGGCGAACAGCGCCGCAGCCGCGAGCCCGATGCCATACCACAGCCCGAGCTTCAGCTCGCGGCCGGCGAGCCACAGCGCGAACAGGCTCATGAGCTGCATGATGCCGACGATGAAGCGATCCGCGTCGCCGAACAGGAGCGCGCTCGAGCGAATGCCGAGCTTGCGGTCGTCTTCGCGATCCGTCATCGCGTACATCGTGTCGTACGCCATCGTCCACAGCAGGCCCGCGAGGAACAGCACCCAGGGAAGCCGTTGCGCGACCGACCCCGTCTGCGCTGCGAACGCCATCGGGACCCCCCAGGTGAACGCCATCCCGAGATAGAACTGCGGAATCGGAAAGAAGCGCTTCATGAACGGATAGGTCACGACCAGCCCGGCGCCGATCAGCGTCAGCAGTTGCGTGAGCCGGTTCAGAGTCATCGCGATCCCGAGCGCGATCAGCCCCAGTCCCGCGCACAGCGCCAGCGCTTCGGCTGGATCGATCTGGCCCGTGACCAGCGGGCGGTTGCGCGTGCGCGCGACGTGACGGTCGAAATTGCGGTCCGCAAAATCGTTCATCGCGCAGCCGGCGGACCGCGTGAGCACCACGCCGAGCACGAAGACGACGAACACCCGCGGATCGGGATGGCCATTGGACGAAAGCCACAGCGCCCACAGCACCGGCCACAGCAGCAACCAGATGCCGATGGGCCGATCGAGCCGAGTCAGCTGCGCATAGCCGTGCAATCGGGCGCCGACTCCCGGCAGTACGTCGGTGACGAGCGCGGTCGCCGCGAGCTTGTGTTTGAGCCAGCGCAGCCGGTCGCGCAACGTGTAGGCCGGCCGCGGCGTGGTCACTGGCGGTATGTTGACCGGCGCGTTCGCGTTTGGCTCAGACTTTTCCAAATCGCTCCCCCTGTCCGATCCAGCGGCGCAAGAGCGGCGCTATGTTCGCTTCATTCTCTCTCAGCATCAATTCCGCGGCTTGCTGGACCTGCGGCAGCAGGTCGGCGTCGCGCACCAGGTCGGCCACGCGCATCTGCATCAGCCCGGTCTGCCGCGTGCCGAGCATTTCGCCGGGACCGCGCAGCTCCAGGTCGCGTCGCGAGATCTCGAAGCCGTCGTTGGTCGAGCGCATGACGCCGAGCCGCTCGCGCGCGACTTCGGTGAGCGGCGCGCGATAGAGCAACACGCACGTACTCTCGGCAGCGCCGCGACCGACGCGGCCACGCAGCTGATGCAGCTGCGCCAGACCCATGCGCTCGGCGTTCTCGATCACCATCAGGCTCGCGTTCGGCACGTCGACGCCGACCTCGATCACCGTGGTGGCGACCAGCAGATCGATCTTCGCTTCCTTGAAGCTCGTCATGATCGCGTCTTTCTCGCGCGGCGCCATGCGACCGTGCACGAGCGCGACCTTCAGCTCCGGCAGCGCTTCCGCAAGCGCGGCCACCGTCTCTTCCGCGGCCTGCGCGTTCAGCTGATCGGATTCCTCGACCAGCGGACAGACCCAATAGGCCTGACGCTTCTGGCGACACGCGTCGCGAATGCGCACGACGACTTCGTCGCGACGATTCTCCTGCAGCGCCACGGTCTTGACCGGCGTCCGGCCCGGCGGCAACTCATCGATGACCGAGACGTCGAGGTCGGCGTACGCGGTCATCGCGAGCGTTCTCGGGATCGGCGTCGCGGTCATGATCAGCTGATGCGGGAAGCGGCCGGTGAGGCGGCCCTTCTCGCGCAACAACAGCCGCTGGTGCACGCCGAAGCGATGCTGCTCGTCGACGATCACCAGGCCGAGCCGCTGGAACTCGACGCCTTCCTGGAACAACGCGTGCGTGCCGATCGCGACTTTGGCCGCACCCGACGCCAGATCAGCGAGCGCGCGGTTGCGTGCCGCCGCGTTGCGCTTGCCCGTGAGCAGCGTCAACGGCAGATCGAATGCGGCGAACCAGTTCGAAAAGTTGCGGCCGTGTTGCTCGGCGAGCAGTTCAGTCGGCGCCATCACGGCGGTTTGAAAACCTGCCTCCGCCGCACGCGCGGCGGCGAGTGCTGCCACAACTGTCTTGCCGCAACCCACATCGCCTTGCACGAGTCGCAGCATCGGACTGGACTGCGTGAGATCGCGCTCGATTTCCTGCCACGCGCGCAGCTGCGCGCGCGTCAGATCGAACGGCAACGAGTCGGCAAATCGTGCGACCAGCGACTGCGCGTCGCCGGCGGCGAACGCCCAGCCCGGATCGCGCTGAATTTCGCGGCGCAGCAGCCGCAGGCTGAGTTGATGCGCGAGCAGCTCTTCGAAAGCGAGACGGCGCTGCATCGGATGGCGACCGCTCGCGAGCAGATTGGTGTCCGCGTCGGGCGGCGGCCGGTGGACGAAGTCGATCGCGGCTCGCAGCGGCGGCAGATTCAACGGCTCGAGGACCGCTGGCGGAATCCAGTCGCGGACCGCGCGCTGTGACAGCTCGCGCAGCGCCATGCCCGTCAGTTGACGCAGGCGTCCTTGCTGGATGCCTTCGGTCAGCGGATAGATCGGCGTGAGCGTGTCGTCAGTCGCGCCGGCCTCCGCGACGATGCGTCGATACTCGGGATGCACGATCTCGGGGCCGCCGGGTCCGCGACGAATCTCGCCGAAGCAACGCAAGCGCGTGCCGCGCGCGAGTCCCTGCTGCTGCGAACCGGAGAAATGAAAGAAGCGCAGCGTCAATGAACCGGAGCCATCGCCGATTCGACACAGCAATTGGCGCCGGCCGCGAAATGCGACTTCGCTCAGCAGCACTTCGCCTTCTATCACCGCGCGCTCGCCGACGCGCAGCGAGCCGATCGGCACGACGCGAGTGCGGTCTTCGTAACGCAGCGGCAGCAGGAACAGCAGGTCCTGCACGGTCGTGATGTTGAGCCGGGCGAGTTTCTCGGCGAGCGATTCGCCGACGCCGCGCAGCGTCGTGACGGGGCGCAGCTCCGACGACTCAGCGGACGTGCGCTGCGTCGCCGGTGCGGTCACTCCAACTCCACCACAGCGTCGATTTCGACGCGCGCGCCCTTCGGCAGGCCTGCGACGGCGACCGTCACGCGCGCCGGATACGGCTCGGTGAAATACTCGGCCATCACTTTATTGAGCGCAGCGAAGTCGGCGAAGTCGAGGATGTACACAGTGACTTTCGTGACCTGCGCGAAGCTGCCGCCGGCCGCGCCGACGATCGCCTGCAGATTGTCGAACACGCGCCGCACCTGCACTTCCATCGGACCCTGCACCAGCTCGGCAGTCGCCGGATCGAGCGGGATCTGACCCGAGCAGTACACGGTGCTGCCGACTTTCACGGCCTGGGAATACGTACCAATGGCTTGCGGCGCGTTCGGGGACGCGATGATCGAACGGGGCATGGAACACTCCTGAATTTCTGGCCTCTGTTAAGCCAGCATGCGCGTGACGCGCAGCACTTCCGGCATTTTGCGCAGATTCTTGATGACGTGTGCAAGGTGCTTGCGGTCGCGCACCTGCAGATCGAAGACCAGCGTCGAAGCATCGCCGTCACGCTCGTCGACCGCGACATGCTCGATGTTGGTTTCAGTCGTCGCGATATTCGAGGCGATCGCCGCGAGCACGCCCATGCGATTCGCGACGTCGATGCGCACTTCCACGTTGAACAGACGATCGACGTTCGGCTGCCACGTTACCGACAACCACTTGTCCGGCTGCTTGCGATAGTTGCGCAGATTGCCGCACGCCTCGCGGTGAATCACGACGCCGCGGCCGCTCGACAGGTACGCCATGATCGGATCGTTCGGAATCGGGAAGCAGCAGCGCGCATAGCTCACGACCATGCCTTCCGTTCCGGCGATCGCGAGCGGCGCGCCGTGCGAGGGCTCGGTGCCGACTGCGATTGCATCTGCATCGGACGGCAGCAGCCGCCGTGCCACCAGCGGCGAGAGACGCTCGCCGAGACCGATGTGCTCGAACAGCTCTTCCGCACTCTTGAGATTGAATTCCGTCGCGACGTTCTGCAGCCGATCCTCCGGCACCTTCTTCAGCGCGACGTCGAGATCGGCGAGCGCTTGCGTCAGCAGCCGCTTGCCCAACTCGACCGCCTCGGAGTGCTTCAGACCCTTCAAGTAGTGACGGATTGCAGCGCGCGCCTTCGCGGTAACGACGAAGTTCACCCACGCGGGATTCGGCGTCGCGCCTTTCGCCGTGATGATCTCGACCGTCTGACCGTTACGCAGCGGCGTGCGCAGCGGCACGAGCCGGCGATCGACCTTGGCCGCGACGCAGTGATTGCCGATATCGGTGTGCACCGAGTACGCGAAGTCGACGGCGGTCGCGTTGCGCGGCAGGCGACGAATTTCGCCGCGCGGCGTGAACACGTACACCTTGTCCGGGAACAGGTCGAGCTTGACGCTCTCCATGAATTCTTCGGAGCTGCCGCCGTGCGGCATCTCCATCAGGTGCTGCAGCCACTCGCTCGCGCGATCGCGATACGACTTGCCCTGATCCTCACCAGTCTTGTACTGCCAGTGCGCCGCTATGCCCGACTCGGCAATGCGATGCATGTCGTCGGTGCGAATCTGCACTTCGATCGGCATGCCGTTCGGCCCGAACAGCGTCGTGTGCAGCGACTGGTAACCGTTGATGCGCGGGATCGCGATGTAATCCTTGAAGCGGCCCGGCATCGGCCGATACAGGCCGTGCACGAGGCCGAGAGCGCGATAGCAGGTGTCGACTGCGTCGACGACGATACGGAAACCGAACACGTCGACGATCGACGCCAGCGGCGCGCGCTTGCGGCGCATCTTCTGATAGACGCTATAGAGGTGCTTCTCGCGGCCTTCAACGCGGCCCTTCACGCCGGCCTTCTCCAGCGCGCTGCGTAAGTTGTCGGCGATCTTGCCGACGAACTGCTTCTGATTGCCGCGCGCGCGCTTCAGCGCCTTCTCGATGATGCGGTGCCGGCCCGGATACAGCGCCTTGAAGCCGAGCTCCTCGAGCTCAGACTTGATCGAGTGAATGCCGAGGCGGTTGGCGATCGGCGCGTAGATCTCCAGCGTCTCGCGCGCCACGGTGCGGCGCTTCGCCGGCGGCACCGAGCCGAGCGTGCGCATGTTGTGCGTGCGGTCCGCGAGCTTGACCATGATGACGCGGATGTCGCGCACCATCGCCAGCAGCATCTTGCGGAAGCTTTCGGCCTGCGCCTCGGCGCGGCTGCGAAACTGGATGTGATCCAGCTTGGAGACGCCGTCGACCAGCTCGGCGACGTCGGCGCCGAAGCGCTCGGCGATCTCGTCCTTGGCGGTCGGCGTGTCCTCGATGACGTCGTGCAGGATCGCCGCGATGATCGTCGGCGCATCCATGCGCAGGTCGGCCAGCAGGTCGGCTACGGCGACGGGATGGGCGATGTACGGCTCGCCGGACAGGCGCTTCTGGCCTTCATGCGCCTCCGCACCAAATTCATAGGCGTCGCGGACGCGATCGACCTGCGCCGGCGGCAGGTACGTTTCGAGCTTGTTGAGGAGCTGCGTGACCCCGATCGAGCGTCTTCCAGTCGGCAGCAGCCCCAGGATGGAAGACGCGTAGTCCATGACTGCGACCGTCAGGTCGACCGGATGGGGGGTGGATCAGTCTCCCAACCCGAGGTGCGGGGCGCGCAGCTCGCCGGACATTTCGATTTCCGGCATCTGCTCTACCTGCGGCCGCTCGGCTTCTTCGAGAATCTCGGGTCCGATGTGGCCGGCTGCGATTTCGCGCAGCGCCACGACTGTGGACTTGTCGTTTTCCCAGTCCACCGTCGCCTCGGCGCCATTGGCCAGCTTGCGCGCGCGCTTCGCGGCAACCAGAACCAGTTGGAACAGGTTGGGCACCTGGTGCAGACAATCCTCGACGGTGATACGAGCCATGAGCGAAAAACCTTCGGATCGGGAACAGCGGGTTGGGCAGTATACACCGGGATCCTGCAGTTCCTGTACCATCCGCGCCCTGTCGGAACTGGGAGCGGATATGAAGGTGCGAGCGGCGGCGGTCGCGATCTGGGTGGCGGTCGGGCTCGTCGGCACGGCCGTGAGTGCGCACGCCGCGGACGGGGATGCAAAGCGGGGCAAGGTCCTTGCTTATACCTGCCATGGCTGCCATGGCGTGCCGGACTACAAGAATGCGTTCCCGAACTACAGCGTGCCGAAGCTCGGCGGCCAGAACGCTCAGTACCTGATCAACGCCCTGAACGGCTACGCCGGGGGCGATCGCCCCCACCAGACCATGCACGCGACGGCCTCGACGCTGTCCGAGCAGGATCGCGCCGATATCGCCGCCTTCCTGCAGGCCGAAGTCGTTCAGCCGAGCAAGCAGGTCGTCGGCACGCCGCCGCCGACCACGCAGACCTGTGTCTCGTGCCACGGCTCCGACGGCGCGAAGACGATCGGACCCGAGTACCCGATCCTCGCCGGGCAGCACCCCGATTACATCGTGCATGCCCTCGAGGACTACAAGAGCGGCAAGCGCAAGAACCCGATCATGGCCGGCATCGTCGCCGGCGTGGACGCGAAGGATTTCGAAGCGATCGCCGAGTTCTTCGGCCAGCAGCACGGCCTGTGCAGCACCGACGAGCTGCGCAAGCACGACAAGTGCGTCCGCGACAGTGAATAGCTTCCGCGCCTTCCGCATCCACCAGGACGGCAAGCAGATTGCCCCGCGCCTGGAGACGATCGGGCTGAGCGATCTCGGTCCGGGCGAGGTGGTCGTCAAGGTCAGCCACTCGACGATCAACTACAAAGACGCGCTCGCGGCCACCGGCGCCGGCAAGATCCTGCGCAAGTACCCGCTCGTCGGGGGCATCGACCTCGCCGGCGAAGTCGTCTCCTCCGAGCACCCCGAATTCAAGCCGGGACAGAAAGTCCTGGTGAATGGCTGCGGTCTGTCCGAGACCCACGACGGCGGTTACGCCGAGTACGCGCGCGTGCAGGGTGACTGGGTCGTGCCGATCCCTGCCGGGCTCAGCGAGTTTCAGTGCATGGCAATCGGGACGGCCGGTTACACCGCTGCGCTCGCGATCCATCGCATGGAGCAGAACGGCCAGCGTCCGGAGGGCGGCGACATCGTCGTCACCGGCGCGACCGGCGGTGTCGGCAGTGTCGCAATCGACATGCTCGCGGGCCGCGGCTACAAGGTCGTGGCGCTGACGGGCAAGCAAGCCTCGACACCGTATCTGGAAAAGCTCGGCGCCAGCCGCGTTTTGTTGCGCGAAGGGCTCAATCTCGGCTCGCGGCCGCTCGAAGAAGCACAGTGGGGCGGCGCGATCGACAATCTCGGCGGCGACGTGCTCGCCTGGCTGGCGCGAACCACCAACTTCTGGGGCAACATCGCCAGCATCGGCCTCGCAGCGAGCGCGGAGCTGAAAGGCACGGTCGTGCCGTTCATCCTGCGTGGCGTGAATCTGCTCGGCATCAACTCTGTCTACACGCCCCGACCGCTGCGTCTCGCGGTCTGGCAGCGTATCGCGAGCGACCTGAAGCCGCGTCACCTGGACGCAATCGTCACGCGCACTCTCAGTCTCGACGAGCTGCCGCAAGCGTTCGAGCCGTACGTCAAAGGTGCGGTCACCGGGCGCGCGGTGGTCAAGATCGGTTGACGTGTCCAGCGACGTTCTGATGGCTGGCGCCGCGGAGCTCGGCATTCCGCTGAGCGGCGAGCAGGCGGGCCAGTTGTTGCGACTCCTCGACGAGCTCGACGACTGGAACCAGCGCATGAATCTGACTGCGATCCGCGAACGCGGTCAGCAGATCACCAAGCACCTGCTCGACAGTCTCTCCATCCACAGTCACCTGCGCGGCACGCGCATCGCGGATATCGGCACGGGCGCTGGTTTTCCCGGCCTGCCGCTCGCGGTCGCGCTGCCTCAGCTCGATCTCACGCTGGTCGACTCGACCGCGAAGAAGCTCAAGTTCGTCGAGCACGTTGCGCAGACTCTCGGCTTGCGCAACGTGCAAACGGTGCACACGCGCGCCGAAGACTATCGACCGCAAGAGCGCTTCGACTGTGTCGTGTCGCGCGCTGTCGGGCCGATCGAGACGTTCGTGAAGTGGTCAGGACATCTAAGCGTCGGCGGCGGGCGACTACTCGCGATGAAAGGTCGTTACCCGACGGATGAGCTGGAGCACATTCCGAACGGATGGAAACTTGCGACGGTCCATCGGCTTAACATCCCAGGTCTGGACGAGCAGCGGCATCTTGTGGAACTCTGCCGCAGCCACGACAGAGCCTGAGGCCGGCACCGACTCATCCGCTTCAGTCATGCACCGCATTCTCGCAATCACCAATCAGAAAGGCGGCGTCGGGAAGACGACCACGAGCGTCAATCTCGCTGCCTCGCTTGCAGCGACGAAGCGACGCGTGCTGCTCGTCGACATCGATCCGCAAGGCAACGCAACGATGGGTTGCGGCGTCGACAAGCGCACGGTCGAACGCTCGACGACCGACGTGCTGCTCGGCGACTGCGATGCGAACGCGGCGTTGCTCGAGCTCGAATACGCACCCTTCAAGTTGATGCCCGCGAATCAGGACCTGGTTGCTGCGGAAGTGCAGCTCATGGGCAAGGCCGGCTGCGAATCACGACTGCGCGACGCGCTGCAGCCCGTGCGCGAGCAGTTCGACATCGTGCTCATCGATTGTCCGCCGGCGCTGAACATGCTCACCGTGAACGCGCTCGTCGCCGCCGAAGGCGTCCTCATCCCCATGCAGTGCGAGTACTACGCGCTGGAGGGGCTCACCGCGCTGGTCGACACGATCGAACAGATCAAGGCCGGTCCGAATCCCGGCCTGGAGATCCACGGCATCCTGCGCACCATGTTCGATCCGCGTAACAACCTCGCCAACGAAGTATCGGCGCAGCTCGTCGAGCACTTCCGCGAGAAGGTGTTTCGCACGATCATTCCTCGCAACGTGCGGCTGGCGGAAGCCCCGAGTTACGGCAAGCCGGCACTGCATTACGATCGCGAGTCGCGGGGGGCGCTCGCCTACCTGGCGCTCGCGGGGGAAATGATCCGGCGTGATGACGGCGACTACGCGGCTGCGGCTGCGGGCAGCGACGTCGTCGCGCAGTAACTCGCACTGAAATTCCGGACAAACAAGAATGGCAATCATGGGGACGACCAAACGACGAAGCCTCGGCCGTGGACTGGGCGCACTGCTCGGTCAGCCCGAGCCGGACGATGAGTCCCCGGTCGTCACCAAGCTGCACTCCGACGAGGAGCTGCTGAAGGTGCCGGTCGACCTGCTCCAGCGCGGCAAATATCAGCCGCGCATCGACATGCGGCCCGAAACGCTGCAGGAGCTGGCCGACTCGATCAAAGCGCAAGGTGTCGTACAGCCTATCATCGTGCGACCGATCGATACGCCGGAAGGTGCCGGGCACGCACGCTACGAAATCATCGCTGGCGAGCGCCGCTGGCGCGCCGCGCAGCTGGCCGGCCTGCACGAGATTCCGGCCGTCGTCCGCCGCGTCGCCGATGACGCCGCGATCGCGATGGCGCTGATCGAGAACATCCAGCGCGAGAACCTGAATCCGCTGGAAGAAGCACGGGCGCTGGATCGCCTGATCACCGAATTCGACATGACGCATGCGACGGCTGCCGAGGCCGTCGGCCGTTCGCGCGCGGCCGTCTCCAATCTGCTGCGCCTGCTGGAGCTTACCGACGAGGTAAAGGCCCTGGTCGAGCAGCGCGAGCTGGAAATGGGTCATGCGCGTGCCCTGCTCGGGCTCGAAACGCGGCGGCAGCAGGCGGAAGTCGGCGCGCTGGTCGCCAAGAAGAAGCTGTCGGTGCGGGAAACCGAGGCGCTGGTCAAACGGCTCACCACGCAGCCGCAAGCTGCGGCCGAGGCGAGCGCGTCGCGCGTCGATCCGAACATCCGCAAGCTGGAAAGCCAGTTGAGCGAGAAGCTGGGCGCCAAAGTCGCCGTGCAACACACGGCTTCGGGCAAGGGCAAGCTGGTGATCAGCTATCACTCGCTCGACGAGCTCGACGGGATCATCGACCACATCCGCTGAGCGGTTTCTGTAAAGCGCCCGGCCCGCCCGAAGTTTCTCTATCTCTTTGTTGAAGCAGCGAGAATCGCTGCGTATAATGCGCCGCCTTTTCCGGCCGGGCACACATCTCGGCTGGCATTTTCTTCGGGTCGAAACAATGCCACACGTGCCGATCGCTCGGCTGCAAGCACGGTGGCATTTTTGTTGTCCGTGAGTACCAACGTTCTTGCAGCCGGCGCGCGCCAGTCAGTACGAATTCTGCTGTGGCAGGCGTTGTGGAGCGGAGCGCTCGCCACAATATTTGCGGTGACGCTCGGCACGAAGGCCGCGGTGTCGGCGCTGGTGGGCGGCGGCATCGGCCTGGTCTGGACGGTGTACATGGCGTTGGTGCTGTTCAAGCACAGCCTGACGCACGGCGTGCGCCTGAGTGCGATCAGTTTTTTCGCAGGATGGCTGTTCAAGGTCGTGGTGACGGTCAGCCTGCTGGTGATCGTGCTGCGGTCCCGGATGTTCGTGCCGCTGGCCGTGCTGGTGGGCTTGTTCGGCGCGATGGTGGCGTACTGGGCTTGGTTCGTGTTCGGGAAGAAGTATGCGAATGATGCTGATGGCAAGTGAGAGCGGGGGCGAGCACGGCGGCGGCGAAGGTCTGTCCGGCTACATCGCTCACCATCTGCATCACCTGTCGAGCAAGGAACAGCATTCGATCTTCGATCTGAGCATCGTCCACTGGGACACGCTGTTCTTCTCGCTGCTGTGCGCGGCCCTCGTGCTGGTGCTCCTGCGCATCGCCGCCTCGCGCGCCACTCCCGGCGTTCCCGGCAAATTCCAGACTGCGGTCGAAATGCTGGTGGAGATGGTCGAAGAGCAGGCCAAGGCGATGGTTCACGGCTCGCTCAAGTACATCGCGCCGCTGGCGCTGACGGTATTCGTCTGGGTGGCGGTGATGAACGCCATCGACCTGCTGCCGGTCGACTGGTTTCCGACGGCGGCGAAGAAGCTCGGCGTCCCCTACCTGCGTCCGCTGCCCACGGCCGATCTGAACCTGACCTTCGGTCTGGCACTCGGCACGCTGATTCTGGCCTTCTACTACAGCGTCAAGATCAAAGGGCTCGGCGGTTTCCTGCACGAGCTGGTCGCCGCGCCGTTCGGCAGTGCGAAGATGACGCTGAACCCTCTCACGTGGATTGCGGCGCTGCTGCTGGCACTCGCCAACCTGCTGTTCAACATGATCGAGTACGTCGGCCGCACCTTCTCACATGGCATGCGACTGTTCGGCAACATGTACGCGGGCGAGCTGATCTTCTTCCTGATCGCCGGCCTGGGCGGCAGCATGACCATCGTCGGCATCGGCCTGCACCTGGTCACCGGCACGGCCTGGGCGATTTTCCACATCCTGATCGTGCTGCTGCAGGCGTTCATCTTCATGATGCTGACGCTCGCGTACATCGGCCAGGCTCATGCGCACCACTGACACTCTCGGCTTAAATCCCAGTTTCATCCTCGGAGAACTCTCATGACGGACGTCGGCTTTGTTGCTCTTGCTTGCGGTTTGATCATCGGTATCGGCGCGCTCGGCGCCTGCATCGGCGTGGGTCTCATGTCGGGCAAGTACATCGAAGCCTCGGCGCGCCAGCCGGAGCTGATGAACACCCTGCAGACCAAGGTCTTCCTGCTGCTCGGCCTGATCGACGCGTCGTTCATCATCGGCGTGGGTATCGCGCTGTGGTTCGCGACCGCCAATCCGTTCGTCAAGTAACTCCGCGCGGATTCGAACGAGGCTGATCGTTCCATGAATCTCAACGCAACACTGTTCATCCAGACGATCGTGTTCGTGATCCTCGGCTGGGTCACGATGAAGTTCATCTGGCCGCCGCTGATCGCGGCTATCGAAGCACGCCAGCGCAAGATCGCCGACGGGCTGATCTCGGCCGAGAAGGCCGAGAAGAGCCTCGCGGAAGCGAAGGCCAGCGCGACCGACATCATCAAGGATGCGCGCGTGCAGGCGAACAAGATCGTCGAGCAGGCCAACCGCCGTTCGAACGAGCTGGTCGATGAAGCGCGCGGCACTGCGATCGCGGAAGGTCAGCGCTTGCTGGCCGATGCGCGCAGCGAAGTGGCGCTCGAGTCGAACCGTGCACGCGAGCAGCTGCGACGCGAAGTCGCGCTGATCGCAGTCGCCGGCGCCGGCAAGCTGCTCGGTCGCGAGATCGACGCCAAGACGCACGCCGATCTGCTGGACAAGCTCGCGCTCGAGATCGAGCAGGGCTAAGGCGCGCACGACATGGCCGAAAAAGTCACGCTCGCACGACCGTACGCCAGGGCTGCCTTCGAGGCAGCGAGTGACAGCAAAGACTTCGCTCGCTGGTCGGAGATGCTCGCGGCTGCCGCGGCAACTGTTGCCGACGAGCGCGTGGTCAAACTGCTGTCGAGCCCGCGCGTGCAGCCGTCCGACCTGGTGGAGCTGATCGCCGAAGCGAGTCGCGCCGACCAGCACGGCCGCAACTTCCTCAACACGCTGGCGCTGAACCGCCGGCTCGCCGTGCTTCCCGAGGTGGCGGCGATTTACGAGGAATTGCGGGCCGAGGTCGAGAACATCGCTGACGTGCACATCACGTCGGCCGTGGCGCTCGACGAAGCGCAGCGCACGCGGCTGGCTACGGCGCTGAAGAAGCGATTGAAGCGTGAAGTGCGGCTGCACTGCGCAGTCGACGCCGGTCTGATCGGCGGCGCCGTGGTGCGCACGGGCGATTTCGTCATCGACGGCTCGCTCAAGGCGCGCCTCGAGCGGCTCGCCACCCAAATAATGCATTGAGAGAAGGTGTCAGGCTGAAGCCTGACCCACACCAGAGGTTATAGCGACCATGGCGATTAAGGCATCCGAAATCAGCGATCTGATCAAGGCGCGTATCGAGAAATTCGCGAGCGCCTCCGAGGAGCGCAACATCGGCACGGTCGTCACCGTGACCGACGGTATCGTGCGCGTCCACGGCCTGGCCGATGCGAAGTACGGCGAAATGCTGGAATTCCCGGGCGGCAGCTTCGGCCTGGCGCTGAACCTGGAGCAGGACTCGGTCGGCGCAGTCGTGCTCGGCGAGTACAAGCACATCACGGAAGGCGACACGGTGAAGACCACCGGCCGCATTCTCGAAGTGCCGGTCGGCGAAGGCCTGCTCGGCCGCGTCGTCGACTCGCTCGGCAAGCCGATCGACGGCAAGGGCGAGATCAAAGCGGATCACAACGCACCGATCGAGCGCGTTGCGCCCGGCGTGGTGTTCCGTAAGTCGGTGAGCCAGCCGGTGCAGACCGGTTACAAGGCCGTCGACTCGATGGTGCCGATCGGCCGCGGCCAGCGCGAGCTGATCATCGGCGACCGCCAGACCGGCAAGACCGCGATGGCGATCGACACGATCATCAATCAGAAGAACAGCGGCATTAAGTGCATCTACGTCGCTGTCGGCCAGAAGCAGAGCTCGATCGCCAACGTCGTGCGCAAGCTCGAAGAGCACGACGCGATGAAGCACACGATCATCGTCGCTGCTTCCGCCTCGACGCCCGCTTCGATGCAGTACCTCGCGCCGTACGCCGGCTGCGCGATGGGCGAGTTCTTCATGGATCGCGGCGAAGACGCGCTGATCATTTATGACGACCTCACCAAGCAAGCGTGGGCGTATCGCCAGATTTCGCTGCTGCTGCGCCGTCCGCCGGGCCGCGAAGCGTATCCGGGCGACGTGTTCTACCTGCACTCGCGTCTGCTCGAGCGCTCGGCGCGCGTCAACGAGGAATACGTCGAGAAGA
>DATJIP010000262.1:0-31443 GCA_035493235.1 Steroidobacteraceae bacterium
CGCGCTTCGCCTGGTCAACGAGCACGAGTTCGGCAACGGCACTGCCATCTTCACGCGCGACGGCGACGCGGCACGCACGTTCACGCATCACGTGCAGGTCGGAATGGTCGGCGTGAACGTGCCGATTCCGGTGCCGATGGCTTTCCACAGCTTCGGCGGCTGGAAGCGCTCGCTGTTCGGCGATCTGCACATCCACGGTCCTGACGGCGTGCGCTTCTACACGCGCATGAAGACGGTGACTTCGCGTTGGCCGAGCTCGCCGCGCGGCGGCTCGCACTTCGTCATGCCGACGATGAAGTAGCCCGCTGAGCTTTGTCGCGTGGCTCAGCGGCTTGCATGCTGCTCGTGACGCTTGCGAGTCGCCGCTGCCTTACGCGCAGATGCCGAGCGCGCCGCTGCGGGCCGCGAAGCCGATTTCTTACCACCGATGCGTCCACCCTTACGTGCGGAAACGTTCGTATCCGGCACGCCACGGCCTGAGCCGCTCTGGTTGCCGCCTCCGGTTTCCTTGTTCACCGTCGCCCACGCGCGCCGCTCAGCTTCATTCTCTGCAACACCGCGCTCCTCATAACCCTCTTCGATATGACGGGCCATTCGCTTCTGCTTGTCCGTGTACTTCGACTTCGCACCGCGTGGCATGACATTTCTCCGTCAGTGGCTGGAACAATTTCAACGGTTGAATCAGCGCGTCGTTCCGCAGGGATATTTGTGTGGAACC
This sequence comes from Steroidobacteraceae bacterium, assembly GCA_035493235.1. Classification (GTDB taxonomy): domain Bacteria; phylum Pseudomonadota; class Gammaproteobacteria; order Steroidobacterales; family Steroidobacteraceae; genus Steroidobacter. The sequence continues at coordinate 719 of DATJIP010000262.1, forward strand.
TTTTGCAAGCACGCGGCCGACGCAGCGTAGTGGGGGAACTTCGCACTCCGTTGCGCAATTTATGTGTCAGTCATTAAGGAGCACCGGCACTATGAAGTACATGGCACGTTGGGTTTTGGTTGCGATGATGGGCGCCGCTGCGGCGGCGTGCACCACGACGAAGGATGAGGGCCCGACGGAGCACGCTGCGGCCAACGCAGGTCGCGTCGTCGATGACAGCGTGATCACCGGCAAGGTGAAGGCTGCGCTGGTCGCCGATCCGACGACCAAGGCTCACCAGATCTCGGTAGAGACCTTCCAGGGCGTGGTGCAGTTGAGCGGCTTCGTCGACACCACCGAAGCGCGCAGCCGCGCTACACAGGTTGCCCAGCAGGTCGAAGGCGTGAAGAACGTCAAGAACGACCTGGAACTGCGTAACAACTGATCGGGTTCGGGGCGATGAGGCCGGCGCGGGCGACTGCGCCGGCCTTTTTTCTTTGCGCGTCGCTTTCTCAGTGCGGCATGCGCACGGTGCCGACCTTGTCCTGGTATTCGGCTTTGGGATCGCGGCCGAGCAGCAGCTTCACTCCCGCGAACAGGCTGTGCTCGTTCAACCACACCTGGCCCTGCTCGGGCTCGAAGCGCAACAGCTGCAAGCGCGGATCGTCCTTGCCACCCTCGAACCATGCCGCCACGAAGCGATTCCACAGCCGATCGATCGTGGCTCGATCGTTGTCCCGCACCAGCTCGCCGTGCAGCGATGCGAACACCTCGTGGCCTTTCGATGCGAAGTGCATCACTGAGCGATGGCGGTCGCCCATTGCCTTCACCAGGTCGGTATCGGTCGCAGTGAAGAACCAGATCGGTCCGCCGCGTTCCGCGTCGTCGTCGAGCTGGGCGGTCATCGGCTGACTGTGGCCTTCTTCCACGCCGGTCAGTCCGAGCATTACCGTCATGTCGGATTTCAGTGCTTTCCAGAGCTTCCGGGTCAACTGTGCTTCGTCGGTCATCGTGGCCTCCTCGTCGATTAACAATCGAACGAAGCGACCGGCCACTAGTTCCCGGTGAAATCGGGCGGCGCGAGCAGTGGCACGATGCCGTGCGGATTCACCGCCGGGAACGATCGATAGTAGTGGAGCAGGATTTCGTCGTGGCGCACGGTCGCCGCGATGCCAGGGCGGCGATACAGCTCACGCGTGTGTCGGTGGAGGTTCGGCATCTCGGCGAGCCGCCGCGTGCATTTGAACAGCGGTGAGTACACGGTGTCGAAGCGCACCAGCGTCGGGAACAAGCGCCAGTCACTCTCGACCGGCTCGTCGCCGAATAGAAAGCGCCTCTTGCCGAGCCGCCGCTCCAGTTCGTCGAGTGCGTCGAGCAGCTTGCGATGCTCGCGCTCGTACGCGGGCTGTGACGTGGCCTTGCCGACGTCGTAGACACCATCGTTGATGCGCTCGCCGATCCACGCGTTGAGCGCGTCGATCTCGGCACGCAGCGGTTTGGGACAGAGCGTGTCGCCGCCGAACATTCGCATGATCTCGCTCGACTCGGTGGAGACGATGCGCCGCTGCTTGCGATCCCACAGCACCGGTATGCTGACGCGACCTTCGTAGCCCTGATCAGTTGCCTCATACGCTTCACGCAGCCTGCGAAAGCCGTTCAAGGAATCCGCATAGTCGCCATCGCCAAACATCCAGCCGTCCGGTCCGCGCACCGGATTCACCGCCGACATCGACACCACATCGTCGAGCCGCATGATGCAGCGTGCGAGCACGGCGCGAGCCGAGTACGGGCACGCCCACGACATGTACAGGTGATGATTGCTGAGATCCATGGTTTGGCCGCAAGCTTCGGAGTGCCGAGGGGTGCGATTGTGCGCAAACTCTCGGCACCAGAGAAGGGAGCACCGTGCGATGTTGAAACTGTACGACTACCTGCCGTCGCAGAACGGCTTCAAGATCCGCCTGCTGCTGCAGCACCTCGGCCAGCCGTATCAGCACGTGCCGGTTGCGATCTTCCAGGGCGAATCGCGCACGCCGGAGTTCCTGGAGAAGAATCCGGTCGGGGCCATTCCCGTGCTCGAGCCGGAGCCTGGCGTCCACATTGCTGAATCGAACGCGATCCTTTGCTATCTCGCCGAGGGGACTGCGTACCTGCCGGCCGAGCGGTTAGCGCGTGCGCGCGTCATGCAGTGGCTGTTCTTCGAGCAGTACTACGTCGAGCCGACAATCGGCACGCTGCGCTTCTGGGTGTTGACTAACAAAGTGAAGGCGAACGAGGCGCTGGCGGCTGGAAAGCGCGGCGCTGGCGAGCGCGCGCTGGACGCGCTCGAACGGCATCTGAGTCGGCATCCCTTTCTTGCCAACGACAGCTACTCGATCGCCGACATCGCCGTGTTTGCGTACAGCCATCTAGCTGCCGACGCGCAGTTCGATCTGAGCTCGCGGCCGTCGCTGGTGCGTTGGATCGAGCGGGTGAAAGGGCAGTCGACGGCATTGCCGAAGGTCTACCCCTACACACCGGATGCTATGGCTTGACGCGCTTGTATGGATACTCGACGCGACGCGGCTTGCCGTCGCGTCCGGGCCCTTCGATTGCCGCAAGCAGCGAGCCGTCCGCCTGGAGTCCGTAGACGATCTTCGTTGGAAAGTCGTGCTGCGGATTTTCGAACACCGCCTGACCGTTGCGCAGTGAAGTGAGCTTGAACGCCGTCTGCGTCTGCTTCGATGGACTCGCGATGTAGAGGATGTCGCCGTTCGGTTCCTGACGCAGCAGCGTGAATTCGTATTCGATCACCTTGCCGGCCTGAACGAAGCGCGCCATGCCCATCATCAGTCCGGCTGCCGGTGCCATCCACTGCTCGTCGAGCCGGTTGTCGCCTTGTTCCATACGCCAATGACCGGCGAGCCAGGCGAAGTCCTGCAACGTCGGCTTCGTGGCCGGCTCCTGCGCGTGCGCCGCTACGCTCAGCAGTGCGACGACGAGTGACAACACCAACTTGTGCATGAAGCTCCCTCGATTCTTGGCATACATTACATGCATTCCTCGTACGCGGGTGCTTCGATGTCCTGGAACGCAGTGCTGGTGCTGGTATTGATCGTGGCGTCCGGCTTCGCCGATTCGCTTGGCTTCGTCTACGCGGCGAAGATCTGGAAAGCCGGTGTGGTTTCGTGGCCGGACTTCGGCCGAGCCTGGGCGGGCTGGGTAGTCGGCATCACGCTGTACGTGATCTCGTTGAAGTACATGGCGCGGCTCGGCGTGACCTCGGCCGAGATTCAAACCGCGGTGTGGTTCGCGATGACGATCATCGGCGTCGTGCTCTTCAGCGGCCGCTTCTTCACCTGGCCGCGGGTCGAGCAGATCGTCGCGACGCTCGTGCTCGTTGGTCTGGGTTGGCTGCTGGTGCGCACCGGCGAGTAATTAGTATCCCTTCTACAAAAGTGCGTCGAGCTGCTGCTCCAGCTTCGCCCTGCTGACCATCCCCACCGTCCGTACGCAAACCGCACCATCGCGCTTCACCAGCACCGACGTCGGAAACCCCATGAACGGCCCGAACGCATCGCCGAGCTCGTCATGTCCGGCGCCGATCAACACGGGATAATTCATCTTCATCACGCGCGCGAACGGCTTGACCGCCGGCACTTCCGAGTCGACCGAAACTCCGAGCACGACGAACCCCTGATCCTTGTAGTCGCGATACAGCGCATTCAGCGTCGGAATCTCGACCCGGCACGGCTTGCACCACGTCGCCCAGAAGTTCACCAGCACGACCTTGCCCTTGTACTGACTCAGCCGCACTTCCTTGCCGTCGACGTCCTTGACGGTGAAGTTGAGGCTCGCCTTCTTGCGCCCGGCATCGCAGACGTCGTTCGCAGCCGCGTGAACGCTCGGCGCGAGCGAAGTGAGTAGCGCAGTGAATACGAGCAGGGCAGTTCTCGAGGGAGAGATCATGCCGTTACTTACTGCTGCCTTCGTCTACCGTCAGCGTGAACACGTCCGGCCGCGCATAGTGCCCGGTGACATCGAGGTCGTAGCGGCCGCGCACGACGTCGTCGAGATCGACCGTTGCGACGAGCAGCTCTTCGCGACCGTAGATCGGCCCGGCGAGCACTTCGCCGAGCGGCGACACGATCACGCTGCCGCCACGGATCAGCGGGCGATCGAGCGGCCAGTCTGGAATCGCTGACCCCGGAGGAGGTTGATACTGGCAGGCGCTGATGACGAACAAGCGGCCCTCGTACGCGATGTGTCGCATGCTCGTTTGCCAGATGTCGCGCTCGTCCACTGTCGGCGCGCACCAGATGTCGAGGCCCTTCGCATACATGGCCGTGCGCAGCAGCGGCATGTAGTTTTCCCAGCAGATCGCCGCGCCGATGCGGCCGACATCTGTGTCCATCGCGTACAGCGTCGAGCCGTCGCCCTGACCCCAGATCAGGCGCTCCGAAGCAGTTGGCACAAGCTTGCGATGCTTGCCTGCAAGTCCGCCGCGCGCATTGAAAAACAAGGCGGTGCAGTAGAGCGTCGTCGTGTCGCGTTCGATCACGCCGACAACGAGAGCTGTTCCAGTATTGCGCGCAAGCTCGCCGAGCGCGTCCGTCTGCGGTCCGGGCACGTCGATCGCTTCGCGCCAGTATTTCAGGAACGCTTCGCGTCCTTCCGGTGTGCGATAGCCGACGCGTGCACCGAAGTCGGCACCCTTCGGATAGCCGCCGAGCGTCGCTTCCGGCACGACGACCAGCTGCGCACCGGCGTTACGAATCGAGCTCGAATAGCCGAGGATACGATCGAGGGTGGCGGCGCTGCCTTCCGGCTGGGAGCCGATTTGCAGAGCGGCGATAGTGGCGCGGCGCATAGTGGCGCCTAGTCTAGCTAGAATGGCGCCACCATGCGTATCGCGCTGATCGGCAATTCGGGTTCGGGCAAATCGACGCTGGCGCGTCAATTCGGGAGCGCACGTGCGTTGCCGATGCTCGACCTGGATACGGTTGCGTGGGAGCCGGGCAAGATCGCGGTCGCTCGCGATCCCGAGGCTGCAGCTCGCGATGTGCAGGGATTTTGCGGGACGAACGAGAGCTGGGTCGTCGAAGGGTGCTACGCGAGCCTGGTTCGCGCGGCTCTGGCGTACTCACCGCTTCTGCTATTCCTCGAGCCCGGCGTCGAAGCGTGTCTCGCAAACTGCCGCAGCCGCCCGTGGGAACCGCACAAGTACGCGTCGCAGCAGATGCAGGATCAGCACCTGGAATTTCTGCTTGCGTGGGTACGCGAATACTACTCGCGCGCAGGCGAGCTCTCGCTCGCCGCTCATCAGGAGTTGTTCGACGAATATCGCGGGCCGAAGCACAAGCTCACGACGCGCGTCGCAGCGTCGGAGCTTGTCGCCCGGCCCGACTTAACCTGACGCCGTCGATCGCACTCGATGATCGTCGCGGGCTGCGCTTTCCGCCGCGACCAGGCGGCGCTTGCCCGTGAGATGCACCAACAACCCGATGATGCCCATCGCCCACACGATGACCGGGCTCGAAGGCAGATCGGTGATCACCGACGCCGCGAGTCCTGCGACATAGCTGCCGAACGCGAGCGCGTAGCCGAACGCAAGCTGTCGATTCTGCGCGTGTCGATACGTCGCGACTGCCGGCACGATCAGGCTCGTGAACACCAGATACACGCCGACGAGCTGCACCGAAGCCGTGACTACGACCGCGAACAGCACGTAGAACCCGATGCGGCCGATCTTCTCGCGCCAGCGAAACCAGACGACGACGAAGATCGCGGTGAGCACGGCGGTGCGGATGAGCTGACCCGTCGAGGCCCACAGGATCTGACCCGCGAGCAGGTCCTTCAGATTCTCGCCGCCGTGCGGATCGTTCGCGAGCAGCAGGATCTGCGCAGTCGACGCCAGCACGAACAAAATGCCGATGAGCGCTTCCTGCACCTCGGGGCGCTTGCGCTCAGTCCACGTCAGCAGGAATGCGCCAGCCAACGCCGCCGCGCCTGCCGCAGCCTGCGCGCCCCAGCCTTCAACAGGCAAGCCGAAGCTGTTTGCAGCAATCACGCCGAGTCCCGCGACCTGCGCGATCGCGAGATCGATGAACACGATGCCGCGCGAGAGCACTTGCTGGCCGAGCGGCACGTGCGACGTCACGACGAGCAGGCCGGCGATGAGCGCCGGCCACAGGATACTCAGGTCAGTCGAGAAGAGATTCATTTGAGCACCGCCAGCAGTTTGTTGAGCGTGTCGTCGAACAATCCGAACAAGTCTTTCGCTTCCTTGCTGCCGCCGACGGAGAAGGGCAGTACGACGGTTGGTGCATGCACGCGATCGGACAGCCAGTTCGCCGCCTTGGGATCGTTGTACGCATTCACCATGATCACGCGCGGCGGCGACGCAGTGAGCTTCGTGACGAGCTGACCGAGATAGCCCGCGGTCGGCGGCATGCCCGGCTTCGGCTCGATCGCGGCGACTTGATTCAATCCGAGCCACTGGCACAGATACGTCTGGTCACGATGCATGACCACGACGGGCTTGCCCTTGAGTGGCGCGGCCTCGCCCTCCCAGCGCTGAATCGCAGCCTGCCAGCGCGTATCGAAATCCTTCTCGCGTTGCTGGAAGTACTGCGCGTGCGCGCCGTCGAGTTGTGACAGCCGCTCGGTCAACGCCTTCGCAACACGAGCGATGTTGTGCGGATCGAGCTGGACGTGCGGATTGCCTTGCGGGTGGATGTCGCCGAGCGCGCGATCGAAGTGCTCGGGCTTTTCCAACAGCGTCAGCACGGAAGTGGCTTCGAAGTAGCCGGGGCTGCCAGGCTGAATGCGGCTGTTGCCGGATTCCTGGATCAGCACCGGCAGCCAGCCGATCTCCAGCTCCGCGCCCGTTGCGAAGACCAAGTCGGCAGTGCGAGCGCGCGCGACCAGGCTTGGCTTGGCGTCGACTCGATGCACGTCCTGCAACGCACTGGTCGCCACGTAAACGTTGACCTGATCGCCGCCGATCTCGGTGGCGAGCGCGCCCCAGTCGGCTGTGGTCGCCAGGACCTTGAGCGCGGCGTGCGCGGGCAGCGCCGCCGCAAGAATCAGCAGCGCTACACCGCTGCGAATGAAACTGAACATGACTACTAGCTCCTAAAACTTGTGCGCGCCATGCGCGCCGATGCCGTAGATGTATTGCAGCCGGAATGCCTGATCGCGATCGCCGCTGTCGCGCGCGTCGTCCCAATCGAACTGCGCGCGCAAGCGGGAGAACTCGCTCGGATTCCAGTCGAGCATGATCGAGATGCGATCCGGATTTGCCGGCAGCAACAGCGGGAATGCGCTCAGCGGCAGCTCACCCGATTCGACCAGGCCGATGTGCGGCGTGCCGGAGTCGAGCGAGTCGTAACGCAGGCCTGCACGCCAACGCGGCAGGAACTGGTACACGCCCTGCACATACCAACCCGATTGCGTGCTGCTGTAGTCGTCCGTCAGGTTCGAGCCTGCCGTGTCGAACGTGAGCAGGCCGCTCTCGCGCCGCTGCATGTACTCGCCTTGCAGCTTGAGCTGGCGACGGTTCGGATCGCCGACCGGGGTCCACTTGAGGACTCCATCCACGACCCAGGTGCGCGACTTGCCGGTGAAGGCGTTCGTCAGCGGCAGGTCGAACTCGTCGACGGTTTCGAACGAGCGATCCTCGGCGCGTTGATCGAGATAGGCAGCGCCAGCGCGCCAGCTGGTCGCATCACCGTAGTCGCCGCCGACATGAGCGAACAGCGTCGCGCCGTTCAAGCCGTTCTTACTGAGTCGGGTCGCTGGGAAGCCGCTGCCGTTGCCGGTCTCGGCGCCGAGCTCGATGAACAGGTCAGTCGGCGCAAGCCATTTCACCTGCACGCCGTCCTGTTTGAACTGGTTGCCGAAGAACGCCTGGTAGACCAGCGGTTGATCGGCAAAGTCCCACGCGTGCGAGTGCACTTCGTTGAGGTAACCGAAGCCCGAGAAGAAGCGGCCGCCTTTTGCCGTGAAGCCCTCCGGCAGCGCGAGCGTGCGGAAGAACGCTTCCTCGACTTCGACCTCGTTCTCCGCCGACAGCGCTGCCGTCATCTGCGCCGAGAAGTACGGATCGACGTTCGAGCTCAGCGTCAGCTCGGACTCGCCGAGATTGAAGCTGCGCTCGCCCGGCCCGACCTCACCCTCGGGCGGCAGAAAGCCACCGATGCGCCAGGTCGCGGGGTCCTGATCGATGTGCGCGTAGTTGCCGGTGAGGATCAGCGAGATCGCCGGATTGAAGGCGGTTCCCGTGCCGCCACCGCCACCACCCGCCGAAGCCATGGCAGGCGCCGGCTCTGGAGCAGGTGTCGCTTCGGCAAGCCCGCCGACGGGCGCGTTCTCGAGGGTCGAGATGCGCTGTTCGAGCGCGTCGACGCGTTTGTGGTAGTCGTCTTTCAATGCCTGCAGCTCGGCGCGCAGGCTCGCAACATCGTCAGCCGCGTGGCCGAGTAGCGGCGTGGTCATCCCCGCGAGCGCCAGCAGCGCCGCAAGGGCTTTGCAACTCATCATGGAAACAATCTCCTGTGTGAGCGAACGTGCACGCGCGGCGCAAGCGCCGTCGTGCGATCACTGATTCACAGGAGGTGGGGTGGAGCGCGCGAGCGAAATGCCGGATGGGGGAGGCGATGAACCGAAGAGTCGATGCTGGCCGGAGCAATGGCCTCGGACTGCGCGAGATGCGGCACGCGAAGGCACAGCGACCCGCTCGCCATTGTGAGGAGGGGTGCCGAAGAAGCGCACTGGCCGCAGAGCTGGGTCGTGGTGCCGGGGACGCTGTCGGGATCGGATTTGAGGTGTGAATAGGCGTGCGCCTGCATGCCGAGCTGGGCGCATAGCAACACCAGCGACAGCAGATGAACGATCGAACGGCGACGCTTTCGTAGCAGGACCGAGACCTCCGACCGCGCAAGTATCCGCTGAGTCAGCGCTGGCGACAATGGCCGCATGTAAAACCTCCAGGCTGCGGCGCCGACCGAGGCGCCATGATTCGCCATCATTCGTCTGTACTCTGCAATGCAGAGTACTTGACAGCGCATGGCTGGCGGCCGTAGCGTCGCCGGCGTGGGCAGACCACGGAAGAACACGATGCACTCCGCCAATACGGTCCAGCTCGACTCGCACGCCGCTCAGACGCTGCGCTACATCCGCGCATCCATGGAATCCGCCGCGTCGCTGGCAGTTCCAGGTTCGACCGGTATCGCCTCCGGCACGGTTGGCTTGCTGGCGACGATCGTCTCGCTGCTGCCGGCGATGCGTGAGTACTGGCTGATCGTCTGGTTAGTGGCCGCAGTTCTTGCAGCCGCCGCTGGTGGGGCACTGCTGTTCCGGCAAGCGCCGATTCGCAGATTCGCCATCAGCTTTCTGCCATCGCTGCTCGCCGGCGCAGTGATGACTGCAGTTCTGTGGTCGAGCGACAACCTGCGGGCAATTCCCGGTACGTGGTTACTGCTGTATGGCTGCGGACTGATTGCCGCCAGCACCGCAACGGCGCGGACGATCGGCATTCTCGGCGGCGCGTTCGTGGCGCTGGGCTTGGTGGCATTGCTGCTGCCGGCGAGTCTGCAGATTGCGATGCTCGGCGCCGGCTTCGGCGGCCTGCACATCCTCTTTGGCTACCTGACGCGACGGGCAGGGCATGGCAGTGAAGGCTGATTCACGCAAGACAGCCGCGCCGGCGAAGCGCAAGCGGCCCAAGCTGGCCGCGGTGCCTGCAGCAGCCAGCTCTGCCGACGATGGGAAATTCGATCGACTGATCTACGAGCGTGTGCGCCTCGGCATCATGAGCGCGCTGGCAGTCCGCGAAGAGCTCACGTTCGTCGAGCTCAAGGCGTTGTTCGACGTCAGCGACGGCAACCTGAGCGCGCACGCGCGCAAGCTCGAGCAAGCGGGCTATGTGACCTGCACGAAGTCGTTCGAGGAGCGTCGTCCGCGCTCGGTCTATCGGATTACGGCAGTCGGCCGCAACGCGCTGCATCGCTATCTCGATCACGTCGAAGCAGTCATCAAGGCGACACGCCGCGCCTAAAAAAATTTGCCAATTAACTTTGCAATACAGATTACTCTCTAATGCATATCGCAATCATCATGGATGGCAACGGCCGCTGGGCGTTGCGCAAGCGCCTGCCTCGCACGTTCGGGCATCGAGCCGGTGCGGACGCGGTCAACAAGGTCGTGGAAGCCGCGGCGCGACGTCGCATCGGAACGCTGACGCTCTACGCGTTCTCGCAAGCCAACTGGCAGCGACCGACTGCGGAAGTCAGCGGCCTGTTCGCATTGTTCAAGCGCCATTTGCAGACCCAGACGTCGCGTTGCATCGAGCAGTCGATCCGCCTGAACGTGATCGGCCGTCGTGACCGGCTGAGCCCCGATCTGGTGGCTTTGATCGAGAGCAGCGAGCGCGCCACCGCTCATGGCACCGGCATGCGGTTGCGCATCGCGGTGGACTATTCGGCACAACACAGCCTCATCGAGGTGTGTCGGCGGGCTCGGCCGGGGGCGGACCTCGACCGCTCGCGCTTCCTCGAGCGATTGGCCGAAGTCGACCACTCGACATCTTCGACGCCCGAAGTCGACTTGCTGATCCGCACCGGCGGCGAGCAGCGCCTGAGCGATTTCCTGTTGTGGGAGTGTGCGTACTCCGAGCTGCATTTCGTCGACTGCCTGTGGCCGGACTTCACGGCGCGCGATCTCGACGAGGCGCTCGCAGAGTACGCGTCGCGTCATCGGACATTCGGAGCGCTCGAAAGCCATGGATAGCGTGCCCGCCGACATGGCATTTGCGCCGACGCTCGGTCCGATCCGCGGCGGTCGTGCAGTAGCGAAGCATTCTGCGCTGCTCGTGAATCCGTTCTACGCCAAGGATCCCCGCGCCAGCTTCGGCAAGCATGTCCTGACGCCGACGCTCGCTTTGACGAGCATTGCCGGCGCGACGCCGCCGAACTGGGAAGTGCGCTATTGGGACGAGAATCTCCTGCAGGGACCACCGCCGGTCGACCCGGTGCCGCACGTCGTCGGCATCAGCGTGCATCTGACCTTCGCGCGCCGTGCGTACGAGCTGGCCGCGTGGTATCGCGCGCATGGTTCGATCATCGTGCTCGGCGGCCTGCACGTTCTCTCGTGTCCCGAGGAAGCGCTGGAGCATGCCGATGCGATCGCAATCGGCGACGGCGTGCAATTGTGGCCCGTGATCTTGTCCGACATCGAGCAGGGCAAGCTGCAGCAGCGCTACTCGGCCGACTACTCGCGGCCCTACTCGTTGGATCCGCAGCCTCGCCGCGCCATTCTGCCGCGCGAATCGTTCCTGACGACCACCAGTGTGATTGCAACGCGCGGTTGTCACAATCGCTGTGGCTTCTGCTATCTCTCCACCGAGGGCTTGCACATGCCCTATCGAATGCGGGAAGTGCAGCAGGTCGTCGATGAGATCGTTGCCGACGGGCAACCGTATGTCGTCTTCGTCGATAACAATCTCGGCTCGCGGCCGGCATATCTGCGCAAGCTGTGCGCGGCGCTGCGGCCGCTGGGAATCATCTGGAGCGCAGCAGTCACCATCGACGTGACGGACGATCCGACGCTCGTGCGCGACATGGCTCAGTCGGGTTGCACGGGCGTCTTCGTCGGCTTCGAATCGCTGAACGAAGGTAATCTCACCGACGCACGCAAGCGCACGCCGGCACCCGTCGACTACGCGCGTCGCGTCGCGCTGCTGCATCGGTACGGCATCCAGGTGAATGGCAGCTTCGTGCTGGGCTTCGATCACGACGGTCCCGACGTGTTCGCGCGTACCGTGCAATGGATCGAAGAGAACCGGCTCGAATGCGCGACGTTCCACATTCTGACGCCGTATCCGGGCACGCCGCTGTTCCGTCAGCTCGACACGCAAGGGCGCATCCTGCATCGGAACTGGGACAACTACGACACCGCGCACGTCGTTTTCCAGCCGAAGCACATGAGCTGCGAGGAGCTCGATCGCGGCTACGCGTGGTGCTACGACAGCTTGTTCTCGCACACGTCCATCTGGAAACGCAGACCGAGCGACAGCAGAGCAGTGCTGGCGTATCTGGCGATGAGTTATCTCTACAAGCGATCGAACCGATTCTGGCATCTGCTCATCCGAAACCGCCTCACCGCGGCAGTCTGGCGGCCGCTGATCGAGCATTCGCGTCAGCGGCATCTCAAGTTCAGACAGCATCTCGACGCACAGACCGGTCAATACGTCAGCGCAGGAGTCTGAGAGCATGAGTGCTACTTCACCGAAACCTTACGTCGGCAAGCGCGTGCTCGACATGCTCGTCGCCGGCACGGCATGCGCCGCGTTCGCGCCGCTGGTTGCCGGCGTGGCTGTCGCGACGTGGTTGGAGGACAGCGGCTCGCCATTGTTCGAGCAATCGCGCGTCGGTCGGCAACGACATCCTTTCACCATCCTCAAGTTGCGCAGCATGCGGGAGCAGCGTGTGACTCGCGTCGGCCGCTGGCTGCGGCACACGGGCATCGATGAGCTTCCGCAGTTCGTCAATGTGCTGCGGGGAGAGATGAGCATCGTCGGACCCAGGCCGCTCACTCAGCTCGACGTCGAGCGACTTGGCTGGCACCAGTCCACCGAAGACTGGCGCTTCGCTGGAAACCCTGGAATCACGGGCCTGTCGCAGCTCATGGCCGGACCGACCGCGCGCTTCGCGCGGCGGCTCGACCGTCTGTACTTGCAGAAGCAAAGTCTGCTACTGGACCTGCGCCTGATCGCACTGTCGTTCGCGGTCAACGTGGCCGGGAAGCGCGCCGTGCGCCGCTGGCTTAAGGCGGTCCCCGCAGTCGTGAGACATCCTCGCTGACTTTAGTGCGTTCCCGCGCCGGGCAGCGGCTCTGACAATGAGCTCGTCAACGCTGCCGGGACGGGTTTCGTGCGCTATATATATGTATGCGGTTTGCTGGCGGCTGCAGCCACTGCGCAGGCCGGGGACTATCGGCCGCCGCGTCTGGCCGACGGCCAGGTCGATCTGCAGGGCGTGTGGTCACATCGAAACATCACGCCGCTCGAGCGGCCGGCCGAGCTCAAGTCTTTCGTCATCACGCGCGATGAAGCAGCGCAGCTGCAGGGCCGCATCCTGGCGAAGACCAACGATCAGTCGAAGCCCGGCGAGCCCGCGGAGTATTTCTGGGATCGCGGCGTCGAGCCGATCCGCGGCGAGTATCGCAGCTCGATCATCACCGCTCCGGCCGACGGCCGGATTCCGGGCAACGATCGTTTCAAAACGCTGGCGAAGGCGACCGGCGCGGCTGTGCTCACCGCGTTCGATGGTCCGGAAGCGCGACCTGGTGCTGAGCGCTGTCTCACTGCCACGAGCGCGGCGCCGCCGGTCACCGTCGTGCCCGCTGCCGATCTGCGGCAGATCGTGCAGACGCGCAACGCCATCGTCATCGCCTCCGAAGAGCTGCACGAAGCGCGTGTCATTCGCATGAATACGCAGCACGCACCTGCGTCCATCACCTCATGGCTCGGCGACGCGATCGGTTGGTGGGAAGGCGGGACCCTGGTCATCGAGACGAAGTACTTCGCGCCGACCAGCGCTGCGCGCGCTGGCCCCGGCATGCTGTTCTTCGTCGGGCCCGACACCGTCGTGACCGAGCGGATCACTCGGGTCTCGGCCGACGAGCTCAGCTACACGTTCACGGTGGAGGATCCGAGCTACTACACACAGCCGTGGAAAGGCGAGACGCGTTTCAGCCGCTCGGACGAACACATGCTCGAGTACGCCTGCCATGAAGGCAACTATTCGCTGCCGTTTGCGCTGATGAGCGCTAGGTCCTTGGACCTAGCCGCTGTCGCGAAGGACTGACACCGCGCGAACTGCCTGCTGCATGTCATAGCAGACCGCAATTCTTCACTGTAGGATCGCGCCACACGGAAGAGGTGGGTGCGAAGTTAGTGCGGAATGTATATGTGTGCGCGGTGCTGGCCGTTGCTGCAGCAATGCAGGCCTGCGGTTACCGGCCGCCGCGATTGCCCGATGGGCAGGTCGATCTGCAGGGCGTGTGGTCGCACACGAACATCACGCCGCTCGAGCGGCCGGTCGATTTCCGCACGCTCGTCATCACGCCGCGGGAAGCGGCGGAGCTGCAGACGCGCATCCTCCTGCGACGCGAGAATCTGCGCCTGCCCGGCGAGCCCACCGAGTATTTTTCGGCGCGCAGCATCGAGCCGATCGACGGCCAGTTCCACAGCTCGGTGATCGTCGAGCCGGAAGACGGCAAGATTCCGGGCAACGAGCATTTCGAGACGGTGCTGAAGGCAGCCAGAGTGGCGGTCCTGAACGCGTTCGATGGTCCGGAAGCGCGGCCGCCTGCGGAGCGCTGCCTGTCCGCGATCACGGCGCAACCGCCGGTGACCGTCATGCCTTCCAACGATCTGCGCCAGATCGTGCAAACGCCGCAGGCGATAGTCATCTCGTCCGAGGAGCTGCACGAGGCCCGCATCATTCGCATGAATGCGAAGCATGGACCGGCCACCGTCGTTTCCTGGCTGGGCGACTCGATCGGCTGGTGGGAAGGCTCGACTCTGGTCATCGAAACAAAATACTTCGCGCCGACCAGCGCGGCGCGCATGGGACCCCTCAGCGAGTTCTTCGTCGGACCGAACACCACGGTGACCGAGCGCATCACGCGGACCGCCGTCGACGAGCTGCGTTATCAGTTCACGGTTGACGACCCGACCTATTACACCAGGCCCTGGAAGGGCGAGAGCCGCTTCGGGCTGACCAGCGAACCGATCATCGAATTCGCCTGCCACGAGGGCAACTACTCGCTGCCGTTCGTGCTGATGGGCGCGCGGGCCATGGACACCCGACCACCCGCCCCGTAACAACCTTGACCGCGGCTGGCAGGTTCTGGTGCCATCATGGCTGCCATGAAAGCCATCGGCCTGCGAATCAAGTCGGGCTTTGCGATTGCAGCCATCGTCAGCAAGAGCGGTGCGGGCTGTGCAATCGAGGCGGTTCGCACCGTGGCACTCTCCACCGAAGAATTGCCGCAGACGCGCTTTCCCTACCATCCGACGATCGAGTTGCCGGAGCGACAGGGCGCGGCATTGTCGGACAAGGCAGTGAAGGAAGTGCGCCGGACTGCCGCCAGCGAGATGGGCAAGCTGCTGCAGGAGCATGCAGGCATCAAGCACGCCGCCATGGTCGTCGGCAGCGTGATCGATCCCGATTCGCTGGGTAATCCTCACGTCCGCGTGCACGCGCTCGAAGGCAAGCTGTTTCGTGACGTCGTGGCGGCAGCGCTCGCAGAGCAAGGCATCGACTGCGGTGTGCTCGTCGAGCGCGACGCCTATACGAAAGTGGCGACCGCTGCATCGACCCAGGAGCAACGGCTGCGCACGCAGATCGCGGCACTCGGACAAGGACGGATCAAACCGTGGCGATCCGAAGAGAAGCTCGCCACGCTAGCGGCATGGTGGCAGCTGCAGAAATAGTCAGCTCAGATTCCCGCCCACCACGAATAGCCGTACTCCGGGTTGATGCCGCCGACTCCCTTGCCGAAGTGCTCGAGCGAGTCGGTCACAATCACTCGCGCTAGATACTTCACGCTCTTGTAGCCGAGCTGCCGCGCGACGCGCACGCGGACCGGCGCGCCGTGCTCGGGCGGCAGGTCGCGTCCGTTCAAGCCATAGGCCAGGAACGTCTGCGGATGCAGAGCATCGATCATGTCGATGCTTTCCCAGAAGTTGTCGAACGAGAAGAACACGAGATAGCGGGCACGCGGATCGACCTGTACGAGGTCGAGCACGTGCGACAGTCGCACGCCGGTCCACTCGGCGATGAACGACCAGCCTTCTTCGCAGGCCTGGTGAGTGATCTGCGTGTGCGCCGGATACTTCTGCAGATCAGCGAGCGAGAACGCGGCAGGGCGCGCGACCATGCCGTCGATGCGCAGCTTCCAGTCCGCGAAGCCACCGACCAGCAAGCGGTCGTAGGCTTCGATCTCCGGCGGCGGACCGTTGACGGGAATCACGCGCGAGATGTCGCTACGGCTGAACTCGCGAGCGAGAGCATGCTTGCCGATCAGCAGACGTTGCGACGCATACGTGAGCGTCTCGCCGATGCCGTACAGACCGCCGGAGTCGGGCGGGATCAGACCGTAGCGGCCGGCAATGCGGACCGCCGCAGCACCTGCCACCGCGGTCACGCCGCACGCAATCATCGTCCGCCGCGAAATGATCCTGCTCATGACGACTCCACTTCGCGTCCGGAGATGATCCCACGCATGCGCGCACGAAAGCCGCCCTTGAACGCGAGCGCGACGTGACCGAGCACGAAGATCACGATGACTGCAGCAACGAAGAAGTGGATCGTTCGCGCCGACTGCTGTCCGCCGAACATGTTGACGATCACCGGCGCCACCGAGGCGATTGCGGGCGAGAACGCCAGACCGGATAGCAGCATCAAGGGTCCGAGCACGAAGACGATCGACAAATAGCTCACGCGCTGTGCTGTGTTGTACGCCGGCAGGCTGCGGCGGAAATGCTGTGAGGCGAAGCCGTGCACCATGTAGATGATGCCGCTCGCGAGACACACCCACGCCGCGAGGAAATGCAGGTAGCGACCCCAACCCGAGTGGCCGAGCATGAACGGGATCGGCAGATCGATCAGCGCCGGCGTGCCGACGGCGCCGGTTTCGCCCCAGTACAGGCGCGGATGGGCGAACAGGATGGCGGTGCCGCTGACGATGAGCGCAAGGATCCCGAGGGCGCTCATCCAGTGCGTCAGGCGGACGGTGGCGGAGCGTCGTGGTGTTAGTATCGGCTCCATGGCCGACGATCGTACTTCAGAGCTGGCCCCGGCGGTACGTTTCGTTTGCGTCGCGAACCTCGGCTACTTCTTCGTCGAGTTTGCAATCGCGCTGAGCATTGCGTCGGTCGCGCTGTTCGCCGACAGCATCGACTTCCTCGAAGATGCCTCGGTCAATTTCCTGATCCTCATCGCGCTGGGCTGGTCGGCCGTCGCCCGCGCTCGCGTCGGCATGGTGCTCGCGTTCCTGCTGCTGGTCCCCGCGCTGGCGACCTTGTGGGTGGCTGCGACCAAGTTCCTGTCACCCTTGCCACCCGCTGCAGTGCCCTTGTCGCTGACCGCGCTGGGTGCAATGGCGGTAAATCTGGTCTGCGCAGTGGTCCTCGCGCGCTACCGCCATCAGGGCGGCAGTCTGGCAAAGGCTGCATTCCTCTCAGCGCGCAACGACGTCTACGCGAACGGCGCGATCATCGTCGCCGGCGTGGCGACTGGCTTCTTCGATTCGGCCTGGCCGGATCTGATCACGGGCGTTGGCATCGCAGCGCTCAACGCGGGAGCGGCGCGAGAAGTGTGGGAAGCTGCGAGAAGCGAGCAGCGGGAGGCGAGTGCGTGACGGCGGCGCGATGGGGTCCGCGCACCCTGACATCTAGGAAGTGATCCAGGCTGATCTTGGCGAGCTGCGGACAATTCAAAACGCGCGCCAACGAACGATACTTGTCCAATTCGCGGTCGACGTGCGCTGGCGAGTCTTCGATTCCAAGATCGCGGACCCGGCGGACGAGCACCTGGACGAGCGGGCACTCGCGGCAATCATGCCCCGCTGCATGACCCTGGAACACGCACGCTGCTACGGTCTGGTGATAGGTCATGTGGGTCTTCTGCCGCCGACGATCACAAATTCGCCTGGGATTCGATAGCCCTGGCTGCGTCGCCACGGTTCGATCGCATGTTTATAGCGGGCTCGTGCACGCGTGCGCGTCTCGGCATCGAATCGCGACCACGCGAGAGCGACCGGCCCGCCGATGAACGCGGCGTCGCAGGCTTCGTCCGCATCCGCGTAACTCAAGACGCTCGCGATGCGCCGTTGCTCGACGTTCTCGAATCCCGCATCGCTGCACAGTTGTACCAGCGCGTCTTGCTCGCCCAGCGAGAAGAACAGCGGGCACACTTCGGAATCTACTTCCGCATCGACGATGGGGAACACCGGCGACCAGCCGCAGTTCACGCGCTTTCCCCACACGGCAATCGCGACGCGGCCACCGGGCTTCAGCACGCGCAACCATTCGCGCACAGCGTGCTGCGGATCCGGGACGTACATCAGACCGAGCGAGCACAGCACGACGTCGAAGCTTGCACGAGGCAGGTCGAAGGTTTCGGCATCCATGCGCTGGAAGGTGACGTTCGACAACTGCTGTTCGCGAGCGCGTTGCTGACCGATCTCGATCATCTGGCCCGAGATGTCGGTACCGAGCACGGCGCCGTCGGCCCCGACGCTGCGAGCCGCGTTGAGTGTCACGAGGCCTGTGCCGCAAGCCAGGTCCAACACTCGCTCGCCCGGCGCTAGCGAAGCGAACGCGAGCATCCCGTTGCGTGCGGGCGTGAGCTGTTCCTCCCACAGAGGATCGTACTCAGTGCTCGCCAGGTCCCAGCCGTAGCGTTGAATTCGTCGTTGCAGTCGTGCATCCATGGGGCCGCAGTCTGCTGATGCTCGACGACAGCGTCCTGCCTGTGCGTCGCTGAGGTCTGACCGATCGTCCGTGGCCCGGCCGGCGGCGCCGGCGGCCTGTGCCGGCCGTCCGGGATTGCTGTCCGATCATCCGCTCCTGGCGCAAGGCCACTAGGCTTATGGCGCGCGCGCGCTCAGAATCGGCCCACTCTAACGGCCCGGAGCTCTATTCATGTCGGCACAATATGTCGCGGATGCCTTGTACCGGGTCGATACCGTGCTGCGCAGACGCCCGGACATGGGCATGCACGACGACAGCCCCGCGATGGCCAGCTGGTGTGGCAGCACGCGCATCGTTACCGGCAACGGCAAGGGCATCGAGATCTCGACCGACATGCCCACCGAGCTGGGCGGCACCGGCGACCAGGTGACGCCGGGCTGGCTCATGCGCGCGGGCCTGGCGGCTTGCACGGCGACGCGGATTGCGATGGGCGCGGCAGCGGCCGGTATCGAACTGACGAAACTCGAGCTGTGTGCCCGCAGCCGCTCCGACACTCGCGGACTGCTCGGCATGACTGAAGCCGACGGCACACGCGTGGGCGCGGGACCGCAGGACGTGCAGTTGCATGTCACGATCGCTGCGCACGGCGTGCCTGCGGAAAAGTTGCGGGCGCTGGTCGAGGAGAGCTATCGGTGCTCGCCCGTGCCATGCGCGATTCAAGAAGAGACGCCGGTCGGGTTGCACATCGAAGTGGCGAACAGCTGATGGATGCACTGTCGCAAACGCTGCGTGTCGTGCACCTGGTCGGCGCGATCTTCATCAACGCGAAGTTCACCGCGCCGTGGTGCTATCGATCGCAGCGTGCCGATTCCGTTGCACCGCTGCTCGAACCCGGCGCTGAGCGCGTCGTGATCTTTCACTTGATCACCGAAGGCGAGTGCTACGTCGAGATGGACGGTCAGCCGCCGTTGCATCTGATTGCGGGCGACGCAGTGATCTTTCCGCAGGGCGACGCTCATCTCATGACTTCGCAGCCCGGTCTGCCGCCGGCGAAAGGCTCGCGCCTCGACGCCGTGTTTTCGCGCCGTCCGCGGTTGCTGACGTACGGTGGAGGGGGAGCGGCCACGCGACTCCTGTGTGGCTATCTCGCCTGTGACGCGAAGTTGGCGAGGATGCTGCTTGCTGGATTGCCGCCGGTCGTGCGGGTCAACGTGCGTGGCTCGAACGCCGGCGCGTGGCTGGAGTCGTCGGTTCGCTATGCGCTCGCTGAAGCACGCTCGCCACGGCCGGGCGGTGCGGGCGTTCTCGCGAAGCTCGCCGAAGTGTTGTTCATCGAAGTACTGCGCCTCTACATGCACCAGCAAGGTGAAGGCCGCACGGGATGGCTCGCTGGCGTGAACGACCGCATCGTCGGTGCTGCCTTGGCTGCGCTTCACAAGCATCCAGCTCAAGCGTGGACGCTCGAAGATCTCGCGCGTGAGGCCGGCTCGTCGCGCTCGGTTCTCGCCGAGCGCTTCCAGGAGCTCGTCGGCACCTCGCCGATGCAGTACCTCACACAGTGGCGCATGCTGCTGGCCGCGAATCTCCTGCGTAATAGCAATACACCGCTCACTCACATTGCCGAAGGCGTCGGCTATCAGACCGACACGGCATTCATTCGCGCATTCCGTCGCGAGTACGGTGCGCCACCGGCGACCTGGCGACGCAGTCAGGCGAAGCGCGATCAGGCCCTATAAAATAGGGGTCATGGTCGCCACGAGCGTTCACGCTCAAGTTCTCGGTCCCGCCTTCGATAGCTTGCCGCCAGTGTTACGCGGCATTCACGACGCACGTCCACGCAAGGAATTCAGCGGTCGCTGCAGTGTCAGCAGCGGCCGCGGCTGGTTGGCGCGCGTCGTGGCGCTGTTCGCGTCGCTGCCGCGAGAATCTCATGACGACGTCGCAGTGCATGTCGTCATCGAACGCAGCGAACGTTCTGAATCGCGTGAAACGTGGACGCGTCAGTTTGGCGAGCAGCGGATGCAGTCCACCATTCGTGCCGGGCGTGATGTTCTGGAGGAACGCTTCGGGCCGGTCGTCTTGCAATTCGGGCTGACGGCAGAAGCGCATCGCATCGTGTGGACGCTGCGGGGTGCGCGGCTCCTGTTCGTTCCCGTGCCGAAAGCATTGTTCGCGGGTTGCGGCGCCTTCGAGACGATCGTCGACGGACGCTATTGCTTCGACGCGCGCGCCGGCATGGCCGGCATCGGTCTGCTCGTGCATTACAAAGGGTGGCTCGCCGAGCATGGCCGATAGCATCATCGTCTTCGACGGTGTCTGCGTGCTGTGCAGCCGCTGGGTGGATTTCGTGCTGCGACGGGACCTGCGCGGACGCTACAAATTCGCGGCGATGCAGACACAGAGCGGTCGCGAGCTGCTGATCCAGCACGGCATCGATCCGGTCGATCCACTGTCGTTCCTGCTGCTCGAAGGCGAGCAGGGTTACACGGATACCGATGCCATCGTGCGCATCCTGCGTAGCTTCGGGCCCGGCTCGAAGTTCGTCGCGCTGCTCGTGACTATCGTGCCGCGCTTCATCCGAGATCCGCTGTATCGCTGGGGCGCGCGCCATCGCTATCGCATGTTCGGTCGCCGTGCTGCGTGTCGAGTGCCGACTGCTGACATTGCAGACCGGTTCCTGCATTGAGCCGTCCTATGCAGTGTGCGGTCGTTCTCGGCGGATACGGCAACTTTGGGAGAAGAGTGGTCGCGTCACTGGCGGCCGATCGGAGCTGCCGCGTCGTCGTTGCGGGCCGCGATTTGCAGAAGGCGAGCGCGGTTGCGGATGAGATCGGCAGTCCCGCAGAGGCTGCGTTGCTCGATGGACGCGCAGCGAATCTTGCAGCGGAGTTGCGACGGCTCGGCGCGAACGTCGTCGTCCACACGGCGGGTCCGTTCCAAGGGCAGGACTACTCGGTCGCTCGCGCGTGCATCGAAGCGCGTGCCCATTATGTGGATCTTGCTGACGCGCGAGCGTACGTGTGCGGCATCGGCGCGCTCGATCAGTCAGCACGGAGTAACGACGTGCTCGTCACGAGTGGGGCCAGTTCGGTGCCCGCGCTGTCTTCTGCAGTTGTCGACATGCTACGAACTGAGTTCTCGGTCATCGAAAGCATCGACCATGGCATCACCTCCGGCGCGAAGCCGCCGGGTCTCGCGACGATGGAAGGTGTGCTGGGCTATGCGGGCAAGCCAATCAAACAATGGCGTGATAGTGCGTGGCGGACGGTTTACGGCTGGCAGGATCTCACGCGACGCACGTATCCGCGTTCTGTCGGCACACGCTGGATCGCAAACTGCGACGTGCCCGATCTGGAGCTTTTCCCGCAGCGCTATTCACCCGTGCGAACCGTCGTGTTTCATGCCGGCGTCGGCATGACCAGCGGCATGCTATCGACGTGGGCTGCATCGTGGCTCGTGCGCGCAGGATTGCTGAGCTCGCTGGTGCCGCTCGTTCCCCGGCTGCACAAGACCGCACTTGCCGTCGAGCGATTCGGATCGAAATCCAGCGCGATGCACGTAACCGTCCGCGGGCTGGATGCCCAGTCACGATCGATCTCGCGGACCTGGTGGCTGGTGGCCGACAATGACCGCGGCCCCGAGATCCCGTGTTTTCCCGCCATCGCACTGGCGCGCAAGCTGCTGCGTGGAGAAGTCAGTGCGCGCGGCGCGATGCCCTGCATGGGACTGCTGACCGTCGACGAGATTCTCGCCGTCAGCCCTGCTGCTGCTCGGGCGGCAGTCGCGTGTTCTGATCGTGAATCAGCCGCCACTCACCCTTTTCCTTCCGGAACGTGAACGTGACCCAGCTGCGGCTGCGATACGGTTTGCCGTCGACCACGTCCTGATAGAGGCTCTTCGTCGTCAGCACGGCAAACTCTGCGCCGACGCTGCGGCTGACGGGCTCGAACTGAATCGTCCAGGTCCTGGTCGAGAAGAAGTCTTTGTGAAAGTCGACGTACGCCTGACGCGTCGAAGTCTGCGTCCCGTTCGGCAGGATCAGCGTGAGCTGTTCACCCCTCGTAATCGTCCGCTCCAGCGCCGGCAGATCGCGCGTCTGTACTGCTTTGACGTGCTCCGCAAACACTGCGTCGATGCTTTGTTCGGCGGCTGACGCCGCGCCGGCCAGCAGCGAGCACAGAAAGCCAATGAGGACTGCAGCAGTCTTGCGATACACGAGTCTCTCCCGTTCGAGCGAACGCGAACACTACCGCATTTCCGACTGCCGCGAATCCTCCGGAGCTTCCGCGCGCTCGTTCATGCCGTAATCCCGCAGAACGTGCGCGACGCGCAACCGATAGTCCTGGAAGATCGATTGCCGTCCGGCGCGCTGCGCGTCGCGGTGAGGCGCGAGATTGCGCCACTGACGCACGGCTTCCTCATCGCGCCAGAACGACAACGACAGGACCTTGCCCGGCGTCGTGAGGCTCTGGAAGCGTTCGATCGAGATGAAGCCGTCGATGTTCTCCAGCAGCGGACGCAAGCGCGCGGCCACGTCGAGATAGGCTTCCTTGCGGTCTTCCTGCGCAATGCCTTCGAAGATGACTGCGATCATGCCGGGCTCCTCATTCGCAGCACGGGCAATTGGTGGGTGCGATCGCCATCGTGCCTTCGACGTTGGCGAGAAACGTACGCTCTTCGCGCAGGACGAAGCGCCTGGCTTGCGCGAAGCCGAAGTTCTGCGCGCCTTCGGCATCGGCGCGCAGCCGGGCGCGATAGCGCTCGTAATCAGCGAGACTGGCGAAGGAAATCAGGCCCCAGGCGATGTTGTTGGTGCCTTCGTGCGGTAGGAAATAGCCGATCAGGTGACCGCCGGCACGCGGAATGAGCTTGCCCCAGCGCTGCGCGTACTCGCGAAAGGCGTCGAGCTGAAAGGGATCGATCTCGTAACGAATGAAGCAGGTGATCGACATAAGTTGCTCCGAACGGCGCGAGCGCCAACAATAGCGCTGGCAGCACTCACGTTGGTTCGAGGAGCATCGAACAATGACCGATGGATCCAGCATGGTCTCTGCGGCAACGCTGATCGGCGATCACGCGCGCGCCAAAATGCTGACCGCATTGATGGGCGGTCGCGCGCTCACCGCGACCGAACTCGCTGGTGCAGCCGGCATCACCAAGCAAACGGGCAGCACGCATCTGCGCAAGCTGCTCGACGCGCGCTTCGTCGCGATGGAGGCGCATGGGCGCCATCGCTACTTCCGAATCGCTGACGAAGAAGTTGCGCAGCTGCTGGAAGAGTTCATGAGCTTCTCGGTCCGCGCGCGTTCGTGCACGACAGGTCCGAAAGATCCGGCGCTGCGTAAAGCACGCGTGTGCTACGACCACCTTGCCGGCGAGCTTGGCGTGCTGCTGTACGCAAGCTTGCTGGAGCGACACGCGTTCGACTTCAACGGCGCAACTGTTTCGCTCAGTGCAGAGGGTGAACGTCTGATCGCAGAGCTCGGTGTCGACGCCGCCGCCGTGCGCACTCAGAAGCGTGCGGCTTGCAGAGTGTGCATGGACTGGAGCGAGCGACGTCATCATCTCGCCGGTGCCGCGGGGGCAGCGCTGCTGACGCGCGTCATCGATTTGGGTTGGGCCGTGCGCGACAAATCATCGCGTGCCATCAATTTCCGGCCGCACGGCGAGCGCGCCTTTCGCGGCTACTTTCAGTTGGCGCCCGCGCGCCACGGAGTGTTGCATGAAGCTGTATGAGTTCGCCTTTACTCGCTCGATCCGCGCGCGCTGGACCTTGCAGGAGCTCGGCGTCGACTTCGAGGGAGTTACCGTGAATATGCGTGCCGGCGAGCACCGCAGCTCGCAATTCCTGGCGATCAACCCGGCGGGCAAACTGCCGGCACTCGTCGACGGCGATCTGGTCCTGACGGAGTCGGCAGCAATCGTTTGGTACCTTGCCGAGAAGTATCGGAAGTTCCTGCCCGCCGATCTGGCAGGCCGCGCCGAAGTCAATCGTTGGCTGTTGTTCACCGTGACGGAGTTGGAACAGCCGCTGTGGCGTATCGCCAGGAACCGCAATCTCTATCCGGAAGCGCAGCGCCTGGCGGCGGACATTCCGCTGGCAAGCCAGGATTTTCGCGCGATGGCAGATGTGGCGGAAAAGCACATGGCGGGACGCAAGTTCGTCGTCGGGGAGGAGGCCACGATTGCGGATTTCGTCCTTGCTTACACGCTCGACTGGGCCAACGAAGTGCAGTTGCTGGATCGCTGCCCGCAACTGGTCGCTTACATGGAACGAATGTACGCACGTCCGAAGGCACCCAAGCGCATCGCGCAACTACGTGCCGCACTCGGCGGCTAGATCGCGACACTTTCACAGCAGCACGTTCGGCTGCTGCAGTTCGCAACTTTTATAACTTTCGTCGCAAGTAGTGTCCCGCCTGCGCACTGACCTGTCGCTAGCATGACTCCATGCCATCGCGCGCACTGCGCGCGCGATGCCGACATAACCAGACGCAGGAGAGGAGTCACGCAATGTCGACGAGTAATCCCATTCGGCACGCGGTTCGCTACGCGTTGCTGACGAGCGTTGCTGCCGGAGCCGCTGTGCCGGCCTTCGCAGCAGATCAAACCATCCAGGAAGTGGTCGTCACCGGTTCGCGCATTGCGCAGCCGAATCTCGAGACCTCGAGCCCGGTCACGCAGGTGACGTCGGAAGACGTCATCACTCAAGGCGTGACCAAGATCGAAGATCTGATCAACCAGCTGCCGCAGGCGTTCGCCGCTCAGAACGGCACCGTGTCGAACGGCGCAACGGGCACCGCGACGGTGAACCTGCGCGGCCTCGGCTCGGCGCGCACTCTCGTGCTGATCGACGGTCGCCGCATGCCGGCCGGTGGTGTGACCGCCGGATCCTATGCCGCGGACCTGAATCAGATCCCGACCGCGATGGTCGAGCGTGTTGAAGTGCTGACCGGCGGCGCGTCTGCCGTGTACGGATCTGACGCTGTTGCCGGCGTCGTCAACTTCATCATGAAGAAGGACTTCGAAGGCATTCAGATCGACGGCCAGTACAGCATGTATCAGCACAACAACGATTTCAGCGGCCCGGGCGCTGTGCAGTTGCGCGATACGATTGCGGCTCGCCACGCAACGAATCCGTCGCAGTTCAACCTGCCGGACGACAACGTGACGGACGGCAACGGCGTGCAAGGCACGATCACGATGGGTGTCAGCACCGAAGACGGTCGCGGCAACATCACCGCTTATCTGTCCTACCAGGACACCAAGCCGATCCTGCAGCGTGATCGCGACTACTCGGCTTGCGCGCTCTCCGCGAAGCCGACGGTCTCGTTCGCCTGCGGCGGCTCGGGTACTGCATTCCCCGGAACGTTCACTGACTTCAACGGCAACGACAATTCGACCGCAGGTCCGGACAAGAAGCGCGGCACGGCCGACGACGTCCCGGACACCAATCCGCTGCCGTCATTCAGCTCGACGGTCGACTCGACCACTGGCAACACGTTCCGGCCGTTCAACAACGCCACGGATCAGTACAACTTCGGTCCGACCAACTACTACCTGCGTCCGGACACGCGGTACAGTCTGGGTGCGATGGGCCACTACGAGCTCGCACCGTTCGCTGACGTCTATACGCAGCTGATGTTCACGGACTATCGCTCGGTCGCGCAGATCGCCGCCGGCGGCGCGTTCTTCAACACTGCCACGATCAATTGCGACAACCCGTTCCTGTCGGCGCAGCAAGCGACGACGATCGGTTGCGGTGCTGCGGCTCAGGCAGCGGCGACGACCATCAACCCGGCCACCGGCCGGCCGTTCCTGGCCGATCCCAACGAAGTTCCGATGTACCTCGGCCGCCGTAACATCGAAGGCGGCGGTCGTCAGTCGCAGTTCCACAATCAGTCGTTCCGCGCTCTGCTCGGTTCGCGCGGAGACATCGCTGAAGGCTGGAACTACGACGTGAGCGTGCAGTTCTCGCGCGTCACCTCGGATCAAAGCAGCGTCAACGACTTCGTCGTGCCGAACCTGCAGAACGCGTTGCACGCTGTCCGCGATCCGGACACGGGCAACATCGTCTGCGCGTCGGTGCTCGATGGCTCCGATCCGAACTGCATTCCCTACAATCCGTTCACCCTCGGCGGTGTGACAGCGGCAGCGCTGAACTACCTGCAGGTGCCGGCGGTGCAGTCGGGCGTGATCGACCAGAACATCGTCACCGGCGTCATCACCGGCGACCTGGGCACGATCGGCGCGCAGCTGCCGTGGGCCGATGAACCGGTCAAGGTCGCGTTCGGTGTCGAGAATCGCCGCGACAAGCTGGAGAACACCACGGACTTCGTCCTGACCAACGGACTCCTCGGTGGTGCGGGCGGTCCGACGATCGGCATCAACGGCTCGACCAACGTGAACGACTTCTTCATGGAAGCCAGCGTTCCGCTGGTGCAGGGCAAGACTGGCGTCGAGCGGCTGTCGTTCGATACCGCGTATCGCTACTCGGACTACAGCTCCGGCGTCACGACGGACACGTACAAGTTCGGTGTCGAGTACGCGCCGGTCGAAGACGTACGCTTCCGCGCCAGCTTCCAGCGCGCAGCTCGTGCGCCGAACATCGTGGAGTTGTTTACTGCGCAAGGCTTCGGCCTGTTCGATCTGCCCGCCGACCCGTGCGGCGCCAAGGGTACCGCCACGGACGACGCCTGTCTGAACGCGGCGGGTGGTGCTCGAGTCACGGATAGTCAGCTGCGCAACAGCGCGCTCACCAGCCCGGCCGGTCAGTACCAACTCAATGCAGGCGGTAACCCCGACCTGAAGCCTGAGACGTCGGACACGTACTCCTACGGCATAGTGTTCACGCCGCGCTTCGCTCCAGGTCTGGCCGTCTCACTGGACTACTTCGACATCAAGGTGGACAACCTGATCTCGGCGTTCGGTGCGGCCAACACGCTGGATGCGTGCTATGACTTCAGCGATGCGGCGGCGTGCGGTCGCGTTCACCGCAATGCGCAGGGCCAGCTCTGGATCGGCAACGGCAATGTCGACAATCTCAACATCAACATCGGTGGCCTCGAGACTGCCGGCCTCGACCTGAACCTCAACTACACTGGCATCGACATCGGCAGCTGGGGTACGTTGAGCTTCAATCTGACCGGCACGTATCTGGACAAGATCATCACGGATCCGGGCGCCGAAGGCTTCCCGGCGTTCGACTGCAAAGGGCAGTTCGCCGGCAACTGCGTGAGCTCGTTGACCACTGCGGTCAATCCTGAGCTGCGCACGCGCTTCCGCATGGGCTGGGAAACGCCTTGGAACGTCGACCTGGCGCTGACACATCGCTACATCAGCAGCGTGTCGCAGGACGGCGCGGATCCGAACCAGATCGACCGTCATCTGCCGCACGAGAACTACTTCGATCTGTTCGGCAGCTGGAACCTGACGGACAAGGCGAACGTGCGTCTGGGCATCAACAACATCCTGGACAACGATCCGGCGCTCAACTCCGCGGTCGGCAATACCGGCAACGGCAACACGTTCCCGCAGGTCTATGACGCGCTCGGCCGCTTCATGTTCCTCGGTATGACCGTGAAGATGTAGAGCGGACTCAAGGGCAATGGGGATAGGGCGGCGGTGCTGCGACACCGCCGCCCTTTTTCATTGAGAGGGGGCGGGTTCGGAAGGAACTCTCGCCAAGACGCCAAGACGCCAAGACGCCAAGGAAGAGAAGTCGGATCTGAAAAATCCGAACAAAAAAATTCTGACTCTGAAATCTTCGGCTTTTCTTGGCGCCTTTGCGCCTTGGCGAGAGAATTCTTCTTTTATCCGGCCTACGACTCGAGCGCAGGCACCGATTCGGCGCGGCGGATTTCGCGCGGGGAGAGGCCGGTCCAGCGGCGCATCTGCCGGAGCAGCGCGTGACGCTGGGCGAAGCCGACACTCGAAGCGATCTCGCAGACATCGAGCGGTGTGGTTTGCAGCAGGCGCAGAGCCGTCTTGGCGCGCTTGCGCAGCAGGTACTGGTGCGGCGTGATGCCATGAACGCGCGTGAACAGCCGCAGGAAGTGATACTTCGACAGGCACGCTGCTTTGCCCAGCGATTCCAGATCGATCGGCTGTCGATAGTTCGAGTGCAGGTAGTCGGTCGCGAGGCTGATGCGGCGGAAGATCTCGCGGCGCGTGCTGGTGCGGATGAGCTCCAGTGCGTCGATGCGTTCGATCAACCCGTTGCGGTGCGCGAGCATGCGCTCGAGCAGGAAGTTGAGCTGTTCGTCGTACCAGGCCTCGTCCTCGATACCGCGCAGGACGTGCAGTCGGATGAAGCGCAGCACCGGACTGACGAGTTTGTCGTGCGGTTGCAGGCTTTCGAGGAATTCCGCCGAGCGCTCGACGACGGCGTCGCCTTGCTCCAGCGCTTTCTCGATCGACAGCGTCATCGCGCCGTAAGTGCGTTCGACCAGCGGCGGGCCGAAATAGATTGCGAAGGACTCGACCGGATGCGGCGAGTCGATCTGCGTCGTGCAGACGCGACCGTTGTTGAGGATCAGGAAGCTGTCGTCATCGACTGCGACGGTGCGGCCGTCGAACTGACAGCGCTCCTCGCCGCCCCACACCGCGCGTATCGACAGGCTGTGTGTGCGCGGACCGAATTTGGAACGTCGGGCGCGACCCCAGACGATGCAATTCTCCCGACCCCACCTCGAGTTGAACGACTGTTGAACTTCGGCGTGAGCAGCAACGAAATCGGGAAGGGTCCGTAATAGCATCCGTGACTACGATGCTACGGAGAACGGCCGCGCGCGGCGCGACCACCGCCCGACTCAGAAAGATCAAAATTGGACTTTGCTTCGTGTCGGGTATTTCACCGATCTATTTCGTCCGATCGTGCTATCGTGCGTGAACCGCACGGGGCGGCTGGATCGTTGGATCGACATAAATGAATCGAAAACGGACAAGCCTGCCGGTCGATGAACCGGCACCCATCGATGTGCTGTTCGTGGTGGCGCCGAATTCGCTGCTGCTCGACATCGCCGGACCCGCGGAAGCGTTTCGTTTGGTGAACACGCGGCACGCGGAGCAGGGCAAAGGTCCGCACTTTCGCCTGCGATTCGCCGGCGCCGCGGCGTCGGCCCCGACTTCGGTCGGGCTGCCGATTACACTGGAGCCGCTGCCCGATACGTTCGCAACGAAAACGTGGGTCGTGGTCGTCGGGCAGCCCACGGTGCACGTGCTGCGCACGACGCCGGATGTGATTGCGATCACACACTGGCTGAATCGCGTGATGCGCCCGCGGCTGGCCGCAGCAGATTCGGCCGATCGTCTCCTGACAATTTGCTCCGGGACTTTGCTCGCAGCGCGCGCCGGATTGTTGAACGGGCGCAGCTGTACGACACATCACCACATGCTGGAATTGCTGAAATCGTGTGCGCCGCGTGTTGCGGTGGTCAGTAATCGCGTATTCGTGGTCGATGGTCGCGTGGCGTCCACAGCGGGTATCACTGCGGGCATCGATCTCGCGCTACATCTGATCGCGGAAGAATGCGGTGAGGCGATGGCGCTGAACGTCGCCGAGGACATGGTCGTGTATCTGCGGCGCTCGGCGCGGGACACGGAGCTGTCGCCGTATCTCAGACATCGGCGCCACAGCGCGGCGGCCGTGCATCGGGTGCAGGAAGCGATTTGCGCGGCTCCGGAGCGTGAATGGAGCATGCCAGCGATGGCGGCCATCGGGCACGTTACAGAACGTCATCTGCTGCGGCTGTTCGTGCAAAACTGCGGCGTGTCGCCGCTGGATTTTCTGCGCAGCATTCGACTCGAACGCGCGCGGCAGCTCATCGAGCGCGGCGCCAGCGTCGCCCAGGCGGCGGAAACATCCGGCTACAGCTCGAGCCTCCATCTGCGTCGCGCGTGGAAACGGCAGTGGGGCGGTTCACCACGCAATGCACAGCCACGGCAGAACATTCCATGAAGATGTCTGATATTCCTTTTGGTACGACGGACTGGTCGACGATCGAGCCCACCGAGCATGAAGGCGATACCGGCTTGGCGTACTGGCGCACTCAGCAGTTCGGCAGCATTCGCGTGCGGATGGTCGAGTACACGCCGGGCTATGTCGCCAATCACTGGTGCAGCAAGGGTCATATTCTGTTTTGCATCGAAGGCGAGCTGCACACTGAGCTCGAGGACGGGCGCGAGTTCGTGCTTCGACCCGGCATGAGTTATCAAGTGGCGGACAACGCCGAGCCGCATCGCTCGTCGACGGAGCTCGGCGCACGATTGTTCATCGTCGACT
>DATJIP010000263.1:0-64628 GCA_035493235.1 Steroidobacteraceae bacterium
CGGCGTGCACGTAGTGGTTGGCACACCGGGGCGCGTGATGGATCACATCAAGCGCGACACTCTGCAGCTCGCGACGCTCAAGCACTTCGTGCTGGACGAGGCCGACGAGATGCTGCGCATGGGCTTCATCGACGACGTCGAATGGATCCTCGAGCAAGCGCCGAAGGAACGACAGATCGCGCTGTTCTCCGCGACGATGCCGGCTGCCATCCGCCGAATTGCACAGAACCACCTGCGCAAGCCCGCCGAAGTAACGATCAAGAGCAAGACCAGCACTGCGAGCAAGATCCGGCAGCGCTACTGGATCGTCAGCGGCATGCACAAGCTCGATGCGCTGACGCGCATCCTCGAAGCGGAACCGTTCGATGGCATGCTGGTGTTCACGCGCACCAAGATCGCTACCGAAGAGCTCGCCGAGCGCCTGGAAGCGCGAGGCTTTGCGGTCGAGGCCTTGAACGGCGACATCGCTCAGCCGCAACGCGAGCGCACGATCGCTCGCCTCAAAGCGGGACAGATCGACATCGTCGTTGCGACAGACGTCGCCGCGCGTGGTCTCGATGTCGAGCGCGTCAGCCACGTCGTCAACTACGACGTGCCTTATGACCCGGAAGCCTACGTGCACCGCATCGGTCGCACCGGGCGAGCAGGACGCAGCGGCGAGGCGATCCTTTTCATCGCGCCGCGCGAGCGCAACATGCTGCGCGTGATCGAGCGCGCGACGCGGCAGACCATCGACCAGATGGAATTGCCGAGCATCCAGGACGTGAACGATCAGCGAGTCGCACGCTTCAACGACCGGATCAGCGCCGCGCTTGCCGCGAATGAAGGCGAGGCGTTTCGTGCATTGATCGAGCGCTTCGAGAGCGAGCACAACGTTCCGGCGGTTGAGATCGCAGCCGCGCTCGCGAGCCTGGTGCAGGGTAAGAAGCCGCTGTTCATGGATGTGAAGAGCGAGAAGCACGAGCCGCGCGAAGAACCCGAGAGACGCAACGAGCCCGAGCAGCGCAAAGAGCGCGAGCACACCAAGCATCGGGCACGCGACGAAGCGCCGCGACCGGAACGTGCCGCGCGTGTCGATGCGAAGAAGCTCGCGGATTCGGAGATGGAGACTTATCGCATCGAAGTCGGCCGCGCGCACGGCGTCCAGCCCGGCAACATCATGGGCGCGATCGCGAATGAAGCGGGCCTCGACGGCAAGCTCATCGGCCGGATCGTGCTGCGCGACGACCACAGCTTCGTCGACCTTCCTTCCGGAATGCCGAAAGAGATCTTCCGCCAGTTACAGAAAGTGCGCGTCGCAGGTCAGCAGCTGCAGATCAGTCGCGCGCTGAAAACGCAGACGGAGCGACTGCGCGGCGAGCGCGCCGCCCTCCACAAGGGGCCGCGCCAAGGTCCGCACAAAGGCAAAGCGCCGCGGCGCTGAGGACGAGATGCAGATCTGGGTCGATGCCGATGCGTGCCCGGCTGCGATCAAGGAGATCCTGTATCGCGCCGCCGATCGCGCCCGCGTACGAGTGACGCTGGTCGCGAATCAACCGCTGCGTATTCCCGCCTCGCCCTATATTCGATTCACGCAGGTGCCCGCCGGTCTCGATGTCGCCGATCGACGCATCGTCGAGTTACTCGAGGCGGGCGACCTGGTCGTGACCGCGGACATTCCATTGGCGGCTGCAACCATCGACAAGAATGCGCATGCGCTCAACCCGCGCGGCGAGCTCTACACGAAGGACAACATCCGCGAGCGATTGTCGATGCGGAATTTCATGGACGAGCTGCGAAGCAGCGGCGTGGCGACCGGAGGCCCGGCCGTGTTGAGTCAGCGCGATCGCCAGGCATTCGCGAACGCACTGGACTCGTTTCTGGCGAAGGTCGTGAGCGTCAACCCCTGAGCGCGACCGCGAAGAAGGCGATGGCCATCAAGACTGCGGCAATCTGCATGAACCGCGCTAGCTGAGACATGGAAGTGGTCCTCGAGCATCCGTAAACGACGGCCCCGACTCTAAGGGGCGCGCGCCGCCAGACCAATCCTGCAGGCGGAATGAGACTGAGGAACACAGGTCATCAATGGATTAGAACCGGGCCTTCACCGCGACGGCAAAGTTGCGAGGATCGCTCAACGTGCAGCGAAGCACCGTGCCGCCCGTGAGCGGATTGCGCAAGCCGAAGGCCGCGTCATTCGGTTGCGCGAATCTCGTGCCGCACATGAGCTCGTCGGTCAAGTTCTGACCGATGAGCGCCAGTTCCCACCGATCGTGTGCACCGATCAGCGAGATGCGCGCACCGAAGATGGAGTGCTCGGGCTCCATCGCGTCGGGACTGTTGTCGCCGGCGGCGGCAAGACTTATCTCGCTGCTGTAGCTCGCATCGCCGCGCAGTTGCAGGCTCAAGCCCTGCCACGGCAAGTCGATGTCGTACTGAGCTGCCGCCGCGGCAGTGAATTCCGGCGAGAACGGCACTCGTTCACCCGTCAGATCCTGGACGCCGCCAAAGGCCGGCAGCCCGGGCGCGCCTTTGAAGTCCAGGTATTCGGAATCCAGCCAGGCACCGGACAGCGACAGCGTCAGCGGTCGTGCCGGACGCCCGACGATGTCGAATTCCACTCCCTGCTGACGAATCGTCCCGTTGTTGCGAACACGAAACGAAAAGCCGTCGAAGGTGCGGAACTGCAGATCCTCCACCGTCATCCGATACAAGGTGGCGTTGAGCAGCAACCGATGATCGAGCAATAAGGCCCGCGCTCCGAGCTCGTAGTTCTCCGTCGTTTCGGGCTGCACGATGCGCGCCTGGCCCAGCACAGTGCTGCCTCCGCCGCTGTCGAAGCCGCCCGACTTGTAGCCGGTCGACCAGGTCGCAAACAGCATCACGTCGGCGAGCGGTCGATACGAAGTTCCAAGGCGATACGTCGCTTTGCCGCCGTCCAGTTCGAGGTCGGTGCTTTCGTCGGCCCGTTGCGCAGTCACGTTGAACGACTCTTGCAGGAAGCTGGCTCGCTTCTCGTCCCGCGAATAGCGAATGCCGGCGGTCACATCCCAGCGATCGGCAAGCCGGTACGTACTTTGAAAGTAGCCGGCAAGGCTGCTGGTCGTCTGGTCGAACTCCAGATTGACGGCGTCGCCCTGACGGCCAGCCTGGCAGGCCGCGAGGCGCGTCGGCTGCGTGTTGCGGATGAAGACCTGGCAATACGCCGGCGCCAAGCCGAGGTCCTCACCGATCTGGAAGTCCTCGTCGTAGTAATAGAGACCTGCGACCAGGCTCGCGCGGCCGCCCAACAGCGCAGCCGGCGAGATGAGCTGTACTTCGTTCGAAAAGCTGCGACTGTCGAACGTGCCTGCCCGGCTGGTGAGGGCGAGCGGAGTGAACACAGTGTTGCTCTGTGACTGCTCGTCCTGCCAATCGCGATAGCCGGTAATCATGCGCACCATCCAGCCGTGCGCGAGTGTCCACGTCAGGTCACTCGCAAGACCGTACTGCTCATCGCGCACTCCGCCAATGGACTCCTGCCGGACACGCCGGCTGTACGTGTCATCGAGCAGCGGCAGATCACCCGTCGTCGGCCCGGCACCGTCCGGGTCGAGACGCGCTCGCCAATTTGCAGCTGCGGTCGCCGTGACAGTTTCCGCGACCACTGACACCGCTTGGAAACCATCGGTGTCCAGAGTCTGGTAATCGCCACGCATCACCCACGTCAGGTCGGGCGTGATGTTCCATCGCGAGCTGGCACGCACCGAGAGCGTGTCGCTCGAGCCGAGCGCCTTGTCGGATAGTTCCTCGTACCCCGTTCCATCGCCGTGCTCGCGCAGCACCGACAGACGCAGCGCGAAGTCTTCGGTGACCGGTGCGTTGATCATGCCGGCGCCGCGCCAATAACCGTACGAGCCCGTCTCCGCGCTGAGTGTCGCGTCCAGGTCTTCACGCGGAACGGCAGTGCGCATGCTGATCGCGCCGGCGGAGGCATTGCGCCCGAACAGTGTGCCCTGAGGTCCGCGCAGTACTTCGACTGCTTCGATGTCGTTGAGCCCGACGAGCATGCTGCCGACGCGTGGCGCGTAGACACCATCGACGAAGAACGCGACGCTCGGCTCGATCGCGGTGTTGCCTGAAGTACCGATGCCGCGTATGGCAACGCGCGTGTTGGTTATCTGCGGCGCGGTCGCGATGTATAGATTAGGCGTGATCCGGCGCAGATCGCGGATGTCGTCGACGCCGGCGCGATCGAGCGTGTCAGCGTTGAACACAGCTATCGAGATCGGCACGTCCTGCACATTCTGCGCGCGCTTCTGCGCGGTGACTACGACTTCCTCGATGACTGGCGAGCGATCCGCCGCGGCTACGGCCGCCGCGAAAGCGAGCGACGAGGCGACAAGCGCTCTGGCCTTGCACATCGTGCGCAAGAGAATGCTCCTTCAGCCATCCGGTAACGTGCGGCCGTAGATCCCGAGCCGCTGCACGAACGCATCGAACCTGGGGTCGTCATGCAATGGGGCGAGCGCCGGATCCCGCGCGAGAAAGCTGATGGGCGTCGAGCGGTCCTCAATGGCGCGCTCGAGCCACTGGAACGCATTCTCCTTGTCCCCGAGAACGACGTAGATCATCGCGATGTCATACGCGGCGACATAGCGCTCTTTCGAGAGCGCGAGTACACGATCCAGCTCTGCACGCACTGCCTCGGGTTGTCCGGACAATGCCAGCGCCTGCGCGCGGAACGCGTTGCTGCCCTGTGCTTGCAGCGGGTGCTTGTCGATCTCGTCGAGCGCGCGCGCGTAGTCGCCCTTGGCGATGAGGCTGCGAATCAGGAAGGCGCGCGCACTGTTTACGCGGTCGTCGAGAGCCAGCACCTGATCGAGGATCCGGATCGCTTCGTCGAAACGCCCGGCGTAATAGTAGATATGACCGGTAAATGCTCGCGGCGCGAGCCACAGGGGCTCCAACTCGCGGGCGCGGGCAGATTCCGCCAATGCTCGTTCGGTGTCGCCCTGCAGTGCGTACAGAATGCTGCGCCGGTGATAAGTCAACGCGATGGTGGGATCGAGCTGCTTGGCGCGCGCATACTCACGCGCGGCTCCCTCCCAATCACGGTCGTATTGCACCATGATGTGTCCGAGCGCCGTGTGAGCTGCCGCGAGGTCGGGATCGATGGCCAGCGCTTTCTCGACCGCGACGCGCGCTTGAGGGAATACTTCATTTGGCGCACGCATGCCGAAGACACCAAGGACGGCGTAGCTGTCGGCGAGACCCGAATAGGCGAGCGCGTAGTTCGGATCCCGTGCAATGGCCTGTTGGTAGAAGCCGATAGCCTGCAGCAGGCTGGGCTCGGTCTGCCGCGTCCAGGCCAAGCGCCCGCTTGCGTAGAGCGCGAATGCTTCCGGATCACGCATGTAGGGAGCGCCGCGTGTCGCGGTTTCCTCGACCCCGCGCAACGGCAGAGAGCGCGCAACTTTCGCAGCGATCGCATCCTGCACGTCGAAGATCGTGGTAAAGGACTGGTCGAAACTCTCTGCCCACAGTTGCTGGCCGTCGGCAACTCTGAGCAGTCGCGCCGAGACTCTCAGGCGATCGCCACGCCGCTGCAGCGTGCCTTCGAGTACGGTCGCGACACCCAGCTCGCGACCCGCAGTGAGCGCATCCTGGTCCAGAGCCGCGTAGCGGCGCACCGAGCTCAACGGTGAGATCGCGCGCGCGCCTTGTTGACTGAGATTCGCGATCAACGATTCGGTCATCCCGAGCTCGAGCGACTCGTTGCGCTCGGCGAGCACCAAGGGCTTGAACGGCAAGATGGCGAGGGTGTGAGCCGCTACCGGCACCGCTCGCTGCGCTCGCGTCGACTCCAGATAGAGAGAGACCACAGCGATCGCAACCACGAGCACACCGGCTGCGATCCATGCCAGCCGCTTCCACCGAGAGGGTGCACGCACAGGCTGCGACGTTGCGGGCACATCTGACGCAATCGCCGCCACGAGCTCATCGAGCTGCCTGACCTTGGCGACGAACCGATAGCCCTTGCGGGGAATCGTGAGGATGTAGCGATTCTCGCCGCGGACTTCACCCAGTGCCTGCCGCAGCGTCGAGATGTTCTGGCTGAGACTGTTCTCCTCGACGATGACGCCGGGCCAGATCGCGCCCAGCAGTACGTCGCGGTCCAGCGTCTGTTCCGCGCGCTCGACCAGATAGACGAGCGTGTCGAATACCTTGCCAGTGAGGGGAATGGTTTCGCCGGTCTCGCGCCGGCTCAAGCGTTGCTGACCGACGTCGAGCGTGAAGTCGCCGAATTCATAGCGCGCGGTTGTGCTGACCATGGCGTTGTGAGCCCCGAATCACGACAAATCACAACTCTTTCACTGAGCGGCCAGAGACTGTTGCACAGATCGCAGCCCACAGTCAGGTCCGAAAGTCGGACCACTGGAGGGAATCATGGACTCTTTACAACGACCCGCGCGCCTGCGGACCGCGCTGCTCTGCATGTCGCTCATTTGTATGCCTATGGCGAGTTCCATAGCTGGAGGGCAGGACTCCGCAGCAATGCGCAACGACGGCGACCACAGCTGTGGAGGTGAGCCTTGCGGAGCGGTATTGCGCGGACTGTTTGGCTTTTTCGATCGTGACCTGGGACTCGGCGGCAACGGCCGTGCTTGCGCCGACTGCCACATGCCTGCGGAGCAGTTCAGGCTGACCCCTGCGGCCGCTGAAAGCCGCTATCAGCATCTGCTGAAGCGACGCCAGCGCTACCCCAACGCCGACGATCCGCTGTTCCGGCCGATCGACGCCGACGATTTTCGCGTCAACGGCGAGCAGGCGAGCGATTACAGCAACTTGCGAGAGAACGGCCTGATCCGGGTCGTGTTCGCGCTGCCGCCCAACATTCGACTGATCGACCCCGCCACGAATCTGCCGTCGGACGAGCGAACGGTCGACATCTGGCGCTCGGTGCCCGGCGTCGAAGACGTGAAGCTGACGGGAGCCGACGGCGTGAATCCCTGGCCGCGCGGCCCGAACCAGACCGGCGGTTTTCAGCTCGATGGCCGCTTCCTGACGTTGCAAGAACAGGCGTTGGGAGCGTTCGTCGCGCATGCGCAGATTCAGAATCCGCCGCCGCAGCGACTGCTGGACGATCTGAATTCCTTCCAGCGGGTGCTGTTTACGAATCAACGCGTGCGCGCATTGTCGGAAGCAATCGACGCTGGCATCACTCCGCTGCCGGACGCAGACCCGCCGCTCAATGAACTCGAGACGCAGGGCAAGGCGGTCTTCACGCGCTCCTGCGCGCAATGTCATGGCGGGTCGGGACAATCGACCCCGCAGGCACCCGTCGTCCGCTTTCACGACATCTTCAGTCAGTGCCCGCGACCCGTGGACACCAGGCCGCCGGCGGTCGTGGATCCGCCACGCTTCAGTCTCAAGCCCTGCCCGCCGCGCCTCGCTCGCAACGCGCGGACCTATGAAATAACGCTGCCGAATGGCACGACCATTCGCCGCACCTCTTCGGATCCGGGTCGCGCCTTGTTGACCGGATTTGCGGGCGTAGGGCCGCCTGCTGCCGACGACTGGAACAAGCTCGATGTGCCGGGACTGCGCGGACTGCGTTTCACTGCGCCGTACTTCCACAACAACAGCGCAGACACGCTCGAAGAAGTCGTCGATCACTACATCGAGTTCTTCAAGCGAGTGCGGGTCAATGCGGTCGCGCTGGGCGTGGTACCGCCCGCCGCATCGACAGACGGTGTGAACTTCGACCGCGCGCCGAAGCCGGAGGAGCGAGCTGCGCTGCTGGCGTATCTGCGCAAGCTGTAAGTCATCGCGGGCAGGGGCAAACATCGCGCCTCAAACCGGCACGAATTCGCGCGGCGCGGAGTCGTACCATCGAGGCGCGATGATCTGCTCACGCTTACTCGCAACCCTCCTGCTCAGCGCGGCCGCCGCCAGCGCTTCGGCCGCGGATTGGCGCTATTCCATCGGCATTCACGACTTCGCCGTCCCGGACATCAACTCGGACACCTACGGGATCAACGGCGGCGTCTGGGTCGACAAGCAGACCGACGGCGGCCGGCACGTCTATGGCTCTGCAGTCCTGTACCTGGACTACGACCAGGACGACAACGATCCCAGCCGCTATCCGATCTGGTGGGCAATCCACCTGGGCACCGATGGCGATTTCTGGAAAGGCGAGCGCACGCGTCTGGGCTGGAACGCGGACCTCAACACTCGCATGAACACCGCCAGCTCCATCGAGCGCGAGATGACGGCGATGCCGGCGTTCGTTGCCGGTTACGACGCCGACGTTTTCCGGGCGTCGGCGCAGGCATCCGCGGGCTGGTTTTTCCTGGAGATCGACGACGACGTGCCGAAGGAACGCGGCTACCTTCGCGAGGATCGCGGTGCGTTCCGCAACAGCACCTTCGGCTATTCGCTCGCGGCCGACATGACCGTCAAGCTCGGATCAACCTTCTCGGCTTCCGGCGAGGCGCAGGAATGGTGGGACAGTCACGACTGGCTGCAGACGCGCTACAAGCTGGCGCTGCGCATGGCGACTGGTCAGGAACAGGAGAGCGCTTTCGAGCTCAGCGCCGACTTCACCGAATACAGCCTCGATCCCTACTTCCGTCCGGAAGTCGGCGTGCCGATCATGCCCTGGGATAACGACGTGTTGATCAGGCTGTCGTTCGAGACTGCCTGGAAGCGCTAACGACACCGCCGCGCAGGACGCGCGGCGGTGTCCTATTCATCAAGCCTTCGTCGGCGCCTCGCTCTGCGTGAGCACCAGCTTGCCGTCTTCGACCGGAATGCGCTCACCGGGGTGATGATCCATCTTCACCGACTTCTCGACACCGTCCAGGCGATAGCGCACGTCGTAACCGACCTGCTTCTCGTGGGTGTCGTAGACCGTCTTGCAGTGCTGCTCGGTCGTCTCGTAGGTGTTGCCCTTCTGCATCTTGTCCTGGATGCGATTGCCGGCGTAACCGCCAGCAGCAGCGCCCGCGACCGTGGCAATCTTGCGCCCGTCGCCGGACCCAACTTGATTGCCGAGCACGCCGCCGACGACTGCGCCGATGACCGTGCCTGCGACCTTGTGTTGATCCTTGGCTTCGCGTGTGTGAGTCACTTGCACGTCCTCGCACACTTTGCGAGGCGTCTTCTCTGTCTTCATGATCGGCTCGACCGCCAGTACGACTGCGTACTGCGGTCCGGTGATCATCTTGTAGCCAGCGAATACGCCACCCGCGGTCGCAACTGCCACGCCCGCGACGAGACCCGTCAACAACGACTTGTTCATTCAGTTTTCCTCTCATGGCTCTTGGGAGCCACCGTCGCAAATTGTCGACGGGCTGCTGTTGAGAAGCCAACTGCCGCCGATCGGCGACAGGAAATTGGACATAAGCAAGTCAGAGCCGCGGTGCAGCCCAGTCGTGCCAACGCGGATCCGTGTGCAGCGATTTGAGGAAGGGCGACTTGCGCTTCACCCAGTGCGGGGCTTGGAACGGACCTGCGCTGTCGTTCTTGCGATCGTCGAGCAGCAGCCACTCGAAGGCCGCATCGATCTCGCCGCGGTACGCCAGGACTTCGGCAATCAGAAACGGATTGCGCGACGTCTCAATCAGGTCCTTCAGCGCCGCGTCCGCTTCTGTCTTGCGTCCCACTGCGTGATAGAGCAGCGCCAGCTGCTGAGTTTGCACGGCACCTGCAGGCAGGGTCTCGATAACTGCGAGCGCCTCGTCGAAGCGTCTGCTCTGGATCAGCGCGAGGCCGAGATCTTCGGGCGGCGGCGTGGGACTGATCTCCAGGACCTTGAGCCACTCTGCCCTCGCTTCTTCAAAGCGGCCGGCGCTGTACAGAAACGCGGCAAGCCCGCCGCGGCTCGTTGTCGACAGCGGATCGGCGGCGACTGCGCGACGCGACAGCTCGATT
This sequence comes from Steroidobacteraceae bacterium, assembly GCA_035493235.1. GTDB lineage: Bacteria > Pseudomonadota > Gammaproteobacteria > Steroidobacterales > Steroidobacteraceae > Steroidobacter. The sequence goes on from DATJIP010000263.1 coordinate 9,898, forward strand.
GCCTCGTCGAGCCGATCCTCGGCAGCGGCCGCGCTCGCCGCGAAGTTGATCACGAGTGGGTTGTTCGGCTCCGCCGCTGTCGCTCTGTGCATTTCTTCCCAGGCACCGGCCTCATCGCCAAGCGACGCGAGATAGTTCGCCAATCTGATATGCGCTTCGGCCAGGTTCGGATCGAGCTGCAGCGCGCGTAGCGCAGCTGCGCGCACCCGCTCGCGGCCGACTGCGAGCGGAGTCGCGTTGTCGGCGATGCTGATCCAATGCACGCCGGCAAGCCCGGCCCAGGCCGGCGCGAAATCGGGATCGATGGCGATGGCCTGCTCGTAAGATTCGCGCGCGCGTTCGAGATCGCCCGGCGCGCGGCGCTGGAAGAAGAAGCGCGCGCGGAACAGGTGCTCATAGACGCGTGGGTCAGGTTGCCGGGCTGCCGCGTCGCGCCCGCCCAGCTCGACCTGCAATGCGTCTGCCACGGATCGCGCGATCTCCTCCTGCACTTTCACGAAGTCATCTAGCTTGCGGTCGTACGAATGAGTCCACAGATGCGAGCTGCTGGCAGCATCGATGAGCTGCGCCGTGATCCTCACCTGGTCGCCGGACTTGCGCACGCTGCCCTCGAGTACATGACTCACGCCGAGCTTCGTTGCAACTGTAGCGATGTCGACGTTCCCGCCTTTGAACGAGAACGACGAGGTGCGCGCGATCACGCGCAGCGGCAAGTCCGCTGCGAGCCGGGAGATCAGCTCCTCGGTGAGTCCGTCCGAGAAGTATTGCTGATCCTGCTGTGCGCTCAGGTCCACGAATGGCAGCACCACGATCGCCTGGGGCGCGCTCTGTCGCGCCGCACGCTCTCCGCGGAGAGACCAGACAATCGCCCCGATAGCAGCGACGAGCGCGACGGCTGCGATTGCCAGCCACGCGCGTCTCGATGGCGATCGCTGAGGCGCAGCCGACGGCCCTTCCACGGCTGCGACCGGCGGCAACACCGTACCGATGAAGCGATACCCATGGCGCGGGATCGTTTCGATGTAGCGCGGTGTCTCGGCTTCGTCGCCGAGAGCCGCCCGCAACCTGCGTACGGCTGCATTGAGCGCGGCGTCGTAGTCGACGATCCGTTTCGGCCAGAGCAGCGCGATGAGCTGTTCCCGCGTCACGACCTGGCCGGGCCGGGCGAGCAGCTCTTCGAGGATCTGCAGCGGCTGTTCCTGCAATCGAACGCGTGTGCCGTCGTGCAGCAGTTCCCGGGGCTGCCCGCGCAGAGTCCAGTTGTCGAAGCGGATCTCCGCTGTGTTGTCCATCGCCGGACAAGAGCTTACACACCGCTGCCGCACGCGTCATGAACGGGTTAGCCACGCGTCAGGCGCGCGTCATGGTGTCCGGACCTCGCCCGCTGCACTGTCGGCCCAGGTGGTCGTTAGGCAAGAGGATCCGTTATGGAAAAGAAACTGGCTGTGATTGCCCTGCTCTGCTGCGTCTCCGGCACCGCGCTTGCGCATGACAAGGAATGCTCGCTCGCCTCCCTCAAAGGCGATTACGTCTTCTCGGCGTCGGGGCATTCGTTGATCGCCGGCGTGTGGCAGCCGAAGGCGATCGTCGAATACATCCACTTCAACGGCGACGGCACGCTGACGGTGACCGCGGCAACGGTGGCAAACGCCGGCAACAGCGGCAACGTGACGCAGTCGCCGCCGGGCGGCACCGGCACTTATGTGCTGGACGCCAACTGCAAGGGCTCCCTGCAGTTCACCCCGGGCCCGACCTTCGACATCTTCGCAGCGCCCCGGGGCAAGGGGCTCTGGATGATCCAGACCAACCCGGGCAACGTGTTCCAGGGACAGGTCAAACGGGTGTCATAAGCTGGGATGGCACCGGCCCTGCGCTGCGGGGCCGGTTCCTCAAGTCCGGGCAGCGGCGGTCGATACCCCGGATATCGTGGGTGGAACATCTCAAGATCTCGCCGTTTCCGAAACCGACGGCACGGTTTCCATCGAGCTGAACTTCAAGGCGTTCGCGGACAACGTTCCGACGACTCAGCATGCGAAGCGAACCTCGAGGCTCGACGATCCTTCGATCCAGGACTTCGCCGATCAGGCGCTCGAGCTCGCGACGCTGCGCGCAGAATTGAAGCGACTGTCGCGCGACTACGAAATCCTGCAACAGCAAGCGGCGGCACGCGAGGCGCGCCTGGACGATCTGCGCCGTGAGCTGACTGCCGCACGCATGCAACTTCGCGAGGAGCGCCACGCGCAATCACAGACGTTCGCGGCCACCATCGTGGAAGAAGCGTCGCGGATGCGGCCGCTGCTGATTCCCGTCGATCGGCCCGACAGCCCCGTTGCGCTCTCGCGCGACATCGTGACGATCGGCAGGACCAGCAAGAGCGACATCTGCATCCGTTCCAGTGCCGTGAGCCGCGATCATGCGCGGCTGCTGGTCGCGGCGGGCAGCGTGACCCTCGTCAACATGAGCAGCACCAACGGCTGCTTCGTCAACGACGAGCGGGTAACGAAGCAGCGGCTGCAGGACGGAGATGTAGTGCGCATCGGCGATCGCTCCTTCCGATTTGCCTGTAACCACCCTGGCAGTTAGCTGCCGTTCGCCGTACCCTCGGGTGCGATGTCCGGCTCACGCGCACTCACGGCTCTTCTGCTCATTGCAGCATCCTGCACAGCGGCAGCGCAGGATCGGAACATCGCGCTCCCCGTCGCTGATCTGGAGCACATGCTCCAAGCCGAGCCGATGCGGATCGTCACCGCCGAGATCAGTCGACCGAAAGCGAAGGGCGACATCACGCTCAAGGCAGACGTGGCGTTCGCCGACCGGCCGCCGATCCGCGTGAAGGTGCGCAAGGCCGAGCGCGGCGCGCAGACGTTCAACAACGTGCCCCGCTACGATCTCGCAGCGTATGAGTTGCAGAAGCTGCTCATGGATGCGCAAGAGTACGTCGTACCGCCGACGTCGCTGCGCATGTTGCCGATGGAGCAGATGAAGCCTTACTCGCCTGACGTTAGAGCGACGTTTCCGGATTCGGATGATGTGCTCTGCGTGGTGCAGTACTGGCTCCAGGACGTCACGGCACCGGCGGACGTTCTGTTCCCGGAGCGGTTCGAGAGCGATGCGCTGTATGCGCGGCACATCGGCCAGCTCAACGTGCTCACCTATCTCATCAGTCACCGCGATTCGAATCTCGGCAACTTCCTGATCTCCGCGGTGCCGGAAGGCGCGCGCGTATTCTCGATCGATCATGGAGTCGCGTTCGCTTCGGAAGGCAGCGACCGCGGCGAGCTGTGGCGCTCGATGCGCGTGAAGCGGCTGCCGGCTGATACGGTGGCGCGCCTTCGTAAGTTCACGGAAGCTGATCTCAATGCGCGACTCGGCGTGCTCGCCGAATGGAAGCTCGATGGCGGTCACTACGTTGCGGTCGCGCCCGGCAAGAACCTGCGGCCGATCTCCGGCGTCCGGCGCAAGGACGGCGTCGTGCAGATGGGTCTGTCGGGCCCGGAGATCGGGGCGGTGTGGAGTCGCGCGCAGAAGCTGCTTAGGATGATCGACGATGGAGACATCGCGACGTACTGAGAGCTCGCACGCTGGGCTGCTCTGCCTGATCCTGGCAGCGCTCCTGTCGATGCCGCGAGCCGAGGCGGAAGCCGATCGCTGGTCGAACGTCGAGCGCGTCATCGCGTTCGGCGATGTGCACGGCGCTTACGACGATCTCACGCAGTTGCTGCAGACCGCAGGCGTCGTCGATGCGAAACTGCACTGGGCCGCCGGCAAGGCGCATGTCGTCAGCACCGGCGATCTCATCGATCGCGGCCCCGGCTCGCGCCAGGTGCTGGACTTGCTGATGCGTCTGCAGACGGAGGCGCAGTCTGCGGGCGGCATGTTGCACGTCACGATCGGCAATCACGAAGCGCTGAATCTGCTGGGCGACCTGCGATACGTCACGCCTGCGGAGTTCGCCGCGTACCAGGCCGAAGACCCTGCGGTCCTGCCCGACACTACACATCCACCCGGATTCTTTGGGAAACGCGCCGCGTTCGCGCGCGACGGTCAGTATGGTCGCTGGCTCCTGGGTCTGCCGGTAGCGATCATCATCAACGACACGCTCTTCATGCACGGCGGCCCATCGGCCGTACTCGCCGGCCTGTCGATCGAGGAGATCAACCAGCGTTATCGCACGGCGCTGTCCAACGTCGTGAGCATGCCTGACGCAGGCCGCCTCGATGCCGCGCATGCGAATCCTCTGCTGAGCGATGACGGTCCCAACTGGTACCGCGGCGCCGCGCTCTGCAACGAAGCGTCGGAGACCGATGTCTTAAAGCCGCTGATGGATGGGCTCGGCGTCAAGCGCGTCGTGATCGGCCACACGGTTGCTCGCAACATGCGCGTCGCATCGCGCTTCGACGGGACGGTCGTGAAGCTGGACACAGGGATGAACCGCGCGGTCTACAAAGGACATCCCGCTGCGTTGGTGCTCGAACACGGCGACATGCGCGTCATGTATGCCGAGGGTGGACCGCCGGCGGCGGTGCCGCGCGAGCCGCTGTTCGTGGCTTCGTCTTCGCTCGACGATGCAGCCATCGTTTCGATTCTGACGAACGGTACCGTCACGGTCAGTGGACCTCGCGGCGCCGGCGCGTTGGACGTGGTCGTGGAGCAGGACGGCAGGCGCGTGCCTGCTGTGTTCACGCAGGGCCCGGCCGATGCGATTCGCAAGAACCTCGCCGCGTATCGGCTCGATCGTGCGCTGCGACTCGGCCTCGTGCCGGCAACGGTGAAGCGCGACGTGAATGGCCAGAGCGGGATCGTGCAGGCCCGGCCGGAGAAGTGGGTGACTCAGGCCGACGTCGAGCAGAAATCGCTGCGACAGGGCGGCTGGTGCCCGCTGTCGACGCAGTTTCAGCTCATGTACGCCTTCGATGCGCTGATCGGCAACGCGGCTCGCACGCACGAGCGCATTCTCTACGATAACGATTGGATGCTGCTGCTGACGGGACACGAGCAAGCGTTCGGAAGAGGCAAGACGCTGCCGGGTCACCTGCGTGCGCCTGTGCTGCAACTGGGTCCGGAGATGCGCCGGCGGCTCTCGATGCTGAACAAGGCTGCGCTCGCGCAGGCGCAGGCGCTAGGCGATCTCCTCAACGACCGCGAGCTCAGCGCAGTCCTCGCGAGGCGCGATCTACTGCTGGCGAATCCTGAAGTCGCTCGTAGCCTCCATGCCGTCGACGTCGCTCGCGACCACGCGCACGGTGATGTCGGTCGCTAGATCGCTCGGGAAGATGCCGGTGAACGCGCACTGCCGGATATCGAACCGGAGCCAGTTCGGCAGCGGACTGCCGTCCGCGAGCAAGGCTCTCAGCCGCAGCACGTCGCCAGGATCTTCGTCGCGGAACGAGTCGCCGGGGATGACGTGGCGGAACGCCTGGCCGGGCTCGTAGATGAGATCGTCGATCGGCTTGGTGGCGACGGGCGCGAGGTTCGTGACCTTCTCGCGCGCCATCTTGATGAACTCGCGGCCGATCGCGATCGCCAAGCCGATCCACAGCACCGCGAGAATCAGGTTGAGCACCGCGAACTGCGATGCCGACCAGTGCAACCAGTTGAGGCCCGCGTAGACGACGCCGGCCTGGAGCAAATCGCCGAAGCGCCAGAAGAAGGTGTCGATCGCCGTCTTGCCGTCGTACTTGGCATCGCGGCTCACCGGCAGGAACAGCGCCTGGCGCGTGGTGTTCATCAGCGAGTAGTCGATGCCGTTCTCGGCAATCTTCACCAGCTGGATGATCGTGAAGATCGGCACGAACACGATGAAGCCATAGCCGAGCGCGACGATGATCGGCATCACCAGCAACGCACCCGCCACGCCGACCCAGCGATAGATGCGCGAGACCAGGAAGAGCTGCACGACCACGCCGAACGACGTGAACCAGAACTGGAACTGGCCGTAGAACGCGGCGATCAAGTCGCCCTTTTTCAGCGCGCCGCCGCTTGCCGCCACCTGCGCGTCCGCGTTACGACTGACGACGTCGGCGAGGATGAATTCGCCGGTGGAGTTGATCCAGTTGAGCAACACGATCAACAGCGCGATCAACAGCAGGTAACGGTCGCTCAACACCAGGCCGATGCCGCCCATGATGTTCATCGGCCGCTTCTTCTCGTGCTCGGGGCTCGCGGCGCGCGACTCTGCTGGTGCAGCCGCGGACGCGGCACCCGCGAGGCTGACAGTCACGAGCAACGCGACGGTCGCGACCAGCATCAGTCCCTCGGGCGTCAGCGCGGCAACGGTGAGTTGCGCGCATTTCGCGCCGGCCAATGCGCCGAAGTTGCCGCCGAGCATGATCATCGGGAACAGCCGTTGCCCGCTCTTGAGGTTGTACGTGTCGGCAGCGAATGCCCAGAACTGCGCCGTGACCATCACGCCGAAGATGCTCACCCAAACGAACAGCGCGACGCCGATGCGCTGCTCGAACCAGGCGAACGCTGCGAAGATCACGATGTTGGCCGCGAAGAACCAGGTCACCACGCGCAGCAATCGCGCACCGTCGACTCGCCGGCGCACACGGCTGTACAGCGGCACGACGATCATCAGCAGCAACGCAATCGCGGCGAGCGAGTACGCACGCACCGCTGCACTGAATTCCGACAGCAGAAACGCTTCGCGCAGCGCCTTGAGGATGTAGTACGAGAACAGGAACAGGAACGCGCTGACGAAGAACAGCGCCAGACTGCGGCCCTCACCGGGCCGGATGCGCGTGAACAGCGTGAGCGCGCGTTCGAGTGGACTGAGACGACTGTAGTCGGTCAGCACGGCGGCCAAGGCTTCCCATGTGACGATCGCAGGAGCGAATAGTCTGAGGGAACAGTGCAGCGCGCTAAATGGTGGCCCGGGGCAATCAGCGGCGCAGGCGCGAAGACCACCCCAGCCAGTAGCCCAGGCTCAGCAATCCCAGGAACGGAATCCCGAAGACCAGCGTCATTCGAAACGATTGATTGAACAGGGTCGTCAGCAGAACCGAGGCCATCAGACCCGCTCCGAGCAGCGAGGTGAATGGATAGCCCCACATCCGGAACTGCGCGCCCGACTGCACACGCGCCCGCTGCGCTCGCCGGAAAAAGTAATGCGTGATGAAAATCATCATCCAGACGAACATCACGGCGAAGCCGGATATCGACAGCATCACCAGATAGGCCTGGTCGGGCCAGAGTGCTCCGAGGACCGCTGCAACCGCGACGCCGGAGCTCGACAGCAGCAGCGCCTGCAGCGGCACGCCTCGCTTGTTCAGCACACCGAAGCGCCGCGGCGCCTGGTCGGCGCGCGACAGGCTGAACATCATGCGCGTGCAGACGTACAGGATGCTGTTCATCGACGAGAGTGCCGCGACGAGAATCACGAAGTTGATGACGCCGGCGGCGGCCGGAATGTGTGTCGAACGCATTGCGCGTACGAAAGGACTCTCGCCCGCGCCGGCAGCAGTCCACGGCATCAGGGCCAGCATCAATGCGAGTGTCAGCAGGTAGAAAAGAATCAGCCGGACGATCGTCGAGCGGAACGCACGCGTGATGGCAATCTGCGGCTGCTCGGCCTCGCCGGCCGCGACCGCAATCATTTCCAGACTGAGGTAGCTGAAGACTGCAACCATCACTGCGATCCAGGCACCCCACCAGCCATGCGGCAGAAAGCCGCCGTGCGCGGTGTAGTTGGCGAAGCCAACGGGCTCTGCTGTGCCGAACACGAGGTAGCTTGCGAGCACGATGAAGGCGACGATCGCCGTGACCTTGATGACGGAAAACCAGTACTCGATCGTGCCGAAGACGTTGACCGCGAGCGCGTTCGCCAGCACCAGGGCTCCTGAGAACAGGAAGATCCAGAGCCAGCCCGGAGTCGTCGGGAACCAGAACTTCATGTAGACCGCAACGGCCGTGACTTCCGCGCCGACCGCAAGCACGTTGCCGGTCCAGTAGCACCAGCGCACGAGGAAGCCGGCAAGCGGTCCCACGTAGTGCTCAGCGTACGCGCCGAACGAGCCCGTCAGTGGATGGGTGACGGTCATCTCCGCCAGGCACCCCATGAGCAGCAGTGCCACGACCGCGCCGATCAGGTAACTGACGAGCACGCCGGGGCCGGCGAGGCTGATCGCGAAACCACTGCCGAGAAACAAGCCGGTGCCGATCGCGCCACCGATCGCGATCATCGACAGCTGGCGCGCGCTCAGGCTCCGCCGCAGACCGCGTTCGCGGGCAATGATGCTTTCGAATCCGTCGTCGGCTGCGCTCATTGCAGCACTATACAGAGCTGCACAAACGCGACAGCGCTCGTGTCACGTGCTCCCGAGCGTCGGCTCGATTCGTTTCGGCCGCAGAGCGCGCCCAGACGACGCAACGACCTTCGCTGGCGGTGTCCGACTGCAGGCCGCAAGAAAGACCTCGCCGGCCTTCGTCAACCGATAGCCGTCCTCGCCATCGTCCGCGCCCAACGTGCGGTCGACGAGGCTCAGCTTCCGCAGTGTCCCCAGTACAACCGTGACGTCGGTTGAGCGCATGTCGAGGGCGCGCCCGATGTCGTTCGCTGTCAGCAAGTGTGCGGGTGGCAGGTTCGCGTGAGACTGCAGGATGCGCAGCTGGAGCGTACTCAGCGCAGGCTGCTCGAAGACTTCCGTTCGCGCAGACCGCGCCTGCCGCTCCAGCGCGAAGGAGCGAAAGGCAATTGCGAGCCGTCTCGCGACGACTCGACCGGCACGCTGCAAATCCTCATACAGGCGTACCGCGAGCGCGGTCAGCGTCTGGTCCACGACGCGAACGAGCTTGCAGGTGCCGACGATCAGTGCGATCGCACCAAGCCAGATCACAATAGAGAGGACTGCGGACACGACACGCGCGTGACCGGCGAGGTCGAGCTCGGGGAATTTCGCGAGGAACTGATCGCCCGGCACGAAGAAGGCGCGATACAGCCAGAGTGCGACGTCGATCAATACGCTTTGCAGATCGGTGCTCATGCGGCGACCCCGCTGTCATAGACGTGTGTCCGTAGACCGGAGGCTTTGCGTCCCCACCTTTCGATGGGTTTGCCCTTGTCGGCGCGCCGACTGTGAAACAGCCGGCAGCGAAACACAAATCCGATTTGACAGTAACGCGTGCCAGTCAACCGTGCAGCTCGATAATGTCGCCGTCGGCCACGACGTGGCCGGGTCCGACCTGCTGACCTTCGAATCCGGACGCGCCCCACATGCGAGCATGCTTGAGGGAGCGCGCGAGATCCTTGTGGACGAGGTGTGCAACATCCGCGACCGTCTGCCCACGACGCAGCGTGTACGGTCGGGAGCGATCTGCAGGTTTGCCAGGCGCTTTGGTATAGACGCGCACGATACCCAAGTGATCGAAGAGCCACGCGCCGACTTCACCTAGCCCGAGCCCGCTGCTTGCGGAGACGGCAAGCGCCGGATACTGAAGGCCCACGAGCTCCAGCAGCGTGCGCAGCTCGGATCCCGCATCCTCAACTGCATCTGCTTTGTTGGCGAGCAACAGCGTGCGTAGAGACAAAGCGAACGGATCGTCATCCGCCGCATCGTCATTTCCCGCGTGCAGGCCTTCCCAGTGCTCGACCAGCGTCACGCCGCGCTCGCGCATCATGTCGCGCACGCTCACGATCTCGCCCACGCAGTCGGGATCGCCGAGATCCACGACCAGCAAGCATGCATCTGCCGTCTGCAGTGCGCTCGCGAGCCACGGCGTCGGATGCTCAGGCGAAACGGCGGGCAGGTCGACGAGCTGAAAGTGCACGTCTTCGTACGGCATCATTCCCGGCTCCGGGAATTGGGTCGTGAACGGGTAGATTGCGGCGTGCGCGGTGGAACCCGTAAGCCGCGCGTGCAACGTCGACTTGCCGGCGTTAGGCGGACCCAGCAATGCGATCTGAGCGGCGCCTTCCGGCCGGACGACCAGCGCGGGTCCGCCGTGTGCTCCGCCCTTCTTCGGCCGCTCGATCTCTTCGCCGAGCTCGTGGATGCGTCGCTTGAGGTCGGCCTGCAGGTGATCGGTTCCCTTGTGCTTGGGAATCACCCGCAGCATTTCGCGCAGGCAGTGCAGACGCTCGCCGGGATCGCGCGCCTGCCGCAGCGCGGCCTGCGCAGCCTTGTACTCCGGGGACAAGTTCGCGGGCATGTGCAGCTAGCCCTGATTGCGACCGGGTCGTTTCGGAGCACCATATTGAACCCAACCCGGCCACGCGCAAACGGAGGACCATCATGAGCATCGCAGCAACGGTCCAGACTCGCCTGTCAGAGGCGGGCGTGGAGTACGAGATCATCGAGCATCCGCGGACGTCGAACAGCACTCACACCGCAGAAGCCGCGCATGTGCCCGGCGCGAGCCTCGCGAAGAGTGTCGTGCTCGAGGACGGCGAGAAGTATCTGTTGGCAGTCGTGCCCGCCACTCACAGCGTGGACCTCGGCGCGTTGCACCGGCGGTTCGGTCATGTGATCGGGCTGGCTTCAGAAGAGCAGATCGGCCGGCTGTTCGCGGATTGCGAGCCCGGTGCGGTGCCGCCGTTCGGCCAGGTGTATGGCATCGAGACCATTCTCGATGAGGCATTCGTCGATGCCGAGGATGTGTACTTCGAGGGCGGCGATCATCGCGCGCTCGTGCACGTCAACGGCAGCGATTTTCTGAAGCTCATGCACGACACGCCGCGCGCGAAGATCCGGCTGCATCATTGAAGCGCACGGTCGGCGCTACGACGGAGTTTTTTCCTGCTCGATCCAGCGCAGCGCGTCGTCCAGGTCCTGCATCAGCTGATCGCGTGCGTCGCTGAAGCCGTGATCCTGTGCTTCGACTGTGTAGAGCCGAAGTGTCGGCGTATCCGGGCCGAGCAGCTCGCGCGACTCGGCTGCAGGAACGTAATCGTCGTTGGTCGACTGGATGACCGCGAGGCGCGCGGAACCCATGAACTTCAGCGCCGGGTACAGCTGGATGCGGCCCTGATCGTCGACCTGGATTCGCGGGTCGTCTTTGGGCGCGTGCAGATAATCGGCTTCGCGAGTCAGTGCAATTGCAACCGCGCCGCCGATGCCGTCGCGCAGATCCTGATGGACCGCTGTGAACGCCACAACTGAAGCGCCGCGCGAGAAGCCGACGATGACGACCGGCGTCGTCTCCGGCAGACCCAGATGCTGCTTCGCCTGCGCGTACAGGTCTTTCAGCTCCTGCGCAGCCCGCTCGGTGCTGATGCGCTCGCCAGAGCGTGCGATTTCCCGCAGCGCCTCGGGCGAGCTGTAGCCCATCATCGTGTAGCCCTCTTCGGCAAGATGCCGGAATACGGCGTGACTGGTGCCAAGCCAGCCGTCGTCGCCGGTGACGAACACGACGAGATAGCCGGGATGCCGGTCTTGCGCCGGGCGAACGTCGACCGCGTCGATCTCGCGGCCTAACGTATGAATGGGCTGCACGGTCACGTCGTACACGCCTGGCTGGGAGGTCAGACGTGGGCCGAGACAGCCGGCGAGGACAGGCAGGCAGAGTGCGGCGAACAGTCGAGTCGTGCGCATGCTGCTGAGCGTACTCCGGCCGCTGCAAGGCTGCCTCAGTGACAAGGGCACGCAGCCACGTCAACCGCTTCGCAAGTCCCGCGTTAACCCGCTTCAGTGCCAATCACGCGTGGGAGATCTTATGTTCACTTCAGGATTCCGCGCAGCGTTGCAGAGCTGCGTCTTCATGCTGGCCTTGTTCCTGGCGGCCTGCGGCGGGGGCGGCGGCGGCATGTCTGCTTCCTCGAGCAACCCTCCTGCGTCGTCCGACTGCACCGATTGCGGCACGACGTTCGTCGCCATCACCGATGCCGACGGCGACTTCCTCAGCTACTCCGTCGACGTCACCTCGCTCAAGCTGAAGAAGGCCAATGGCACCCTGGTCGAAACGCTGCCGGCAACGACGCGTATCGACTTCGCCCAGCTCGTCGACCTGACCGAGTTCTTTACCGCCGCCACCATTCCCAACGGCGAGTACGTCGCGGCCACGCTGCGTCTCGACTACTCGAACGCCGATATAAATGTCGAGCAGAACGGTGCGCCGGTGGCAGCTCACGCAGTGGATGCGAGCGGCAACGCGCTCGGCACGGTCGATGTCACCGTGACATTGGACAACCGGCATCACCTCCTCGTGGCGCCGGGCAGACCTTCGTTGTTCACGCTGGACTTCAATCTGGCTGCGACCAACGCGGTCGACCTGACGACGACGCCGGCAACGGTCACCGTGACGCCGGCGCTGGTCGCATCGCTCGACCTCGTCGATCAGAAGGACATGCGCGTACGCGGTCCGCTCGTGAGCGTAGACAAGGCGGCTGGCACCTACGTCGTCGACCTGCGTCCCTTCCACATGCGCGCGCAGCGTTTCGGTCAAGTCACCGTGCACACCGATGCGAGCACCACGTTCGAGATCAACGGCACGAACTACACCGGCAGCGCCGGTCTCGACGCGCTGGCCGCGGCGGGCGCAGGCACGCTCACGGCTGCCCTCGGCACACTGACGCCGGCGACGCGCGAATTCGACGCAGCCGCAGTGTTCTCGGGCACCAGCGTGCCTGGCGCCGGAGTCGATACCGTGATGGGCGAAGTGATCTCGCGCACGGGCGACGTCTTGACCGTGCGCGGCGGCAACGTGATTCGCGACAGTGACGGCGATCACTTTGCGCGCGGGAACGTCAACGTGACGATCGGACCTAACACCAAGGTGGTGAAGGGTGGAACGTCACCGGCGACCATAGCGGCACCCGCAGACATCTCGGTGGGTCAGTCGATCGAAGCGTTCGGCGCGGCTACGCCGATGGTTGCCTCGTCGATGTCGGGAGGCTGGACTCTGGATGCGACCGCGGGCCGCGTGCGCATGCACCCGACGCCGATTTACGGCTTCGTGAAGTCGACGTCGACCGACGCGCTCACACTGCAGCTCGACTCCATCGCTGGTCGCAAGGCTTCGGCGTTTAATTTCGCGGGCACGGGCACGAGCACGGCGATGGATGCCGATCCGGCCAACTACGAAGTCGCGGCGTCCGGCCTCGATCTATCGGGCCTGTCGATCGGCGAGCCGACCAAGCTCATCGGCTTCCCGACGCCGTTCGGCATGGCACCGCCGGATTTCACCGCGCGCACTCTGGTCGATTTCCCGCGCTTGCCTGCGATGCTGTCGCTGACGTGGCTGCCGGGCGGCACCACCGCGCCGTTCGTGAGTCAGAATCCGACCGGCCTCGTGCTCGATCTCGCGAATCCGGCGATCGGCCGGCCGCACGTGCTGACGATCGGGCCGCGCGTGCTGAACCTGCTCACGCTGCCGTCGTCGCCGAGCATCGTGCCGCCGAGCGCCGGAGCGAGCGCGTACTTGATCGTGATGCGCGACGAGTCGCACGCCTTCGGCGACTTCGCGGACTTCGTGGCCGAGCTGGGCACGCGGCTCAACGGTTCGACCGTGATGCTGACCTTCAACGCCACTGGATCCTATGACGGCGACACGAACGTGATGACGGCGCGTTCGATCACGGTGATCTTGAGGTAGCTGGGGGACAAGTCGGCGCGTAGGGTCCGTCCGCGACGAACTGTTGCCATTCGTCCTTCGTCAGATCGCGAGTGAGCCGGCGACAGGCTTCGTCGATGAGGTCAGCCGGCCGCAGGAACCACGTCTGCACGACGTCCTGCTCATCGGCGGTCGCCAGATACTTGCCGTCGGGGCTGACGGCGATGGCGTGGATGGGTGAGTCGCGCTGCAGAAACATCTCACGGCCCGTGCTCAGCTCCCAGAGGCGAGCTCCATCGGAGCTCGCCGTGACGAGGCGGGCGCCATCTGCGGTGAACGCGCCGGCAGTGACTGGCGCAGGATGCCGCAGCAGCTTGATCTGCTTTCCTGTGGCCACATTCCAAATGCTCGCATTGAACTCCTGCGAGTATTCAGTTTCGCTCGTGACCTGCAGCTCGTCTTCACTCGTCGCCAGCAGCTTGCTGTCGGAACTGAATGCGAGAATCCCGCTGGCATGCTGCAACGGAGGGCGGACTTCCTTCCAGGTCGACGTATCCCAGATCACGACGGCGCCGGCGGCGACGGGTATCGGGCTCGCACCGCTATAGCGTTCGGACACGCTCGCAGCAGCGTAGCGGCCATCCGGGCTGAACGTGATCTGGCGGTATCCACCTTCCTTTTTAAACGGAGGGACTAACTCGTTCTTCGTCGACACATCCCACACGACGGCTGTATCGGAATTGATCGTGCTCGCGACGAGGACCTTACTGTCCGGGCTGAAGGCGAGCGACGCAATGCCGTCGCCGAGCGACCAGTGTGCGATCTCGCGCGGCGCAGGCATCGCCCACAACCGCACGTTGTTGTCCAAACCCGCCGTCGCCAGGTAGGTGCCGTCCCTCGAGAACACGCTCTGGCCCGTCGCGGCGGGCATCGGTGACGTCGTGATCTCATTGGCCTCGAGGTCGAACACACGCATGGCGTCGTGGAGGAAAACGACGAAGTGTTTGCCATCGGGATCGAGCGCAACGTGCGCATCGTCCTCAGTCTTGACGTGCGCGACTACACGCGAGGTCTCGGGATCCCACACTCGCACCACACGATCGCTGCTGTTCGTCAACAGACGCTTGCCGTCAGGCGTGTAGGCGATGGACCGGATGCCATCGCCATGAGGCAAACGGCCCGCTTCGCGCCCCTGCGTCGTCTCCCACAACTGCACTGAACCCGCCCAGTCCGCGGTGACAAACGTGCCGTCCGCGGCGTAGCCGATTGCGGCGACGCCGGATCCATCGAGGCGGCTCACTTCACGATCGGTGTCGGACCAGATCTGTACGACATTGGCAGCACCGAGCGTTGCGACATACTTTCCATCCGGGCTGATGACGAGTCGGTCCCGGCTGCCGACACCGCGCACGCGGAACCACTCATAGCCCTTGTGCGCGTCCCATACAATCATCGACTGGCTCGCTGCGAGCTCGGCTTCCGTGAGTTGCGGATCTCGCTCTACCTTGCGGCTTGCCATGAGCCATTGGCCATCCTCCGTGAACGCCGGTTTCGTCATGTTCGGTTCCAGGATGTGCCTCACTTCCACGTCGCTGCCGAGCTCCGTGATTCGGATGCTGTCGTCGCTCGCCGTTGCAACGTGCTGCCAGTCCGGGCTGAGGGCGATGTGCTCCTGACCGTCTTTGAGTGGCACGTCCTTCAGTACTTGCGCCGAGGCGACGTCCCACACTTGATTGGTCTCCCTGTTGGTCTGCGTGAACAAGCGTCCGCCATCCGGACTCAGTGCCATGTCGAGAATGAACCCATCGAGCTCGAACTCCTGCGGCGGATGCTCGGAGCCCACTTCCCACACTCGCGCGAACCTTTCATCGCTGACTGCGAGATGTCGGCCGTCGGCATCGAAGACCAGCATGAACACGGGCTCCGTATGCGTCAGGCGCTTGATCTCTTTTGCATCCTGCAGACGCCACACCTGGGCCACGTAGTTCTGCGCCACCCGCGGGTCCATGGAGCCGCTGCCGGTGACGAAATGCTGGCCGTCCGGGCTGAATTTGAATCTCATCAGCGGTGGCAGGGGATCGAGCACGGCGATCCGCTTCCCCGTCAGCAGGTCGTAAACCTTTACGCCTTCTTTGGTCGCCGCCGCCACGCGTGTTCGATCCGGGCTGAACACGCAGGGGCCACTCAGCTCGCCCATCGAGATACGGCGCACCGGTAGCAACATCTTCGCGAGCTGCGGGCGCAACACCGTCTCGGCTTCGAGCGTGGGCAGGCGCTTCAGGGACTCGACGGCAAGCAGCACACTGCGTTCGATGAGCCTGGGCGACTCATTGCGCGCGAGCTCCGCCTGCGCCGTGAGCTGTCGCGCCACCGCGGCCCTGCGTTGTTCGACTGCCTGGCGCCAGAACGTGACGCTGATGGCGGTCGCTGCAATCAGCGTCGCCATGATGCCGCCCACGATGCTCTGCGTTATCCGACGGCGCTGTGTTTCCCGCTTCTTTTCGCGCTGCTCGACTTCGCTGCGGCTCAGGCCGTACAGGTTGGCGAGCAACGAGCACCATGCGCCGTGAAACGCATCCTTGTTCACTTTCTGCTTGCCGGCTGGATCGAAAGCCCGGTAGTCGACTGCGAGCGGCATCTGCAGCGCCGCGCAGAGCGCTTCGGGAAACGCCTTCTGCTCCTCCTGATCGTCACGCGCCTCGTTGTTCGCCAAACCGCCGCAGAGCACCGGCACTATGCTGTCGGCGCCGCGCAGCGCGACGAACTGACGAATCTCGTCGTTCACGTACTCGCTCTTTCTTGCGTTGGGCGAGCAGATCAGCAGGAGGCGGTTCGACGCGCGCAGGTGCCGGCGCACCGCATCGTGGTACTCGACGCCGGTGAAGTCCTCCTCGTCGCGGAAGATGTCGAGGTGGCGCACCTCGAGCCCCAGCCCCTTCGGTGGCTTGTACGCGCGCAGGGCCACGCCGAGCCGGCGGGCGAACTCCTTGTCGCGGCGGGAATAGCTGATGAACGCGTCGTGCAGCGGGGCCGCTGCATCGCGCGCCACGGGGTTGGCGTCAACCATCGTGCTTGCCTGCCTGTCGCGGGGCGATTCGACGCAGGAATCTAGCACCGTGCCTGCGCGTGCAATACGGACGTTCGGCCGATTTCGTAACAGTACGACCCGCAGGAGCTGGCGATCGCAAATCAAGCGTTTACTCTGATGGCTGTGCGCGCCCGCCTCCTCCTGATTCTTGCCTTCGTTGCCTTCATCAGTCTGGGCCTGCCCGACGGGTTGATAGGTGTGGCATGGCCCTCGATGCGACAGTCGTTCGGCTTGCCGCTCGACGCGCTCGGCTCATTGTTCGTCTCCACGACTCTCGGCTACGTCACCGCAAGCTTCCTCAGCGGTGCAATCCTCCGTCGCATCCGGCTCGGTGCACTGCTTGCACTCTCGTGCGCAGCCACGGCGGCTGCGCTGATCGTGTACTCAACTGCTGCGACGTGGGCGATCGTCGTCGCCGCTGGTGTTGTAGCGGGACTCGGCGCCGGCGCCATCGATAGCGCATTGAACACGTTTGCCGCGCACAACTACTCAGCGCGTACGGTGAACATGCTGCATGCGTTCTACGGTTTCGGCACGACAATAGGTCCGGCGCTGATGACAGCTGTGCTGCTCTCGAACGCAGGATGGCAGCGCGGATACCTCATCGTCGGCGTGGCGCAACTCTTCCTCGCGGCCGGGTTCGTTGCGAGTCGCCACCTTTGGCCGCCTGAAAGCGGTAACGCTGACACGCAAGGTGCCCCGCCCTCGCTCACCGCAACATTGCAGCTGCGGGCAACCCTGCTTAGCGCCGTTGTCTTCATCCTGTACTGCGGTCTCGAAGCCTCGACGGGCGCCTGGCTCTATACGCTGCTACACGAAGGCCGCAATGTCAGGACCGGGGCCGCAGGCGCGGCAGTGAGCCTTTTCTGGGGTTCGCTGATGGCGGCGCGCGTCGTGTTCGGCCTGGTGCCGGCCCATGAACCACTTTCGCGCTGGCTGTTTGCGGCCATGAGCGCCAGTCTGCTTGCAGCTCTGGGTCTCAGCCTCGGTTCACATCATGGCGTCAGCATCGCAGCGGGCGCGCTGATCGGGTTCGCGTGCGGTCCGATCTTTCCCTGGCTGATTGCAGAAACGCCGCGGCGGCTCGGGGTCCGCCACGGCGCGAACGCCATCGGCATTCAGATTGCATCCGCTGCGATTGGGCTTTCGGTCGCACCCGCGCTGGTCGGCGCGCTTGCTGAGCGCCACGGCGTCAACGCGATTCCGTACGGACTCGTTGCATTGGCGGTTCTTCTGCTCATCGCGTTCGGTGCTCTAGAGCGCTGCAGGAGCGATCCACGGTGATCCTGAAATAGATCTCGGCCACTCGTCGATCGTGCCGTCGCTGTAGATCCCGAAAAGTCTGACTGCCGGCGCGGACTCGGGGCCAACGAAACGGATGCGGACCGCCGGATCCGCATCGACCTCGAACAGGTCGGCGGCGATAGCGGTGAGCGGTGACTCGGGGCTCACCGCTCCTTTGTAGTACAGACGCCCGTTGCGCACCGCGACGAGCTGCTGCTGATACTGACCCGCGTAGCGTTCAAGCATCTGCTGGGAGACGGCGACGGGACGCGCGCGCGCTGCCACGCGATCCTCCGCCCATTGAATCCGTCGCTGTGCCTCGTCTGGATCGGCATTCAACGCTCGCCGGTACGACGCGATCGCCGCCGGCAGATCGCCGGCCGCCTCCAATGCCCGGCCGAGTGCGAGGTGGGTGGCGGCGGACGTCGGGCTATCGGCTATGGCCTGCTGTAACACTTCGATCGCGAGCGCGGCGAGCACGATGCGGGCGGTGATCCCCTTGTACCGCTCGTCGTGTGCGAGGCGCGGATACTCCAACATCTCATACAGAGGGCGATCGAGATCGAACTCGCGGCGGTCGGCCAGGCGCAGCACCAGGTAGGCGAAGACCGGTTTGCTGAGCGACGCCGCCTCGAAGACGGTGCCGGGGTTGAGCGGGGTCTGCGCGCTGTCGATGACTGTCCCAAAGGCCTCCGCCCAGACGACGCGGCCATTCTGGACGACCGCCATGGACAGGCCGGGGACGTCGCTGACGCGCAGCAGGCCTGGAATTTCGCGCTCGAGGGCCGCCGTATCGGGCCGGTGCGGCGCAACTTTGCGAGAACCGCAGGCCGCCAGCGCTACCAGGGCAAGAATGGTGGCCAGGGTCGGAATCGAACCAACGACACGCGGATTTTCAGAGCGGGCCGCGAACAATCCAGCAACCCCACCGACACGGAATCAGCCAGTCAGGGTGCAGGTCCTAAGCTGGTGGATGCCGCTGGCGCTGGGTCGGCGACACTGCACTGGAAACAAGATTGGAAACGCATCGCCGGCCTCACGTCGTTCACGACGGTGCGAAATTTCTGCTGCAGTCTGGATCGACGTTGGAACCTCGCGAAGATTGTAACGACTGCCATAGGGCACCTGCGCTCACGATTAGCACAGTGCAGCGTGGTCACGAATTCGCGAAGTGGGTGCATAATCAGGTGCGTGACTGCCCTCGAATTCATTGCGCGGGCGGGCGCCCGGATCAGCACGTCAACGACTAGACGCCGGGCCAGCGACCTGTTCGGGCGCTATTGCTCCTTCTGCGCCCGCGTCGTGCTTCGGATCCGGAAGCCGCTGATCATTGGCGTGACCGGCTCGGCCGGTAAAACGACCACAGTCCACATGATCGCCGCGGTGCTGCGACATCCGGCGGCGCGGCAAATTGTCGGCGCGGTGGCGCACAGCGTGCACAACATGAACGACGACAATGGCCTTCCGCTGACGGTGCTTCGGTACGAGCACTGGATCGAATGGCACAACCTGTGGGAGGTCCCGCTGCTGCTGCCGCGTGCGCTGTGGCTCGCGTTTTTCGCGCGTTATCCGCGCGTGTTGGTCCTTGAATACGGCACGCACTGGCGCGGGCACCTGCACCACTTGGTCGAAGTCGCGCCGCCAAATATCGGCATAGTGACGACGATTGGGCCGGCGCACCTCGATCGGCTGAAGACCTTGCAGGGCGTCGTGCGCGAGAAGAGCGCAATCGTGAAGACAGTTCCCGCTTCGGGCCTCATCGTGCTGGGTGCCGATCACGACTATGTGGCCGACCTCGAGGCCCAAGCCAAGGGGCAAGTCGTCAAGCTGCCCGGTCGCGGCGCTGACCTTGCGCGCGGCATCGCGCGAGTGGTCGCGTTGCATCTTGGCGTGCCCAAGCAGGCGATCGAGGCTGCGCTGGCCGACGTCCGTCCGATGGAGAGTCGGCTGAACGAATTGCAGCTTGGCGACATGACGATCATCGACGACAGCTACAACGCCAACCCGGTCTCGATGCGCTTGGGGCTCGATAGACTCGCCCAGGCCGCGCAGCCTGTACAGCGCCGCATTGCATTCCTGGGCAGCATGGGCGAACTCGGCGACGAGGCCACGCAGTATCACCGGCAGATCGGTGTTTACGCGCACGAAAAGGCGGATGTTGTGATTGGCGTCGGCGAGCTCGCTCGCCATTACGACCCGGACCACTGGTTCGCCGATAGCGGCGAGTGTGCGCGCCAAGTGAACCGACTGGTTGGCCCGGGCGACTGCGTGCTGGTGAAGGGGTCGCACTCTGTGCACATGCACGCGATCGTCGAGAGGCTGCGGGCCGTTCCATCCTAAAGGCTGGACCGCGCCTGCCTCTTGTCCAAATTCAAACGCGAGCGGGCTGTCCAGCGACCCATTCCGGCGGAACGGTTGCGCCGAAAGGCGAGTAGGGGCTAATGGTCAGGAACGTGGTGACTATTGGAGAGGTGCGTCGCCCTTCGGGTGGACGCGCGTCCTGGCGCGGTCGAAGGCGATCTCGGTGAGCAGCCCGGGCTCGTTGCTGCGATCGGCCCTCGGGAAATTCGTGCGCGTCTGGGAACCGTGGCTCTTGTGGTTCGCGCATTCAATCGAGCGTCGGTTCGGGCGTGTGCCCGCACCGCCGGCGGTCACGGCCAAGGCGGTGTGCGCCGTTGACCTCGTGACCGGCGCTCAGATACTCGCCAAGAATGCTTGGCTGGCTACTCCACCCGCGAGCCTTACGAAGCTCGCGACCGCGATCGTATTTGCCCGCGCGTCGGAAGGGCGCTGGCACGAGCGGGTGGAGGTGCGGGCGCAGGACCTTTGCTCTGGTTCAACGATGGGGTTGGCTGCGGGGGACGTGATCACCCGACAGGACGTTCTTTACGGCATGATCCTCCCGTCAGGGAACGACGCGGCGATGGTCGCGGCCCGGCTGGTCGGCCCTCACTGGCGCAAAGGAATCAACGCACTCGCCTCGGAATTCGGCATGGTGCGAACCCGCTTCTTGACCCCTGATGGCCGGGACGCGCGCTGGCAGTTCAGCACCGCCCGCGACCTCGCCAGCTTGGCCGCGGCGGCCTTCGCCGTGCCGCGGATCCGCCTCGCGGCCGCCACCAGCCACCACGAGGTTCGGGTCGGCGGCCCAAACCAGCGTACTCTTACGCTCACCTCGACGGTTCAAATGCTCGGCGAGCCGCATGTCGTGGCTGGCAAGACCGGCAGCACGCCCGGGGCACGAGGCTGCCTCGCCCTGCTCGTCGAGAAGGCCGGTAAAGAGGCGGTGGTGGTTCTGCTGGGGGCGACAGTGGCCTTTGACGCTCTCGGCAAAGTCGTGGAGGTGTCCGACCGCCGCTACGACGACGCCCGCGGAATTATCCGGTCGCTCTAGTCGCGACATGCCTGCGCAGGATTGCGCGTTGAGCCGCACGAGAATCGGATCTCGCTTTCCCTGGCATTTGCCAGCGCTTCCTTCCGCAAAACGCGTGACCGCGGCGACTACGTGGGAAGCGCGAGCAGTCGTAACAAACGTGATGGGAATGGTGGCCAGGGTCGGAATCGAACCAACGACACGCGGATTTTCAGTCCGCTGCTCTACCAACTGAGCTACCTGGCCATAGGGCAATGATTGCCTTGAGCAACGATTCCCTTGAGGGAGCCGCTCTGCGAGGGAGGCGTATTAAATCGGCGGACCCCCGGCCCGTCAAGGCAAAGGCCGGAACCCTCCCCCCGGCCATCCGACCGGGACCAAAACCTGCCACGAGCCGTCACATATTGGTGGTTGACTGCTCTCCCCTTCGAGGCATCCGTGGGAGCCCCGCCCCTCGTAGAGTCGACCACAGCCGGTCGGTATTGACCGGCGCCGAGGCCCTGTCCCCAGCTTCGGTGTGCAACCTTTTCCGGTTGCAGGCCGTTGATTAGGGCGGGCCTCGTTCTCCGCACGAACGCAAATGAAGGAGTCCCGATGGCGGCCCCGCAACCGGTTTTAGTTCTCCCGGAAACCCGCCCCGCAGAAGTCCTCGCCGCTCGCTATTCGCGCATCCGTCGCGTCTCGCTGGAGATCTGCGAGCCGCTGCAGACGGAAGACTTCGTCGTGCAGAGCATGCCGGACGCGAGCCCGACCAAGTGGCACCTCGCGCACACCAGCTGGTTCTTCGAGCAGTTCCTGCTGAAGCCGCTGCTCGCCGGCTACCGCGCGTTTCATCCGGATTTCGAATATCTCTTCAACTCGTACTACCAGTCCGTCGGACGGATGCACGCGCGGCCGCAACGCGGATTGCTCACGCGGCCGACTGTCGACGAAGTGCTGCGCTATCGCGAGCACGTCGACGAGCACATGCAGAAGCTGTTGCGCGCGCGGCCTGACGACGAGAAGTTGCTCGCGGTCGGCACGCTCGGCGTGAATCACGAGCAGCAGCATCAGGAGCTGATGCTCACCGACATCAAGCACCTGTTCTCGCTCAATCCGCTGTTGCCCGCCTATCGACCGGGCGCGGACGAGCCGAACGATACTGCTGCGCCGATGCACTTCATCCCGTTCGACGGCGGCATCCGCGAAATCGGCGCGAGCGGCAAGCATTTCTGTTTCGACAACGAGTTGCCGCGACATCGCACGCTCGTCGAGCCGTATGCGCTCGCGGATCGGCTCGTGACCAACGGCGAGTACCTCGAATTCATCCGTGACGGCGGTTATCGCCGGCCGGAGTTCTGGCTCTCGGACGGCTGGAGCACAGTCGTGCGCGAAGGCTGGACCCGGCCGATCTACTGGAGCGAGTCGCTCGACAGCGAGTTCACGCTGCACGGCCTGCAGCCGCTGCGCATTGCTGCGCCAGTGTGTCACGTCAGTTTCTATGAGGTCGATGCGTTCGCGCGCTGGGCCGGTGCCCGTCTGCCGAGCGAAGCGGAATGGGAGCTCGCGGCGGAATCGCTGCCGGTGATCGGCAACTTGCTGAACAGCGGCGCGCTGCATCCCATTGCCGCCGGCGTGCAGGCGGGAATGAAGCAGATGTTCGGCGACGTGTGGGAATGGACCGCGTCCCCGTACAGCGCGTACCCCGGCTATCAGCCGCCGCCGGGCGCGCTCGGCGAATACAACGGCAAGTTCATGTGCAATCAGCTGGTGCTGCGCGGCGGCTCGTGCGCGACGCCGGCCGATCACGTTCGCGCCAGCTACCGCAATTTCTTTTACGCCGACGCACGCTGGCAATTCATGGGCGTGCGTCTCGCCCGCAATCTGTGAGTCCGAGGAACCCTCATGGCAAAGCACCCGAGCACGATCCCTGCCCCGTCGCGAACGGACGCCCTCACCAACGGCGTGCTGGAAGGCATGCGCAAACATCCGCGGCAGCTTTCGCCGGTGTGGTTCTACGACGAGCTCGGCTCGTTTCTGTTCGACAGCATCTGTGAGCTGCCGGAGTACTACCTCACTCGCACCGAGTTGCAGATCATGCAGCAGCACGCTGCGGACATGGCGCATCACATCGGTCCGGACGCTGCGATCATCGAGTTCGGCAGCGGCACGAGCACCAAGACGCGCTTGCTGCTGAATCATCTCGAGAAGCCGGCAGCGTACGTGCCGGTCGACATCGCCCGCGATCATCTGCTCGAAGCCGCCAGCGCGATTGCGCGCGACTACTCGACGCTGCGCGTGATTCCGATCTGCGCCGACTTCACGCGACATTTCGACCTGCCGGCCTCGGTCTATGCCGCGCATCGACGCGTCGTGTACTTCCCCGGCTCGACGCTCGGCAACTTCGATCAGCCGCAAGCGCACGGGCTGCTGCAGAGCATGCGAAACATCATCGGCGCAAACGGCGCGGTGCTGATCGGCATCGATCTGAAGAAGGATCCGCGAGTATTGGAGCGCGCCTACAACGATCGCGCTGGCGTCACGGCGGAGTTCAACGTCAACGCCCTGCGGCACCTCAATCGCGAGCTGGGGACGGACTTCGACCTGGAGGCGTTCGAGCACATGGCTGTGTGGGTCGAAAACCAGAGCCGCATCGAAATGCACCTGGTCAGCAAGCGCGAGCAGGACGTGCACCTCGGCGACGAGACGGTGCACATCGAGAAGGGCGAGCACCTGACGACGGAGTTCTGCCACAAGTACACGCTGGAGAGCTTCGCGGATCTCGCGGCGACGGCGGGCTTGTCGGTCAGCCGCGTGTGGATGGATCCGGCGAAGCAGTTCAGCGTGCAGCTGTTGGAGCCGAGGGTGCTGTCGGGTTAGATTGCCATACATATATATGTATGGCTGAGAACAACAAGAATCTGGCCCGCACGTACACGCGTTTCGTGCACCTTCTGAACGCGCTGCACTCGCCGTTCGCATTGCTGATCCGAGTGTACGTAAGCTGGGTGTTCCTGAAGTCCGGTTGGCTCAAGCTGCAGGACTGGGGTCAGACGCTGTCCTTGTTCGAATCCGAATACAAGGTGCCGCTGTTGCCGCCGCATGCTGCAGCCTACGTCGGCACCGCCGGCGAGCTCGTGTTCTCCGCGCTCGTGATCGTGGGCTTAGCGGGACGTCTGAGCGCGATCGGGTTGTTCGCTGTGAACGCGCTCGCAGTCATTTCATACGCGCACGTGCTGTTCCAGGAAGGCTTCGAGGCGGCGATCGGACAGCACTACCTTTGGGGCTTTATGCTGCTCGTCATCATTATTTACGGCCCGGGCGCGCTCTCGCTCGACGGGCTGCTCGCGCGACGTTCAGGCTACGTCATGCGAGATTCTTATTGATGAGCGCGGCCAGGATCACGCCCTGGCTGAAACAGTGACAAAAAAGCTCAGACCCGCCGTTGCCAAGCGTGCCGACTCGCGGCCTCCAGTCGATGAGCTGCACTCGGCGGAGCGCAAGCGGCTCGCGCAGTGCACGCCGCACGATCTCGCGTGGAAGAAATGGGGCCCGTATCTGAGCGAGCGTCAGTGGGGAACCGTGCGCGAGGATTACAGCGCGAACGGCGACGTGTGGGCGTACTTTCCACACGATCACGCGCGCAGCCGCGTGTATCGCTGGGGCGAAGACGGTCTCGCGGGATTCAGCGATCACGAGCAGCGGCTGTGTCTGTCGCTGGCGCTGTGGAACGGGCGCGATCCGATTCTGAAAGAGCGGCTGTTCGGACTGACGAACGCCGAAGGCAATCACGGCGAGGACGTGAAGGAGCTGTACTACTACCTCGACGCGACGCCGACGCATTCGTACCTGAAGATGCTCTACAAGTATCCGCAGCGCGCGTATCCGTACGCTCAGCTGGTGGAAGAGAGTCAGCGTCGCGCGCGGACCGAGACGGAGTACGAGCTGTTCGACACTGGTATTTTCGCGGAGAACCGCTACTTCGACGTGTTCGTCGAATACGCACAAGCGCACGTCGATGACGTGCTGATGCGCATCACGATTCACAATCGCGGTCCTGAGGCCGCGACGATCCATGTGTTGCCGCAACTGCTCTTCCGCAACACGTGGGCGTGGCGCAAGGGCGCTGCGAAGCCACACCTAGCGCAACACGGCGAGCACGTGCTCGTTCAGCATGACGTGTTCGGCGAGCATCGCTGGTACGCGGACGGAAGTCCCGCGCTGCTGTTCACTGATAACGAGACGAACACGCAGCGACTCTTTGACGTTGCCAACGTCGGCTACGTCAAAGACGCATTCCACGAACGCGTCGTGAACGAGAACGTACGCGCAGTGAATCCGGCGCACGCAGGCACCAAAGCCGCGGCTTGGTATCGGCTGGACATAGCCGCCGGCGGCTCGACGGAAATCCGTACGCGGCTCTGCAAGACGGTCTACACGCAACCTTTCGCCGACTTCGCGGCGATCTTCGCCGCGCGCGTGCGCGAAGCGGACGAGTTCTACGCCGAGATCCAGCAGGAGCTCCCGGATACCGATCGCCGCCTCGTGCAGCGCCAGGCATTCGCCGGAATGATCTGGAGCAAGCAGTTCTTCCACTTCGACGTGCCCGAGTGGCTGAAGGGCGACGAGACGCAGATCGCGCCGCCGGTTGAGCGCAGGCACGGCCGCAACTGGGAATGGGATCATCTCAACAACGCCGACATCATCTCGATGCCGGACAAGTGGGAGTACCCGTGGTACGCCGCCTGGGATCTGGCGTTTCACACGCTGCCGCTCGCGCTGATCGACGCGGAGTTCGCGAAGGAACAGCTCGTGCTGCTGACTCGCGAGTGGTACATGCACCCCAACGGGCAAATCCCCGCCTACGAGTGGGCATTCGGCGACGTGAATCCGCCCGTGCACGCCTGGGCGACATGGCGTGTGTTCCAGCTCGACCGCAAACAGCGCGGCGACCACGGCGACCTGAAGTTCCTGGAGCGCGTGTTCCACAAGCTGCTGCTGAACTTCACCTGGTGGGTGAATCGCAAGGACGCGGAGGGCCGCAACGTCTTCCAGGGCGGCTTCCTCGGTCTGGATAACATCGGCGTGTTCGATCGCAGCCAGAACCTGCCGACCGGCGGTCACATCGACCAGGCCGACGGCACGAGCTGGATGGCGATGTACGCGCTCAATCTCATGCGCATCGCGCTCGAGCTCGCTCAGCACAACAACGTGTACGAGGACGTCGCGACCAAGTTCTTCGAACACTTCCTGCACATCGCGGAAGCGATGAGCACCTTCGGCGAAGATGGCGTCAGTCTCTGGGACGACACGGACAAGTTCTATTACGACGTCCTGCATACGCCCGACGGCAACACGACGCCGCTGCGCGTGCGCTCGATGGTCGGGCTGATTCCGTTATTCGCAGTCGAAACGCTCGAGCCGGAATTGCTGGAACGCGTGCCCGAGTTCACGGCGCGGCTGGAGTGGTTCCTCAACTATCGTCCCGATCTCGCGAATCTGGTGTCGCACTGGGACCAGCCCGGTCGCGGCAAGCGGCGGCTGCTCTCGCTGCTGCGCGGTCATCGCATGAAGAAGCTGCTGGTACGCATGCTCGATCCGCAGGAATTTCTCTCGCCGTTCGGCGTGCGCGCGCTGTCCAAAGCGCACGAGCACGAGCCGTACGTGTTCAAAGTAAACGGCTCGGACCTGACCGTGCGCTACGTGCCCGCGGAATCGGACTCGGGACTGTTCGGCGGCAATTCCAACTGGCGCGGCCCGATCTGGTTCCCGGTGAACTTCCTGATCATCGAGTCGCTGCAGAAGTTTCACCACTACTACGGCGACGACTTTCGCGTCGAGTGCCCGACCGGCTCCGGGCAGCTGCTCACCCTCGACCAGATCGCGGACGAGCTGGCGACGCGACTGGAACGGCTGTTCCTCAAGGACGGGCACGGCGTGCGCCCGGTGCTCAGTCAGTATCCGCAGATGCAGGAGGATCCGAACTTCCGCGACTACGTGCTGTTCTTCGAATATTTCTGCGGCAACAGCGGCCGCGGCGCCGGTGCGTCTCACCAGACGGGCTGGACCGGACTGGTCGCGAAGCTGTTGAAGCCACGGCAGCCCGGGCACGGCGATCGCCGCCGTGCGCCGCGCGAGTAGCGTATGCTACGTCGCATGCGCGTACCTGCTGTCGTCCTCTGTGCGTTGTCACTCCTGCCGCTCGCGGCGTCTGCAGAGTCCATGCGTTGCGGCAAGTGGATCGTCAACGAGACGATGACCACGGATGAGATCCTGCAGAAGTGCGGCGAGCCACAGAAGAAGGACGTCACCAAGAGCGACGTGTTCGCGAAGAATCCCGCAGGTTACTCGACCAAGCGCGGCGAGCAGGTGATCGAGCGCTGGTACTACAAGCCCAGCTCCGGCTCGCTCACGATGATGGTCAAGATCATGGACGGGAAGATCACCAGCATCGAGCGCGCGGATTGAGTCAGGCTGAAGCCTGACCCACAGCGCCTACGCGCGCAGTGGCTCGGTGTCCGCGTGCAGGAACCAGCGGTTCAGCACGACGTTGCGCGTGAACCATTGCGTCTGCATCAGCGAGCGCGCGAGCGCGAGCTTCCACGACTCGGGCAATGAGCTCGCGAGCGAGCCGCCGTTATTGCGAGCGCCGAAGCGCGCGGAGAGCTGCGTTTCGTATTCGACCAGTCGCTGCTTGCTGTAATCGCCGCGTGCGTCGGCAATGATTCGTGCGGCCATCAATCCCGATTCGATCGCAGGGCGGATGCCCTCGCCGCTTTCCGCATACGCGAGCCCCGCTGCGTCGCCGATGATGAGCACGCCGTCGCCGACCACGGGTCGCGTCGCATGCGAGTACAACAGGTAGGCGTGACCTTTGAATCGCGCCGGCGCATCGGCTGGCACCTTGCCCTGCGACTGCAGCCAGCGACTGAACGTATGGACGTGTTCGACCAGGCCCTTGTTGCCTTCGCGCCCGAGCCCGACGTTCAGAAAATTACCCTTGCGGAAGCACCAGCCGTAGCCCTTCAGGTCGTCGCAGAAGTACAGCTCGGGCCGGTCGTGCTCGACGCCACAGCGCAGCGCCTGCTCGTCGCTCATCTCGAACTCGATTTCCTGCGCGCAGATCGCATGCTCGTCCTTGCCAAGATTCGCGCCGAGGAACCGCACGACCGGGCAGAAGTGACCGCCAGCGCCGATCACGAGCGCTGCGCTGATCTCGCCGTTGACGAGCCAACGGCCGTCGACCTTCTCCATCGACTCCCACGCCTCGCCGAGCCGCAGTCGCGCGCCCGCTCGTTGCAGCAGGTAGTTGTCGAACTCGCAACGGCGGATGCCGTAGCTGACGATCTTCTGATAGTGCACCGGCTTCGCAGCGCGCTCACCCATGCCAGTGATGAAGCTGGTGATCGGCTGCAGCACGCGACCCTGTTCGTAATCGCGCGTGTCGATCTGCAGCTCCTCGACGACTTGCGGCGTTATCCAGCCCGCGCAGACCTTGTCGCGCGGGAACTGGCTCTTGTCGAGGATCAGGACGTCGAGGCCGGCGCGACGCAGCTGGCGCGCGCACGACGAGCCCGCCGGTCCGCCGCCGACGATCAACACGTCGCAAGAGTCGCGCGACGTCATCTCCCGCTCATCTTTGATAGATGCTGGGTTGATAGATGTCGGCCCGCGTCCACGGAATCTGGTTGTTGCGGCCCGGCGCGAATACGGCCTGGAACAGCTGCAGCTCGCCGACCGAGAACGCCGCCTGCGAGCCCAGCAGATACAACCGCCACATGCGCACGAAGCGGTCGTCGAACATCTTCGCGACCTTATCGGTCGAGCGCTCGTACAGCGCGTGCCACCACTCGAGCGTCTTGGCGTAATGCAGCCGCAGATTCTCGACGTCCAGCACCGAGAAGTTGCTGTTCTCGAAGATGTCCATCATTTCCTTGAGCGACGGCGGATGCGCGCCCGGGAAGATGCGCCGGTCGATCCAGCGATGCATCAGCTTGGCGCGATTGCGGCCGATCGTGTGGATCAGGCCCAGACCGCTGTCCTTCAGGCAACCTTTGATGACGCGCCCGAGCTCCGGGAAGTTCTCGGCGCCGACGTGCTCGAGCATGCCGACCGAGACGAACTTGTCGTAGCGGCCCGAGATGTTGCGGTAGTCGTCTTCGACGAACTCCACTTCATTCGACAATCCCGCCGCCTTCGCACGCTCGCGCGCATACGCGATCTGCTCGTGCGAAATATTGAACGCTCGCACCTTCACGCCGTAACGACGCGCCATGTGCAGCGCCAGCGCGCCCCAGCCGCAGCCGGCTTCCACGACCCGGTCACCGCGATTCAGGCGCACCTTGCGAGCGACGTGATCCATCTTCGCGATCTGCGCCTGATCGAGCGTGGCCGTGGGCGTCGGGAAATACGCGCACGTGTACGCCATCGTCTCGCCGAGCCACAACGAATAGAACTCGTTGCCGATGTCGTAATGATGATGAATATTCTCGCGCGAGCCCAGCAGCGTGTTGCGCGTCCGCTTATGGCGCCACGCCGCGAGCCGGCGCCGGAACGACATCGGCTGCGCAGCTTCCGCCGCACCGACGTACAGCTCCTCGATCATGCGCAGGATGCTGCCGTCGACATCGATCCTGCCCGCGCTGTACAGCTCGCCGAACTGCAGGTCCGGATCGGTGCACAGGCGCAGCAGCGTGCGGCGGTCGGAAATTTTCAGCGTCGCCACCGGAGCGGTGCCGAGCGGCGCGATCTTGTCGCCGTTCCACAGCGAGAAGGCGATGGGAGGATTGCCGAACGCATGCAGCAACGTGCGGATCAACCGCGTTTCCATGGAATAGCGCGCGTCGTCGGCTACTGCCGGCTGCGGCTCGTAAGATGCCTCACGCAGCGCTTCGTCCGAAGGCGGCAGCGGTGGCGGAGACGATCGACCTTCATTCGCCGTCTGCACAGATGTGCTCCCCTTGAACCCCAACCTGCGGGATTGTACAAGAGCCAACTCTGGTGGCGTAACGCCCCTGGCCCAACGAAGGTCCCTGTATATGAATCCGACACGTGCCGGACTGTGGCTTGCAGCGCTTGCCATAGCCTCCAGTGGCGCAGCCCAGGCCGCCGCCGGCCGGATCACCCCCGACCAGATCGATGCGGCCGCCAAGGCGGTCGAGCCCAAGACGATCGAGTGGCGACGCGACTTTCACGCGCATCCCGAGCTCAGCAATCGGGAAACGCGCACGGCAGAACAAATTGCCAAGCGCCTGCGCGCGCTCGGCATGGAAGTGAAGACCGGCATCGGCCCGACCGGAGTCGTCGGCCTGCTCCGCGGCGGGCAACCCGGCCGCACGGTCGGACTGCGCGCCGACATGGATGCGTTGCCGGTGACGGAGCAGACCGACGTGCCGTTCAAGTCGAAAGTGACGGCGCAGTTCCGCGGCGAGACGGTCGGCGTGATGCACGCCTGCGGACATGACTCGCACGTCGCGATTCTGCTCGGCGTTGCCGAAGCGCTCGCCGGCATGCGCGAGCAACTCGCGGGACAAGTGCTGTTCGTGTTCCAGCCCGCCGAAGAAGGTCCGCCCGAAGGCGAGCGCGGCGGCGCGCAGCTCATGCTCGAGCAAGGCGCGTTCAAGCTTGCGAAGCCTGATGTCATGTACGGATTGCACGTGATGGCTTCGCTGCCGACGGGCGTGATCGGCTATCGCTCAGGTCCATTCATGGCGAGCGCCGACAGTTTCACGCTGACCGTCAAGGGTCGACAGACGCACGGCTCGCGGCCGTGGGGCGGCGTCGATCCCATCGTCACTGCGTCGCAGATCATTCTGGGCCTGCAGACCATCGTCAGCCGGCAGGTCGACATCACGGCGATTCCTGCCGTGATCACTGTCGGTGCGATCAAAGGTGGCATCCGCTTCAACATCATTCCCGACGAGGTTCAGATGGTCGGTACGGTGCGTACATTCAGCACCGACGTGCGCAACGACATCGTCCGCCGCATGCAGACAACCGCCAGCAATATCGCGGAGGCCAGCGGTGCAACCGCCACGGTGCGCTTCAAGGATCTCGCGAAGCCGGAGTCTGCAGACGAGGTCACCGTGCCCACGGTCGTGAACGACGCGGCGGTCACTGCAGCGGCGTTGCCGATCTTCGAGCGGCTGGTCGGCAAGGCCAACGTGCGCGAAGTCAGCCTGCAGACGACGGCGGACGACTATGCAGTGTTCGCGCAGCAGGCACCGTCCCTGTACTTCTGGATCGGCGTCACGCCGCCGGATCGCGATCCGGCGAAGGCCGCGTTCAATCACTCGCCGCAGTTCTACCTCGACGAGGCGGCCATGATCACCGGGGTGCGCGCGCTGCTCACCCTCACGACAGAATACCTATCGAAGTAGCGGATGTCGGGCTTTAGCCCGACTCCTTACTTCTGACACAATGCCTCTCCATGGCAGAGGCGTCGCGTCGCCCCATCCTCTTCGAGCTAGCGAGGCTCGCTGCCGTCGTTGCTCTGCCCCTGCTCGCTGTCATCGCATTCCTGCTGTTCGATGGTGCGCGTCGCGAGGTTGCGCATGCCACCGACGAGGCGCGCGGCGTAGCCGATGAAACCGCCGCACGCACGGAGCGTTTCCTCGGCGACTTTCGCGCGACGCTCGAAGCGGTCGCGCAGCGGCCGCTGGTGCGTGCGATGGACCCCGCGAACTGCGATCCCGCCCTGCCGACCCTGCGCGAGCTGTATCCGCGCGCCGGCAACATCATCGTCGTCGACCGGGACGGCTGGATTCTGTGTGGCGCGAAGCCGCCGCCGGGCGGCCAACGCTTACACGTCGTCGACATGGAGATGCACCAGGCGCTCATGCGCGATGGCGGCTTCCGACTGTCGCAGCCGTTGATCGGCAAGATCAGCAAGACCTGGGGCGTGACCGCTGTGCACGCAGTCCAGGGTGCCGATGGCAGCATCGTGGGCGCGGTCGGCATGGCCATCGAGCTGCAGCACTTCCAACCGTTCGGCACGTTCGAAGCCAAAGACACTCTCGCTGGAATCGTCGCCTCGCCGGGCATCATGGTTGCGCGCTCGCGCGACAGCGAGCGCTGGATCGGCAAGGACGTGAGCGGCGCGCCCGGGATGGCAGCGATGCTGGCCGAGAAACAGGGAACGCTGCGCGCGGCGGGCCTCGACAATCGCGATCGGCTCTGGGCCTTCCGTCCCGTGAATGGCACCAACTGGATCGCCTACGCCAGCGTCGATGCCGAATCGGCGGTCGCTCCGACGCGATCGCGTGCGCTCGGTGCCTTGTTGCTCATTGCGTTGATCGTCGGTGCGACGATCGCGGTGGCAGCTTATGCGGCTCGGCGCATCGCGCGCCCGATCAGCGCGATTGCCGAAGTCGCACGAGCCAGGGCCGGCGGTGCGGCCGATGCGCGCGCGGAAGTCGCAGGTCCGCACGAGGTCGCGGATGTCGCAGTTGCATTCAACACGCTGATCGACACGCGTGAGCGCGCCAACCAGGAACGCGAAGCCGCGCAGTCGAAGCTGCAGCTGCAATTGAGTCGCCTCGATCTGTTGCATCGGATCACTCGCGCGATCGGCGAGCGTCACGATCTGCGCAGCATCTTCCAGGTCGTGATTCGCAGCCTGGAGACGGATCTGCCGATCGACTTCGGTTGCATCTGCCTGTACGAGGAAGCGGAGCGCGTGTTGACCGTCACCAGCTTCGGCTCGCCCAGCGAGGCGCTGACGAAAAAGCTGGCGATGACGGAGCACGAGCGCATTGTCGTCGACCGCAACGGACTGGCGACCTGCATCAAGGGGCAGCTCGTTTATGAGCCGGACATCAGGCGCATCGAAGGCGACTTTACGCAGCGTCTTGCGAGTGCGGGGTTGCGTGCCCTCGTCATCTCGCCGCTGCTCGCGCAAGGGACAGTGTTCGGTGCGCTGATCGCCGCGCGCGCGCAAGCGCAAACGTTCTCCAGCAACGAGTGCGAGTTCCTGCGGCAGTTGAGCGATCACGTCGCTCTCGCGACGCATCAGGCGCAGCTCTACACGACGTTGCAGCAGGCATACGATGAGCTGCGACAGAGCCAGCAGGCGGTCATGCAGCAGGAGCGGCTGCGCGCACTCGGCCAGATGGCGAGCGGCGTGGCACACGACATCAACAACGCCGTCGCGCCCATCGCGCTGTACACCGATTCGCTGCTGGAACACGAGCCCAGCCTGAGCGAGCGCGCACGCGGGTACTTGAGCGTCATCCGGCGCGCAATCGCCGACGTCGGCGAAACCGTGAAAGGTATGCGCGATTTCTACCGGCCGCAGGACCGCGACGCGGCGCTGACGCGGATCGATCTGAATCCTGTCGTGTCGCAGGTGATCGAGCTGACGCGCAGCCGCTGGCGCGACCAGCCGCAGCAGCGCGGGATCGCGATCGCGGTACGCACCGAGCTGCAGCAACCGCTCGCCGTCATTCTCGGGCAGGAAAGCGAGATCCGCGATGCTTTGACGAACCTCATCTTCAACGCCGTCGACGCGATGCCGGACGGCGGCACGCTGACGGTGCGGACTCGCAGCTCCGCCGAAACGGTGCAACTGGAGGTCGCAGATTCCGGCGTCGGCATGGACGAAGAGACGCGTCGCCGCTGCCTGGAGCCGTTCTTCACCACCAAAGGCGAGCGCGGCACCGGTCTCGGACTCGCGATGGTTTACGGCATGGTGCGGCGGCATAGCGCGGAGCTGGAGATCGACAGCACGCTGCATCGGGGTACGAGGATGCGGATCACGTTCGCCGCCGCGCACGCTGCAGCGACGGTCGCTCCGCCGGTAGCCGCAGCGGAAGAGACACCGCGGCCGTTGTCGATCCTCATCGTCGACGACGATCCGCTGGTGCTCGAATCACTCGGCGCGACGCTCGGCAGCGATGGTCACAAGGTGACGGCCGCCGACGGCGGTCAAGCGGGCGTAGACGCTTTCACCGAGGCGAACGCGCGCGGCGCGAAGTTCGATGTCGTGATCACAGATCTCGGCATGCCGCACATCGATGGACGCCGCGTCGCCGCCGCGATCAAAGCGCTGTCGTCCACAACGCCGGTGATATTGCTCACCGGCTGGGGACAACGTCTCGTCGACGACGGGGACATTCCGGCGCACGTCGATCACGTACTGAACAAGCCACCGAAGCTGCGCGACCTGCGCGCGGCGCTTGCACATGTCATTCCGCACTCGGAGGAACGATGAAGCTCGTACGCACGATCTCGATTGCCGCAGCACTGGCCGTGCTCGGGAGCATGCCCAGCAGCGCACAGACCAGCGCGCCTGCGGTTTACATCCACGCCGGCGCCCTGCTCGATCGCCCGGGCCAGGCGCCGCGCGGAGCTTCGACGATCATCGTGCGCGACGGCCGCGTCGAAGCGGTTCGCGACGGCCTGGTCGCGCCGGAGAGCGGCGCGCGGCTCGTCGACTTGAGCAAGCAGTTCGTGCTGCCGGGGTTGATCGACATGCATGTGCACATCTTCAACGACGACGACAAGATGCGCGCGCGGCTGGAGCAGAATAATCGCGATATCGAGGACAACCTCCTCATCGGCGTCGGCAATGCACGTCGCACGCTCGAAGCAGGCTTCACGACAGTGCGCGACCTCGGGTCCGACGTGCGCAGCGTCACGGCGCTGCGCGACTCGATTCTCTCGGGCGCGATTGCCGGACCGACGATCGTCGCCGCGGGACGCGCGATCTCGATCACCGGCGGCCACGGCGACGGCTCGAACAATACCAACCGCGACATCACCGAAGTGTTGCGCGAGCACGCGACGAATCTGTGCAACGGCGCGGACGACTGCC
This sequence comes from Steroidobacteraceae bacterium, assembly GCA_035493235.1. Lineage (GTDB taxonomy): Bacteria > Pseudomonadota > Gammaproteobacteria > Steroidobacterales > Steroidobacteraceae > Steroidobacter. The sequence continues at coordinate 44,923 of DATJIP010000263.1, forward strand.
GCCGCGCAGTCCGCGAGCAGATCTCGCAGGGCGCCGACGTGATCAAGTTCGCGGCGACCGGCGGCGTGAACAGCAACATCGCCGGCGGGTTGAATCAGCAGATGTTCGCGGACGAGATGAAGGCGATCATCGATACCGCGCACATGTTCGGCCGCAAAGTCGCCGCGCACGCGCACGGCAAGAATGGCATCAAGACCGCGCTCGAAGCGGGCGTCGATTCGATCGAGCACGGCACTTACACCGACGCGGAAACGAACGCGCTGTTCAAGAAGAACGGTGCCTGGCTGGTACCGACGATGATCGCCCCGCACGCCGCGCTCGCACAGGCACGCGCCGGCGCGCGCTCCAGGAACACTCTGGCGAAAGCCGAGGAAGCCGCGGCGGCCCATGGCAAGAACATCGCTGCGGCAATCAAAGACGGTGTGAAGATCGCTTTCGGCACCGACACCGGGGTGTCGGATCACGGCAAGAACGCACAGGAGTTCGCGCTGCTCGTGGAGGCTGGCCTGACGCCGGCGGGCGCGATCAAGGCGGCGACACTGGATGCTGCGACGCTGCTCGACCGTGTCGCCACCGTCGGCAGCATCGAGCCCGGCAAGGATGCGGACATCATCGCGGTCGCGGCGAGCCCGCTCAATGACGTGACGGAGCTCGAGCGAGTGCGCTTCGTGATGCGGCGGGGCGTGGTGCACAAGCTGGACGGGGCGAGGCAGGCGTTTCCCGTGGATTAGCGGCCCTCGCGGCCCAGTGTGTGAAGGGCATCACACTCGCGGCCGAAAGTTTGGGCGCAGGCTGCCGCTGTCCCTTGGAGGGCCGGACAGCTCGGTTATGCCATTGAAGATGTCGAAGAATCTGCTGGGAATGCTCGCCGGCCAGGCGTCGATCGTGACGATCCTGGTGCTGGTGCTGCTCCTGTCGATCGTGGGCGCGCCGCTGCTGCAACAGAAGAAGGTAGTGGCGCAGCGACTTGGCGCGGACGTCGCCGTGACCAAGGCGTTCGCCGTCACCGAAGCGATTCTGTCGGGCGAGGAAGGTCGGGAGACTCTCGACACCTACGCGTCCTCGTTCAGCGCCTCTCATCTGCAACATGCGCTCGCGCCGGACGCGATCGCGCAGCCCGCCGGCACGCATGCCGCGAGCGCAGCCCAGGCACTGCGCGCGAATGCGACCCGGCCGTACATCCATTTCGAAAACGTCGCCGGCAATCCGCACCTCTTTTACGCCGTGCGCGATCATGCCGACGGCGTGCTGCTGCTGGATCTGTCGCTGGAACGCGAGCGCGCGACGATCGGCCGGTTCTTCGGTCAGTCGTACCTGTCGATGACCGCGGTCGGCTACTTCCTGGTGGCGCTGCTGATGTTCGGCGCCTTCAGCCTGCGTTACTACCTGCGCACGCTCATCGACATGCCCGAGCCGGAGCGCAGCGACACGATCATCAAAGGACTGCGCGGCGAGCTGCAACGCCGCCGCAACCTGCTGCCGTGGCTGCTGGTGATGTGCGGAGCAATCTTCGCGGTCGACATCGCCAACATGCTCGATTCGGCAGTCGGCATCGGCTATCTGCTCGCAGTCGTGCTCGCGCTGTCTTCAAGCAAGCACTGGCACATCACGCTCATCGCGACGACCAGCGCCATCCTGATGCTGATCGCGCCAACCCTCTCGCCCTACGACGCCAACTGGTGGTCGTACCTGGAAAGCCATTCGGTCACGGTGTTCGCGCTGCTGGCGACCGGCTTCTTCGGCTCCGCGAACCTGCGCAAGTCGCAGGCCGAGGCCCTGGCACTCGCGGAAGCAGTGCGCTCGCGCGCCGAAACTGCAGACCTGCGCGAGGCGCTGGAGCGCGCCGAAGCCGCGGAGGCGGAGAACCGCCGCATGGTCGAACGCATCCGCATGGCAAACGAGGCCGGCGGCCTGTCGGTGTGGGAATGGAACATCAAGGAAGACATCACCTACATCGATGAGAACAGCCCGTTCCTGGAGCGGCTCGGCGCGCCACGCGAATTCAAGGGCACCGATTACACCAACCAGTACGTGCACCCCGAAGATCGCGAGGGCTGGGTCGAGCACTTCCGGACCGTGCTCACCAGCAAGGATCAACAGCTGTTCTCGCACCGCTACCGCGCCTTGTTCGCGGACGGCTCCGTCGGCTACATCCAGTGTCACGCTCGCGTAGTGCGCAATGCCAAGGGCCACCCGATAAGCGTGCTGGGAATCGATCAGGACGTAACCGGCGAAGAATTGCGCAAGCAGGAGATCGCCCGTCAGGCCACAGACTTGCGCGAAGCGCAGGAGCGCTTCCAGCGCGCCGTGTCGGGCACGCAGGATGCGCTGTTCGAGTTCAACCTGCGCTCGGGCGAAACGTGGTACTCGCCGCGCTTCCGCCAGATGCTTGGCTACGCAGCCACCGACAGCAACGGCGCGGGCCAGATCGAAACGTTCATTCATCCCGAGGACGGCGCGATCGTCGGCAAGGCGATGGGCGATCACCTGACGTTCGGCTTGCCGTACGACGTCGAATACCGCTTGCGCAAGCGCGACGGCGAGTGGCTGTGGGTGCGCTCGCGCGCCTCGGCCGAGCGCGACATCGAAGACCGGCCGCTGTGGCTGGCCGGCTCGATCCGCGACATCACCGACGAGCGCGCGGGACGCGAAGCGATGGTGATGGCGACGCAGGAGGCCGAAGCGGCCAGCCGCGCGAAGAGCACGTTCCTCGCCACCATGAGTCACGAGATCCGCACGCCGATGAACGGCATCATCGGCATGACCGGCCTGCTGCTGGAAACCGGCCTCGATCGCGTGCAACGCGACTACGCCGAGACGATCCGCGCGAGCGCCGACTCGCTGCTGACGATCCTCAACGACATTCTCGATTTCTCGAAGATCGAAGCGGGCAAGCTCGACATCGAGCACCTGGAGCTCGACCTGCGCTCGAACGTCGACGACGTCGGCTCGATCATGGCCTTCCAGGCCGCCGCCAAGAGCCTGGAGCTGGTCGTGAACGTGCGCCCGGAAGTGCCGGAGCGCGTGTTCGGCGATCCGCAGCGCATCCGCCAGTGTCTGCTGAACCTGGTCGGCAACGCGATCAAGTTCACGCCGAGCGGCGAGGTCGTGCTGGAAGTGTGTTGCGTCGGTCGCCAGGACGGCCGCGCGCTGGTGCACTTCGAAGTGCGCGACACCGGCATCGGCATTCCGGAGCAATCGCTCGACCGGTTGTTCCAACCTTTCACGCAAGCGGACTCTTCGACGACGCGTCGTTTCGGCGGCACGGGCCTGGGACTTTCCATCGTGCGCAAGCTGGTCGAGATGATGGGCGGCCAGGTCGGCGCCCACAGTCAGCCCGGCAAGGGCTCGACGTTCTGGTTCACGCTGCCGCTCGAGCCGGCGGAAATCGGCGGTGTGGAACCCCTGCAGGATCCGCTCCCCACGGGACGCCGCGTGCTGCTCGTTGATGACAGCGCGACCAATCGCCAGGTGATGGCGAGTCAGCTCAGGCACGCCGGCTACGAAGTCGAGACCGTCTCGAGCGCGATGGCCGCGCTCGCCATCCTGCGTCAGCCAGGACCGCAGTCGTTCGATGCAGTCGTGCTGGATTACCAGATGCCCGACATGGACGGCGCCATGCTCGGCGAGCAGATCGTGAAGTCGCGCGAGATCGCGCCGACGCGGCTGATGCTGCTGACTTCGCTCGATCGCTCCGGCGACATGCAACGCTTCGCGCAGATCGGCTTCTCGGCGTACCTGACGAAGCCGGTTCGCACCCGCGAGCTGCTCGCGTGCTTGAATCGCGCGCTGTCGCACGACGCGCAGGACTGGCACATGCACAGTCAACCAATCATCACGCGCGGCACGCTGGTCGCGACCGAAACGCGGCGCCAGTACTCCGGCCAGGTGCTGCTGGTCGAAGACAACGCGATCAACCAACGCGTCGCACGGCGCTTCCTCGAACGTCTCGGCTGCGAAGTGCAGGTGGTCGGCGACGGTCGCCAGGCTGTCGAAGCGTACGAGCGCAACAGCTACACGTTCATATTGATGGACATGCAGATGCCGGTGATGGACGGCCTGGAAGCGACGCGGCGCATCCGCGAGCTGGAGCAGGGTGGAGCGAAGCGCACACCGATCGTGGCGCTCACCGCGAACGCCATGATGGGCACGCTCGAACGCTGCCTGGAGGCTGGAATGGACGACTATCTGACGAAGCCGCTCGACATCTCGCGGCTGCAGGATGTTCTGGATCGCTTCATGGGCCGCGCCGAAGGCGATCTGGTCGCAGCAGCCCCGCCGAGTGCAGCAGCAACGCTTCCCACCGCTGACAACGCAATCCGCGCACGCCTGGCAGATGTCGCAGGCGACGACGAGGAATTCATCATCGAGCTGGTCAACGCCTTCCTGTCCGGCGGCGCAGACACCGTGCAGGAACTGCGCGCGGCAGTCGAGCTCTCCGATGCGACCGCGATCGGCCGCGCCGCGCACAAGCTCAAGGGTGCGGCGGCCAATCTGCACGTCAACAATCTCGCGACGTTGTCCTTCGATCTGGAGTCACGCGCGAAGTCGGGGCAGAAGGCCGATTGGCGTGCGGACTTCGAGAAGATCGCGGCGGAATTCGCGCGCGTCAGCGACAGCTTGCGCACGGAGTTCGGCATCGAAGAGCCGGCGCGCAAGGCCGGCTAGTCTTCCCTGGTCCTTTCGTGGATATCCTCGGTCTCGGCTTGCGGCGAGAGGTGGACGAGTAGCGCGAAGGCCACGCTCGCGACGCGGTCCTGCTCCAGTGAAGTGAGCTCAGGCGACATCCATACGCGCCCGCGATTCACGGTCTCGACCGCGGCGATCACTGCATTGTCGCTGCGGATCTCGTAACCGCAGATACCCCCGGGCCCGCGGCCGCCCTCGATGCGATTGACCGACTGCAGGTGCCAATGGGTCACCTCGAAGTCGATGTTCCCTTCTTCCGACCCTGCGATCGTCGGCATCTCGAGCAGCTCCAGCTCTCCCTCAGCCGCGCCGTAGTACGCACAGTGCAACACCGGAAGTCCTCGCAGAGCGCCGCTGTCGAGCGTCCAGTCCTTGTAACTGACGGCCTCGGCGCGCTCGACGCACTCCGCTGAGATCACTCCGTCGCTCGCCTCGACGTCCAGGCGATACGGCCGCAGGAAGGATTGAAAGTCGAGCGCACTCTTGCCGATCAATACCGGAATGTTGCGGAACCGGCTCCAGCCAACGTCGATGCGCGGGGTGCGCCACGAGCCAAAGCTCAGCGGGTCGTTCGGCTTGCGCCAGTACGCGCGATCGACCGCGAACGGCTCGACGCCTGCGAGATCGCGACTGACCTGCATGCGCGCGAGCTGACACGCGCTCAGCAGCGGCAGGATTGCCAGGCAGACGAGGGCGAAGCGAGACATGGGGGCGCAGTATCGCGACGGAACGCTGAAGCGCGCGTGAATGAAAAGGATGTCGGGCTAAAGCCTGCTGCGCAGGGATGCGCGAATGCCGCGGGCGCAGGATGCGCTGGAGCGGCCGACCTACATCCCTATTTCCCGTTCGGCTCGACGTATTCCTTCGGTTTTGGCGAGCCGCCGCCGAACAAGAACTTCTCCATCTCCTCGACCAGGAACTTGCGCGCCTTCGGGTCGATAGGCGTGAGGCGATACTCGTTGAGCAGCATCGTCTGGTGTTTGAGCCAGCGCTGCCAGGCTTCCTTGGAGACGTTCTCGTAGATGCGCTGCCCGAGCTCGCCGGGATACGGCGCGTAATCGAGACCTTCGGCGTCGATGCCGAGCAGCACGCAATGGACGGTTCTAGCCATGACCCATTCAATCCCGCCGCGGCACGATGCGCAAGCGCGCGGTGGCCGTTGCGACCAGAACGCCGTCGGCGTCGCGAAGTTCGCCGACGGTCTCGGCATTGCGCTCGTCGCGGGTTACGAGCCGACTGGTCGCGGTGAATATGCCGACCTTTGCCGGCTTCACGAACGAGACGTTGAGGTTTGCAGTGAGCCCGGTCTGCTCCGCCGGCAACACTGCGTACAGCGCCAGCGCGGTCGAAGAGTCGAGCATCGCGCACAGGATGCCGCCCTGCACGGTGCCATGGCGATTCAGAAACTCCGGCTGCGCGCGAAAGCGCAGCACTGCGCCGCCGTTCACTTGGTCGATTTCGACGACCTCGCGGCCGAGCATCTTCGCCGCCGGCGGCAGGTACGCGAGGATCTCGTCCTTGGTCATCGAGCCGCCACCGTCTGGCGCGCACGCAGCCACGCCTCGACGGCGAGCCAGTTCGGCACCCACGAGAGCCACGCGACCATCGTGTACGCCACAGGGAAGCTCACTCCGCTGATGATCAGCAGCGGCAACTGGATCCTCAGCGTCGCCGCGCCGAACGTCAGCGCGTAATTGCGCAGCATCCAGCGACGATGTTCCTGCACGTTGCCGCGCCGGATTGCCAGATACGCACGAGTGCCGCTGAACAGCCAGAACACTGCGAGCGTCGCGAAGCCCACGCGTCCAACGATGCCCGCCGAGCTGACTGGCGCGAAGTACAAGCCGGCGAGTCCGCCAGCGAGAACCGCGGTCAGGTAAATGCGCCCCATCCAGACGTGCACTCTCGGCCACGACCTGCGCACGCTCGCGAGCATCTGGAACGGGCCGATCAGTGCCGCGATCGCACCACCAAACGCGTGCGACCAGCCGGCGATCGCGGTGGCGAAGAATCGTTCCTTGATCTCGGGGGAGCCGTGGCCGCCGACGAGCATGAACATGACGGCGTTGCCGGCTGCGAACAGGCCGCCGAGCAGCAGCAGGATCCAGCCGACGCGCTGCCAATTGCTGACCGCTGTCGGGGCAGTGAGTACGGTGACATTCATAGTAGAGAGCTTTGACGCTGCATGGGTGCTGCGGGTTGCTCTGCAAGTGCGCGAATCAGCTCGACGGCCGGCTTTGCGAGCCCGATTCTCGCCGGTTGCCGCGGCTCGTACCACCGATAGCGGTCGCCGTCGTGCATGGCCGTGATCGGCACGGAACTCACGACGAGAGGATGCAGCGTGAGATCGAAGTGCGTGAAGGAGTGAGCGTACGGCGGCATGGTATTCGTGCGCTCGACGTTGCTCCTCTCGCGGATCCATGCCTGCGCCGCCTCGCGTTCGTCGAACTGCGGCAGCGTCCACAGCCCGCCCCAGATGCCCGCAGGCGGACGATGCTCCAACAGCACGGCACCGTCGTCACGAACCATCATCACGACATACGCGGACTTCTGCGGCCGGATCTTTTTCGGCCGCGCTGTCGGCAGCGTCGACTGCCGACCTTCGATGCGCGCGACGCAATGCTCAGTCAACGGACAAGCTGCGCAGAGCGGTCGCGACCGCACGCACAACGTCGCACCGAGATCCATGATCGCCTGCGTGTAGTTCGCGACACGGTCAATGGGTGTGCATTCGTCAGCCAGCGCCCAGAGCGTCTTCTCCACTTCGCGCTCGCCCGGAAATCCGTCGACGCCGAAGTAGCGCGCGAGCACGCGCTTCACGTTGCCATCGAGAATCGGATGTCGCTGCGAGCGCGACAACGACAGAATCGCGCCCGCGGTCGAGCGACCGATGCCGGGAAGCGCCTGCGCTGCTTCGATCGTTGGCGGAAATTCGCCGTCGTGCTCCGCGACGATCAGCTGCGCGGCGCGATGCAGATTGCGCGCGCGAGCGTAGTAACCCAGTCCGGTCCAGAGATGCAGCACTTCATCGACCGGCGCGGCGGCGAGCGCACGCACGTCTGGGAACTGCTGCATGAAGCGCTCGTAGTAACCGATGACGGTCGCCACCTGCGTCTGCTGCAGCATGATTTCCGAAACCCATACCCGGTACGGCGTGGGGTTCCGCTGCCACGGCAGATGCTTGCGCCCGGCACGATCGAACCACGCGAGCAGCGGCCCGGCGATCGATCTCACTCGCGACACACGTGCACGCGCGTCTGACTGAAGTCGTTCACGAACGACGGTGCCAGCTCGACCATGCGCCGCGCCGTGCGCGTGAGGTGAGCCTGGTCGTAGAAGCCCGTGCGCTGCGCGATCTCCGCGATCGTGCTGCGCCCATCGACCATCTCCAGCGCGACCATCAGCCGGCGCCACAGCACGTACTCGCGGATGCGCACACCGAGCTCGGCCTTGAAACGCCGCATCAACGTATAGCCCGACAGCCCGACGCGACGACCGAGCTCGTCGGGCGTCGGCGTGTCGCTGACCGCGTCACGCAAAATCTGCAACACCTCTTCGATGCGGGCATCGAGCTCGTGAGGCGGCGCATCGACGCCACCGAACGCCTGCAGAATCGTCAGCGCTGCGCGGTTCGCCTCGCGACCTTCGCAGGTGCCGCCGAAAAGCGCGTCCAACGGAATCGAGCGGGTGTCGAGCACGGCCGGGTCGAGCTTCACGATGGGCTCGCCGGTGAGCAGCGGCTTGATATAGCGGAACCACGGATGGTCCGCGCCGATCAGCACCGTGACGAGGCTCGCATTCCGCGCGTCGATGCGATGCCACGCATTCGGTGCGACGATTGCTGCCCGGCACACGATGGGCTCGGCATCGCGCGACATAAGTGTCACCGGTTCGTCGACGGTGACGCTGAGGATTGCCCCGAAGTGGCGATGACTGGAATTCTCGCGGCCCGGCCCGGCCGAAATCACCAAACGATCGCATGCATAGATGTGTGTCTGCGCCAGTTTCATACAAGCAACGGTGAGGCCGGATACGCAGAATGTCTGCGCCTTTGCAACCAGGATGCTCCCGCTTGCGTCTGAAGGGCAGATGCTCTCAGGCAAACCCTTAGGCGAAACTTAGCATCGTAGTGCAGGGCAATAGTTTACGGTCTTTCCTCACCGGGGAGTTGATATGAGTTCGGTACGCAAGACGGCAGTCGCCGCAGCCGTGCTTTGGGCGGCTTCTGCAGGGGCAACTGCTCCGATCGATCACGTCGACAACTTTGCGCTGCTGGACTCGGCAGGCAAGTATCACGACCTTTATTACCTCTCGGACGCCAAGGCGGTCGTGCTCATGACGCACGCCGACGAGTGCGCCGCCGTCAGCGACGCACTGCCCGCCCTCGAGCAGGCCAAGGCCAGCTACGGCAGCAAGGGCGTCGAGTTCCTGATGATCAACACGCAGGACGACCGCGATGCAGTCGCTGCCAAGGTCAAGGGTTCGACCATCCCGGTGCTGGTCGACGACTCGCACCTGGTCAGCGAGTCGCTGCAGCTGACTCGCGCCGGCGAAGTGCTGGTGATCGATACGAAGGGCTGGAAGCTCGCTTATCGCGGTCCGCTGGACAAGGCCCAGAAAGATAACAAGTCGGGGAACGCGCTGCTCACAGCCGCGCTGGACTCCGTGCTGGCCGGTCAGCCGGTGAAGAAGGCGCAGGTGTCCGCACACGGTTGCACGATCAAGGCCGCCAAGGCCACGAACGCGGGCGCGAAGGTCTCTTACTCCGAGAAGATCGCGCCGATGCTGATCGACAACTGCGTCACGTGCCATCGCGCCGGCGGCATCGGCCCCTGGCAGATGACGAGCTACGACGTGGTCAAAGGCTTCGCGCCGATGATCCGCGAAGTGGTGCGCACCAAGCGCATGCCGCCGTGGCATGCAGACCCGCACACGGGCGTGTGGACCGGTGATCGCTCGCTGAGCACCGAAGAGAAGCAGACGCTGGTGCACTGGATCGAAGCCGGCGCGCCGCGCGGCAAGGGTCCGGATCCGCTGGCCGACCTGCACAAGACCTGGAGCGAGTGGGCGTTCGGCAAGCCGGACATGGTCATCCAGGTGCCGGAGTTCGATGTGCCGGCGACCGGCATCGTCGACTACAAGCGCTACGTGGTGCAGAACACGCTGGGCCGCGACGTGTGGGTGCGTGCGACTGACATCATCCCCGGCGACCGCACGGTCGTGCACCACGTCATCGTGGGCATCTACGATCCGAAGCTCCCCGAGCGTCAGCGCATGATCTCGATGTCGAGCCCGTCGCTGGGCGCGTACGTGCCGGGCAACGGTCCGACGCTGTATCCGCAGGACACGGGCGTGCTGGTACGCGCGGATGAATCCTTCGCGTTCCAGATGCACTACACGTCTTCGGGCAAGGCGACGCACGATGCGACGCGCTTCGGCTTGTATTTCCGCGACGCTGCGCCGACGTACGAGTTCAAGACCGTCGCGCTGGCGAATCCGAACATCAAGATTCCGCCGAACACGAAGGAACACGCCGAGACGATCGCGCAGCAGTTCCCGCGCGACATCATCCTCTACCGGCTGACGCCGCACGCGCACTTCCGCGGCCACGCCTCGCAGTTCACTGCCATCTATCCGGATGGTCGCGAGGAGTTGCTGCTGTCCGTGCCGAAGTACGACTTCAACTGGCAGACGACGTACACGTTCGCGACGCCGAAGCAGATCCCGGCGGGCACGAAGATCGTGCACACGACGGTGTACGACAACTCGTCGCAGAACCCCGCGAACCCGGACCCGAACCGGACCGTGCCGTGGGGCGAGCAGTCGTTCGACGAGATGCTGTACGGCGTGGTGCAGTTCCGCGAGCTGACGCCGGTTGGCGCCGACGTCAAAGTCTCGTCCGCAGCGGGTAAATAAAGCGCTGTAGGTCGGGCTTCAGCCCGACTCCGGCTCTTCTCGCAAGGCGGCTGGCAACTCAATTGCTAGCCGCTTTTTCTTTCTCCTCATCGCGCGCTTTCTCTTCCACGTTCATGAACAGCGCGCTGGTCGAATCCGCCAGGGTGCGCAGCATCCAGCGGCGGCCGACCACGGGCGGAAACCAGAACGAGGGCGTGATGCTGGTGCGATAGTGCACCACCGTGCCGCCGTTCTCGCCGGGCGAGAGTTGCATGTGCGTCTCACCGAACCTCACGTCGCTGCGGCTGGGATCGGCGCTCGCTGCCAGCGCGTGCTGCGACTCCTCCACGCGCTCGACCCGGTTCACGTTGCGACAGAACCATCCCATGCAGACGCGCAGCGTCGTCTGCAGCACGGCGATGTTCGGGGCCGGGCGGTCGATTACGTGCGCCTCCAGGATGCGTCCATCGAGCGCCGGATATTTTTCGTAATCGAGCAGCACCGCCCAGACCTTGTCGAGCGGCGCGTCCAGGCGGACGTTCAGATCGCACTGGTAACGCTTGTCGGCGTAGCGGGTTTCGCTGTGCTCGATTTCGAAAGCTCCGGCGGCGCCGGCCCAGAGCGAGGCGGCGGCGAGCACGGCGGGGACCAGACATAAACGGGACATGAACGAAACCGGCACTCAAGCACGAGGAATGGTGTCTGTACGTGCCTATCCAGACGCCCGGCGTTCATCCGGGTTCCCGGTCACCGCTTGAAGATATCTTTAAGTTTGTCCTTGATCTTCTTCTCGACCTCTTTCTTGGCCTCGCCTTTCAGGTAGCCCTCGAGGTCGGGACGGACCTTCGGATCGCTCAGCGCGCCGGTGACCTTCACGGGAATCTGCGCGTCCACCATGTCCTGCATCTGCGTAGGATCCGCGCCCTCGCGCGGAATCTTCAGGACCGCGGCGACGAGCCGGTAGTCGAGCGAGTTCTTCGGCAGATCGACGCTGCCCTGCCCCGTGACCTTCAGGTACTGCATGGCCACGTTCAGGTCGTTGTTCGTCAGCACGCCGTCCTTCATCGAGCCGGTGCCGGTCAGCGCACTGAATGGCGTGCGCGGCGGGCCGCTCGGACGCTCGGGGGCTGCCTGCTGTTTGAGCAGGGCACGCGCGCGGCGGATTTCGTACCACAGGTCCGCGCCTTCCAGCGCGCCGTCGGCGACGTTGAAGTCCACCGCGCCGTTGAGCGTCTTCATGATGTCGTCGGTCGTGCGGCCGGTGCCGGCGAGCTTGATGTTGGCGCTGCCCTTGCCCGAGACGCGATTGCTCTCGAACAGGTCCTTGAACAGCGGCGCGAAGCTCACGCTGCTGACGTGCTCGTCGAGCGTGACGCGCGCAACCTTGCCGGTCGAGTCGATGCCGATGTCGCCGCGATACTGGCCGCCGTACATCGAGGCTTCCGACGGATAGAAGCGCGCCTTGCCGTCGCGCGAATTCACGCCGAGCCGCAGCTTCGAGAACTTCATGCCGGCGAAGATCGCCTCGCCCACGCTCAACTGGCCGCGCGCGTTCAGCTTGCGCAACATGTCCACGGGAATTTCGGCTGGCGGCTCCTTCGCATCCTTCGCAGCCGGCTTCTCGCTCGGCGGCGGCAGGTAGCGATCGGCGTTGATGCGATCGACGTTCAGGTCGAAGCGCAGCGCTTTCGATGCGAAGTCGGCGACGCCGACCAGGCCCTTCATCGTCGTGTCGTCGAGCTTCATCACGATGTCGGCGACCTCGGCCGAGGTCTTGGTCAGATTCACGTTGCCGGCGAAGCTCAGTTGCGTCAGCGCCTTCGGATCGGTGGTCTTCGGCGCAGCGACGCCGACCTTCGGCAGCCACTCGCGCAGCGCCACTGGATCCAGCTTGATCGCGCCCTGCAGCGTCGGCGCATCGAGAATCTCGGCACCGGTCAGATTGCCGGTCACGTGCGCGCCGGCTGCATCGGCGTCGAGACCGCTGAGCTCCAGCGTCTGCTTCGCGAGATTCACGTTGCAATCCTTCGCCGCGAACTTCACCGGCACGCCGGCCGCCGGCAGTCCATCGCTCTTCCACGTGGTCTTCACCGCCAGGCCCGCGAGCGAATACAGCTCGTGCGCGATATCGGCTTCGAGCGACTGCGCGCGCACTTCGACTGGCACTCCGGCCTGCGGATAGCCCGCGCCGGAAATCGTGAGGTCGATCTTCGGCTCGGCGAGCCGATGAACGTTGCGCTCGAGATCGGCGGTCACCTTGGCAGCAACCTTGACCTTCGCCGACAGCGAGCTGCCTTCGTCGAGCACGAAGTCGGTGCTGAAATCGAAAGGCTCGCCCGAGGCGAGCCGCCCGGTCTTGAGGTTGAAGTCGCGCACCTCGCGCCGGCTCTTCTCCTTGCGGTTCTCCATGACGACGGCCGCGTCGTTGATTTCGAGGCCAGCGACGGTCGGCACTTCGGTCGTGCCGGTTTGCTGCGGCTTCTGCTCCTCGCCTTCGCTCTTGCCGAGATCGGCCCAGTTCTCCCGGCCCTGTTCGTCAGTGATGAGGCGAATGCGCGCGCCGTCGAGCCGCACGTTGCCGACTTCGACCTTACCACTGAGCAGCGGCATCAGACGCACGCCGAGGTGAGCTTGCTTGATCGAGACGAACGGCTCCGGCCCGAACCCCGGCGCGTCGCCGAGCGTCGCCGGTCCCGCTTCCAGCGCGATCCACGGAAACACCGACAACTTGAGATCGCCGCTCAGCGTCAGCTCGCGTCCGGTCTTCTCCTTGACGATGCGCTGGATGTCGTCGCGATAGTCGTTCGGATCGACGAACATCACGACCAGGATCAGGCCGATGACGATCAGGCCGATCAAGCCAGCCGCGACATACGCGACGATTCGCAGCGGACGCATGGGAATTCCTCGAAGGCTAATCTAAAGGCCGGGCGGTGACGCAATTGCGGCCGGACGCCTTGCTCGCGTACACGCCCTCGTCGCAGCGGGCGACCAGTGCATCGAAGGTCGACCCTTGCGGCACGTTGCTCTGCCAGCCTGCGACACCGAAGCTCGCAGTCACCGCGAGCCCGCCGGCCACGTCGGGAAAAGGCGTCGCCGCCACTTTTGCACGCAAGTGCTCGGCTGCCACGGCGGCGTTGGCGACGTTGGTCTCGGGCAGCACGATCAGGAACTCTTCGCCGCCGTAACGCGCGACCCAGTCGCTGGCGCGCACGTGCTCCTGCAAATGTGCGCAGAACCACTTCAACACCTCGTCGCCGACCAAGTGACCCTGCGTGTCGTTGATGCGCTTGAAGTGATCGACGTCGCACATGACCGTCGCAAGCTGGCGGCCATAGCGTGCGGCGCGCTCGATTTCGCGCGGCAGCTGTTCGGTGAGATAGCGGCGGTTGTACGCGCTGGTCAGCGGATCGGTGATCGAGAGCCGCCGGTTCTGCTCCCGCTCCGCGCGCAGCGAGCGCTCCAGTGTCACGATGCGCTTGCCGGTGCTCAGCCGCGCCATCAGCTCCGGCTCGATCACGGGCTTGGTGAGATAGTCGTCGGCGCCCGATTGCAGACCGGTTACGACGTGCTCGATCGCGTCGCGCGCCGTGAGCAGGATCGTATAAATGTAAGCTTTGCCCTCTTTGCCCTCGAGGGAGCGCAGCTCGCGGCACAGCGCGATGCCGTCCATTTCCGGCATTTCCCAATCGGTGATCATCAGCTGAAAATCGCCGGCAGCGATCTTCGTGAGCGCTTCCCTGCCGTTACCGGCCATCTCGACGCTGTAGCCGGCGCGCTTGAGCAGCCGCGCCATGATCAGGCGCTGCGTGGGCTCATCGTCGACGAGCAGGATGCGCCAGGCCTCCTGCGCCGTTGCGCTCGGTGAAACTGCGGGCTCGGTCATTGCGGCACGGATCGTAACCGCAGCCGCAGCGGCCGCCAATAGTGGCGGCCCGTCAATGTGTTCAGCGGTTACAGATCTCCACCGTGCCGTTCAAGGCCTTGAGCCGGATGCGGCCGTCGCCGTTGCCTTCCTTGAAGCGCAGCGTGTTGCCGGGACCGTATTCGCTGGTCTTGTGCGGCTTCGGCCCGAAGCAGTTGTCGATGTCACCGTTGAAGGTCGAGATGTCGAATTCGGCGTCCAGGGTGCGCGGGAAGCGGAAACGCAGGTCGCCGTTGATCGCTTCGGCATCGATCCGCACGTCGTCCGTCACCTTCGACGCACGCAGCTCGACGTCGCCGTTGGTGGTTTTAATGCGCGCCTTCGACAGCTCCGACACGCGCACCGTCATATCGCCGGTGACCGAATTCAGGTCCATTTCGGACCCGATATCGTCCAGGCGCATGCCGCCGCTGACGCTCGTGGCGCGCAGCATGCCCTTGCCGCCGTGGCCGCGGACGTGGACTTCGCCGCTCACGTTCTTGATCTCGAGATCCTCGTTCCACAACTCCGTCTGGATCGTGCCGCTCACCGCCTGCAGGCGCTGCATGCCGCGCACGTCCTTGATCGCCTGATCGGCGCTCACCGTGTTGATCACCAGCGAGCTGTTGCGCGGCACTTGCACGACCAGGTCGGTCGAACCCTGGTAACTCCGGCCCTTCGGCAGCACCACCTCGATCGTGGTGCGCGCGCCGCTGGTCTTGAAGTCCAGCCGCTGCACTTCGTCGTCCAGGTCGGCCCGCACGTGCACTTCGTTGCGGTCCCAGCCCGTCACCTGCACTTCGCCGGCGACGTTGCCGATGACGACTTCGCCGCGGGGATCGGCCTGCGCGCTCTTCTCGACTTCGTCCGCGCGGGCCGCCTGCGCCAGCAGCAGCGCAGCGGCAACCGTAACAGCCACTCTCATAGATCGGTCCTCATCGAGCCTGCAGTCGGCAGGTCGCTTACGTTCGCGAGCAACTGCAGCTCGCTCTGATAGGTGGACATCAACAGATCCTGCAGCAGCGGATCCGACGGATGCTGGGCCAGCGTCGCGGAAATCTCGTCCGCCGCATGCCGCAGGTCCGCGAGGTTCTTTTCGACTTTGGCACGATCGGCCGGCGGCAATGCCGCGAGGCGCTCTTTGAAGCGTTTGTCGAGCTCGGCGCGCGCGTTCATGTAACCGGCGCCGAGACGCTCGCGTCCGAAGGTAAAGCTCGCGGGTTGGCCCGTCAGTTGCGGGGCCGGCGCGGCTTCGGGCGTGACCTGCGCGACCTGTTGCTGCATCGACTGGCGCGTGACGTAGTAAGTAACGAACGACGTGGCGAGCACGAGCAGTACGGCCGCGGCCAGACGAAACCAGTTCGACTGCACGACACTTTTAGGCGCAGCGATCGGCGTCTGCTCGATCTCCGCGCGGATCTGCGGCCACAGGTCGCGTTGCGGGGCGATGCTCTCGGGGAGCGAAGCCAGTGCTTCGTCCAGCGGATCGCGCCCGGTCTTGTTCGATTCATTCATCGGCCGTCTCCGGCAAACCCATCCGCTCGCGCAGCAAGCGGCGACCGCGATGCAATTGCGCCTTGCACGTGCCAACCGCGATGCCGAGCATGTCTGCAACTTCTTCGTGGCTGTAGCCGTATACCGTCTGCAGCACGACGACGTGGCGCGAGCCCGGCGGCAGCGTCGCGAGCGCGCGCTCCACGTCCATCACTTCGCCCGCGTCGTAAGCGCGCTGCGATTCCAGCGGCTCCGCCGTGGCATCTGCTACGGCCTCTTCGTCCGATTCCGCCCGCGTGCCGTGATTGCGCTGGTGCGTGAGGACTTCGTTGACCGCGATCCGGTGCAACCACGTGCCGAAGGCGCTGCGGCCTTCGAAGGCCGCCAGACTCCGCCAGGCACGTATGAAAGTCTGTTGCACGCAATCCTCCGCCACGTCGTGTCGTCGGGTCATCCGCAGGCACAGGCCCATGACCTTGCCGCTATGAAGGCGATACAGCCGCTCGAATGCCCTCATGTCGCCCTTGCGGGCTGCAGCCACCAACGCGCTGTCAGATAGCGACGAGCGATCCGCAGTGAGTGCCGAACTATGGGTTGCGGCCCCGGTCGTCAAAGTCGCCTCTCTCCTATCGCGTTTGTTGTTTGGATGCCGCGCGGGGAGTGCAGGTTTAAGGCAAAAGGGGGCGGTTTGTCACGGATTTGAGGGGAGGGTGACGAGAGTCACGTGGGTCACGTGGGTCACGAAGGCAGCCTTTTCCGACCCCTCGTGACTTACGTGACGCTCGTGACCCTCGTCACCCTTGTTTGGCGTTCCACTCGCGGACGGAGTTCTCCAGCGCGTCGCCGGGCATGGGGCGGCCGATGAAGTAGCCCTGGGCGCGGTCGCATTCGACCGAATCGAGGAAATCCAGGATCTCCTGCGATTCCACGCCTTCGGCGCACGCGGTCAGGCGCAGCTTGTGGGCCAGCAGCACCATCGTCTCGACCATCGTGCGGGCATCCTCGTGCGCGAAGATGTCGCGCACGAACGAGGTGTCGATCTTCAGCTCGCTGAACGGCATCAGGTAGAGCTGTTTGAGCGAGGAATAGCCGGTGCCGAAATCGTCGATCGACAGGCCGAAGTTCTTCACGCGCATGCGCGTGAGCACGTCCATCGTGGTGCCCGGATCGAACATTGCAGCGCTCTCGGTCACCTCGAAGATGATCCGCCGCGCATCCGCACCGACCTGCGCCGCCATGCGCGCGACCTGATCCGGGAACGCGAGATCGTTCAGCAGCTGCGGCGAGAGATTGATCGCGACCGACAGCTGCAGTCCCGCCGCGTCCCACACGCGGCACTGCGCGAGCGACATTTCGAGCACTTGTTCGGTGAGCCGGCGGATCAGCCCGTTCTTTTCCGCGAGCGGAATGAAGCGCGCGGGCGAGATGAAACCGAGCGAAGGATGATGCCAGCGCGCGAGCGCTTCCACACCTTCGACGATCCAGCGGTTCGGCGCCACGCGCGTCGCTTTCGGCTGGTAATGCACCTGAATGTCGTGCGCATCCAGCGCCGCTTCGAGCACCGCGGGGTTGATCGGCGAATCGGCTCGCAGACATTGCCGCAGCATCAGCTCGAGATCCGCGAGCAGGATCGGCTTCTGCAGCGCGCCGAGCATCGCGAGACCCTGGGCCTTGCCGATCTGCTGCGCAGTGGCCAGCACGCGCTGATCCATGCCGCTCGCGACCAGCACCTGCGCTTTGCTGCCGCGCTCGCCGAGATAACGCAACAGCTCGATGCCGTCGGCACCGGGCATCTGCAGGTCGAGCACTACTACGGTCGGCTGGAAATCCTGCACGGCGCGCCGGAACGCGTCGGGCTCGGTGACGGCAAGAGACTCGAAGCCGAGGCCGGCGGCGGCCTCGGAAATGAATTCGCACAGGTCAGGCTGATCGTCGATGACCAGCAGCTTGTTCCCTGGCTCAGGCAACGCGCGCCTCCCGATCGAGCACGTGCCGGATGCGCGTGGCCAGATCCTCGTTGCGATACGGCTTCGTGATCACGTCGGCCGCGGTGAGACCCGGCGTGCCAGCGAGTGCACTGTTGTCCGCGTAGCCCGTCGTGAACAGGATATCGATGTCCGGCCGCAGCTCGCGAGCGCGCACTGCCAGCGCCGGACCGAGCATGCCGCCCGGCATCATGATGTCGGTGAACAGCAGATCGATCTGCTCGCTGCCAGCGAGAATGCGCAGCGCCGCGTTGGCGTTCGGCGCAGACAACGCGCGGTAGCCGAGTTGCGAGAGCGCGGTGACGACGGTCTCGCGCAAGTCTGCGTCGTCTTCGACGACGAGGATCGTTTCGTTGCCGCCCGGCGCGATCTTGGTGACGATCGTGTCCTGCAGCGTCGCCTGCTCTTCCATGCAACGCGGCAGCAGGATCGTCACCGTCGTGCCCTGGCCGACGGCGCTCTCGATCGTCGCGACGCCGCCCGCCTGCTCGGCGAAGCTGTCGACCATCGCGAGTCCGAGGCCGCTGCCGCGGCCGGATTCCTTGGTCGTGAAGAACGGCTCGAACACGCGCTTCAGCACGTCGGGCTCGATGCCCACGCCGGTGTCGCTGACGCTGATCGAGACGAACTCGCCCGGCTCGATCTCCGGGTGATCGCTGCAGAAGATCGAATCGAGATAGACGTTGCGCGTCCGCACGGTCAGGCGCCCGCCTTCGGGCATCGCGTCGCGCGCGTTGATGGCGAGATTCAGGATCGCGTTCTCGAACTGGCCGGCGTCGACCCGCGTGTGCCACAGGTCATGCGCCTGCACCATGTGCACTTCGACCGATTCGCCGAGCGTACGCTGCATCAGCTCGGTCAGACCCGAGAGTTGACGGTTCGCGTCGACCACGACCGGATCGAGAATCTGCCGGCGCGCAAACGCCAGCAGACGTCGCGTCAGATCAGCGCCGCGCACTGCTGCGCGCATCGCCGTGTGTACCTTGCGCGCGAGCGTCGGAGTTTCGGAAACGCTGCGCTCCAGCAGCTGCAGATTGCCGATCACGACGCCGAGCAGATTGTTGAAGTCGTGCGCGATGCCGCCCGTGAGCTGGCCAATCGCTTCCATCTTCTGCGCCTGCAGCAGGCGCGCTTCGAGGCGGCGCTGCTCGGTGAGATCGTAGATGATCGAGAAGAAGCCGAGCACCGCGCCGTTCTGATCGACTTGCGGCACGTAGTGGTTCTGCCACTCGCGCATGATCCCGTGGCGCATGGCCGTGTGGCGCGAGTGCACGCGCTCGCCCGCCATGACCTTGTCGACGTATGGCATGACGACCGTGAACATGTCGGTGGGCAGCAACTCGCGCAGCCCTTTGCCGAGCATCTTGGTCGCCGGAAGACCGACCCACTCTTCGAACGCGCGGTTCGCGTACGTCATGATGAAGTCGCGATTGAAATAGTTGATCGGCGTCGGCACCGCGTTCAGCGTCAGCTCGAAGAAGTCGCGCGTCTCGCGCAGCTGGCGCTCGGCCACCACGCGATCGGTGACGTCCTGCAACGTGCCGTGCAGTCGCATGATCTTGCCGTTGCGGCGTTCCGCCTTGATGATCATGCGCACCCACAACTGCCGTCCGCGCGCGCTGGTGAGGCGCAGATGCAGGTCGCTGCTGGCGCCGGTGTCGATCGCGTGCTGCGAAGCTTCGATCAGCTTCTTCTTGTCCTCCGGATGGAACATGTTGCGGCTGGATTCGAGCTCGATC
>DATJIP010000264.1:0-22465 GCA_035493235.1 Steroidobacteraceae bacterium
ACAAAAGCCGTCCTCACTGGCGCCGTGGAAAGGGGAATGCCCGCTGTCGAGCGGTATCGGCTGACAGTCAGGCCGACGCGCCGCGGCGTTCCAAGATCGCTCCAGCCGCAGACAGGCACTGTCAGGACTTGCAGCAGCGAGGGTGAGCGTTGCAGAACGTCGCGGGAGAAATCCAGCTCAGGCAAATCCTCGTAGAGGCCGGCAAGACGCGCAGCGCGCGTGGCAGACTCTGAACCAACGATGTGCCGCATTTCGCCGACGAGATCGGGACAGTGCTCCTCGAAGGCTCGGAGCAGGGTTCGGCCGGTTGCGGCGAAGATGAACGAATTCCAGACGGCACCTCGCGCAATAAGAGCACGGGCCGTGGCAACGCTCGGCTTCTCGACGAACTCTGCGACGCATCGGATATCGGAGCCGTCTGCGCCCTCGCCGACGATGTAGCCGAGCTCCGGGTCTGGCTCGTCCGGTGTCATGCCGAGCAGAATCAGATGCCCGCTGTCGCCCTGCAGCTCGACCATTGCGCGCCGCAAGCTGTGGGCCAGCACCGATTCGTTTCGAACATAGTGATCGGACGGCAGCACCAGCAGGACCGCATCCGGATCCCGATGAACGATGTGGAGCAGCGGCAACAGGATGCCATTCGCCGTTCCGCGATTGCGCGGCTGCCGGATGAGATTCGTTGTCGGGATGTCCAGCGGCAGCGCCTGCCACCAGCGACGATGATGATCCGCAACGACCGCACAAGTCCGTTCCGGCGGGGCGACAGCCTGAGCACGTCGGATCGCACTATGAAGCAGTGAGCTGCCCTCTCCGAGGGAGCAGAACTGCTTGGGAACAGCCACGCCTGATGCGGTCATCGTCAGCGCTTGCAGCCGACTGCCCTCTCCGGCCGCCAGTACGAGCGCCCAGTTGTGGCCCGCATCCCAGTGCGTTTCCCACCGATCCTGCGTCTGCGACATCACTTGCCCTCATTGCGGCTCAGCTACCATGACCGAGCTCTGTTGACCGCCGGGGAAAGACTGACATCCGTCAGCTGTGGGCGCAGCCGTGAGAGTTCCGGGTGGGTTACGTAGATCACCGGAGAGATTGCATGGCTGTGGCGGTGGCGCTTCAGCCGCCTGAGAGCGACAGTAGTGCGATGATGCTCTTCGCTCCGTCGCTGAGCCGCGATCGCGCAGGTTTGAGTGCAACCGAAGCTGCGCGCCGCCTGCATGCGGACGGGCCCAACGAGCTGCCCGGTCACCGCCCGCGCAACCTGCTCGCAATCGTCCGCGAAGTGCTGAGCGAGCCGATGTTTCTGCTGCTGATCGCTGCAGCGGCGATCTACATCGTTCTCGGCGACATCCGGGAAGCGTCAGTGCTCGCGGCATCGATCGTTGTGATCATAGTGATCACAGTGCTGCAGCAGCGCCGCACGGAGCGCGCGCTTGTGGCCCTGCGCGACTTGTCGAGCCCGCGCGCACTCGTCATCCGAGATGGGGTCGAACAGCGCATCGCCGGCAGTGAGGTTGTCGCGGGGGATATCGTCCTGCTGCGTGAGGGCGACCGCGTTCCCGCCGATGGCGTCCTGTTCAGCGCCACCGCGTTGAGCGTCGATGAATCAATCCTCACTGGAGAGTCTCTGCCGGTCGACAAGACCGCCGGCAGCAGCGAGGGTGCACGCGTCTACTCCGGCAGTCTCGTGGTACGCGGCTTCGGCGCCGCGGAGGTGCAGGCAACGGGCGTACGGTCCGAGATCGGCCGGATCGGTCACGCGCTCTCGACGCTCACCGACGAAACGACGCCCTTGTTTCGCGAGGTGCGTAGTGTCGTTCGGTGGGTCGCGCTCAGCGCGTTGCTCATCTGCGCAGCAATCGCAGTCATCTACACAGTGGCGCGCACAGACTGGTTGGGCGGTGTGCTCGCCGGCGTAACGCTTGCGATGGGCATTCTCCCCGAAGAGTTTCCTGTGGTACTGACCGTCTTCCTTGCAATGGGTGCCTGGCGCATCTCGCGCGCCGGCGTCCTGACGCGCCGGATGCCTGCCGTCGAATCGATTGGCGCCGCGACCGTGCTCGCAGTGGACAAGACTGGCACGTTGACCGAGAACCGGATGCGCGTCGCGCTGATCGAAACGGACCACGGCAGCTGCGACATGCGACAGGGCGACCCCACATTGAACGAGACTGCGCAATCGGTCCTGGCGACTGCGCTCGCCGCCAGCGAGCGCGATGCATTCGATCCCATGGAGCGTGCAATTCACGAAGCGGCGCGCCGGTGGATTCCCGCGAGCGCCGAGCGCCTCGACACCATGAATCTGGTCAGGGAATACGATCTCACGCCCGAACTGCTCGCGGTCACGCATGTCTGGCAGCAATCTGGATGCACGCACTTTGAAGTCGCCGTGAAAGGCGCGCCGGAGACAGTAGTCGATCTGTGTCGACTGACGGCCGATGCGCGCGCCAGCCTGCTCGAGCGAGCAGCGGCTCATGCCGACGGTGGACTGCGAGTCCTGGCGGTTGCACGGGGTACCTTTACACTGACAGCGCTCCCGGCTACGCCGCGGGATTTCGAGCTCGAACTGACCGGCTTGTTGTGTCTGGCGGATCCGCTGCGCAGCGACGTGCCGCAAGCGCTCGCCGAGTGCGTACAGGCCGGGATTCGGGTGGTCATGATCACTGGCGATCATCCCGGAACGGCGCTGGCGATCGCTGCGCAAGCCGGATTCGATACTCGCCACGGCGTGCTGACAGGGGCTGAGCTGGAGCTTCTCTCGGACGAAGAACTGTGCTTGCGCGCGCGCCGCATCAATATCTATGCGCGAGCCAAGCCCGAGCACAAGCTGCGCCTGGTGCAGGCCTTCAAGGCAAATGGCGAGGTCGTCGCGATGACCGGCGACGGTGTCAACGACGCCCCGGCGCTGCGCGCCGCGCACATCGGCGTGGCGATGGGCGGGCGCGGCACCGATGTCGCCCGTGAAGCTGCAGCCCTCGTGCTGGTCAACGACGATTTCGCATCGCTGGTGGCGGCAGTGCGCCTGGGCCGGCGGATCTACAGCAACATCCGTCACGCCATGAGCTACATCGTCGCCGTGCACATTCCGATCGCCGGGCTGGGGCTGCTGCCGGTGCTGTTCGGCTGGCCGTTGCTGTTCTTCCCGATGCACGTGCTGTTTCTCGAGTTCGTCATCGATCCCGCCTGTGCGTTCGTGTTCGAGGCGGATCCGGAGGCGCCGGACATCATGAAGCGCAAGCCGCGGCGTGGGGATGAATCGTTGTTTTCGACATCGATGCTCAAACGAAGCCTGTCGCTGGGCCTGATCGTGCTGCTGCTGAGCGCGATCGTTTACGGCTTCACTCTGCGGGCGGGCTCGGAAGGCGAGGCGCGAGCCCTGGCGTTCCTTGCCATTGTCGCTGCCAACCTGGCGTTGATTTTCGTCAGCCGCTCGCGCAGCGAGAGCTTCGCGCGGATCATCGTCAAGCCCAACCGCGTCTACTGGTGGATCGCAGCGCTCACCTGCGTCGCGCTGGGCATCGCGATGTACGTGCCGAGCGCGGCGGCGATTTTCCGTTTTGCGCAGCCCTCCCTCGCTGCCGTGCTCACGGTGATCGTTGCGAGCGTCTCGCTCGTGCTCGCGTCGGGAATGCTGTTGCGGAACAAATGAGTGCAGCGAGCCAACTCACAGCGCATCAATGCATCTGCAACACGATACGTCCGCGCACGCGTCCCGCCTTCAGCTCGGCAAATATGCCGTTGATCTCGCTCAAGGGGCGGCTCTCGACCTGGGCGCTGACCTTGCCCTCGGCAACGAACATCAGCGCCTCCGCCAGATCCTGACGCGTGCCGACGATCGAGCCGCGCACGGTCAGACGCTTGAGTACGACCTCGAAGATCGGCAACGCAAACGAACCTGGCGGCAGCCCGACCATGCTCATCGTGCCCCCCGGCCGCAGCAGGCTCAGGCATTGGGCGAACGCCGGCGCGGAAACCGCTGTGATCAGTGCGCCGTGCATGCCGCCCGTGCGCCGCGACACGTCTGCCGCCAGGTCCGGCACCGCGGCATGCAACGTCATGTCGGCACCGAGCCGTCGTGCGAGCGCCAGCTTGTCGTCGGATACGTCGATGGCCAAGACGTGCAGACCCATCGCCTTGGCGTATTGCACGGCGACGTGGCCGAGCCCACCTACGCCGCTGATCGCCAGCCAGTCGCCCGGCTTCGTGTCGGTTTCCTTGATGCCTTTGTAAGCAGTCACGCCGGCGCAGAGAATCGGAGCAGCACTCAGCAGATCCAATCCTCGAGGCAACTTCACGGCATAGTCGGCAACTGCAAGCATGTACTCCGCATAGCCGCCGTCGATGCTATAGCCGGTATTGTGCTGGCCTAGGCAAAGGGTCTCGCGTCCAGTGCCGCAGTATTCGCAGGCACCGCACGCGTCATGCAGCCACGCAACGCCAATGGCGTCACCTTCCCGGTGCTGCGTGACGCCCTGGCCGACCGCTGCCACGTGGCCGACGACTTCGTGACCAGGAATGAATGGCAGCTTCGGCTTCACGGGCCAGTCGCCGTCGACCGCGTGAAGATCCGTGTGACATACGCCGCAAGCTGCGACTTTGACGAGCAGTTCTCCCGGGCCGGGAGACGGTATTGCGACGTCGCTCAGAATCAGCGGTCGACCGAAAGACGTCGCTATCGCTGCTCCCATCATCTTGCGCATGACAACTCCGTCGTTCGACGACGCTAGACGGCCTGAGCCTGCAGCTGCACCGCTGGCTCTCTCACAAGCTCGATCTGCAGCTCACGCGGGCAGCGCAGGGAGTTGCCGACGAGACATCCGTGCTCCGCTTTGGCGAGCGCGCGCTCATAGAGCGCCGTTGCGGCCGACTCCGGAACCGTCAGCGTTACGCGCGCGACCATACGAGTGAACTGCGTAACCCCTTCGATGCGCCCGAGGGTGGCCTCGACGGCGCACTCCATGCCGATCCATTCCAGCTTCGAGGCACGGGCGACGGAGCGAAAGCTCAGAATGAAGCAACTGGAAAATGCAGCTACGAGCAGCGACTCTGGCGACCACTGGTCTCCCGGCCCGCCAAACTGCGACGGCGCTGCGCTCGCCAGAGCAGGAGCACCCGGCGTACTCAGGATCACTTGCCCGGCGGCGGGGGCGCGCCCTGTTACCGAATAGAGATGTGGAAGCGGTTGCATGATTGCCAAGGTAACGCTACGCGAACTCGCTCCAACATCCGGAACCCCGCTTAGGTGCTCTCGGGAAAGCCTGTCAAGCTGCTGGCGCGGGACCGATGCTCACCAATGCAGCCCATGCAGCAGCTTCGCGAACGCAACAGCTTGCTCTGTCGGCGGTTCCTCTGCTGCATCGACACCGCGCGCGATCTGCGAATCAGGAAACATGTGGAAGGAGACGTTGTTGATGGCGTCTGCGAGCTTCGGCGCGAACAGCTCCAGCACGCGGGCGAACATGCCCAGACGCGTCGCAACGCGCGGCGGCCTGTGAACGATCGCGTCCGCTATCAGACTGGCCGCCTCCTCCGGTGACTTCGCCGGCAACTGCGCATAGGCGCGAGTCGGCGCGATCATCGGCGTGCGCACCAGCGGCATGTTGATCACCGTGAAGTGCACGCCCTGGTCGCGGTACTCGGCGGCCGCGCAGCGCGCGAACGCTTCGAGCGCTGCCTTGGAGGCAATGTACGCGGAGAAGCGCGGTGCGTTGCTGAGGACGCCGATCGAGGAGATGACGATGACGTGCCCGCTGCGCCGTGCAGCCATGTGCGGCAACAGTGCGAGCGTCAGGCGGACGGCCGCGAAGTAGTTGAGCTGCATCAACCGCTCGTAATCGTGCAGCCGTTCGCAGGAGATCGCTATCGAACGGCGGATCGAGTGACCGGCGTTGTTGATCAGGATGTCGACGCCACCCGGCTCGGCGAGCAATTGGCGCGTCAGCTCGGCGCTGGCCGCCGCGTCGGTGATGTCGCAGGCGTACGTGCTCACCGCTCCGCCGCGCGAGCGGATCTCAGTCTCGATGCTGTCGAGCTTGCGCCGGTCGCGTGCGGCGATGAGAACGTGCGCTCCCGCTTCGGCAAGCCGCAGCGCCGTGGCGCGCCCGATGCCGGAGCTGCCGCCCGTAATCAACACGCGCTTGTTCGCGACCGCGCCGCTCAGGCTGCGGTCCAGCGACAGATCCGGATCGAGGTTGCGCTCCCAGTAGTCCCATTCACGCCAGGCATATTCCTCCAGGCGCGGCAGCCGGACAGCCGTTCCCTGCAGCAGTGCGCTGGTGCGCCGGTTGTCGAACAGCGTCGGCATGTTCAGGAACCGCAGAACACTGCGCGGCAGTTGCAGATCTTCCAGCAGTTGATCCGCAACCGGTCGCAACGCTTCGAGATGTTGCAAGGCGCTGGTCACGCCATTGGGCACGAGCCTGAACAGCTCGGCGTCGAGACGCAGCCCCATGACCGGTGCATGGCCCGCCCGTGCGAATAGATTGAGAATTTCTCCCGCGTGACGGGGCTGCGGGTCAGTCAAGTGAAAGCAACGGCCGTCCTGACCATCGGCGTGGGCCAACTGCACCATCGCCGCAGCCACGTAGTCGACGGGCACGACATTGACGTAGCCGCCCTCCAGCCCGATCGTCGGCAGCCACGGTGGCAGGTGATGACGCAGGATCTGCAGCGCCTTGAAGAAGTGATACGGACCGTCGACCTTCGGGATGTGTCCGGTGCGCGAATCGCCGATCACCATGCCGGGCCGGTAGATGCGCCAGGGAATGCGCCGCTGCCTGCGCACCAGTGCCTCGGCATCATGCTTGGTCCGGAAGTACGGATGATCGAGACCGCAGGCTTCCTCGAACATGTCCTCGGTGAACACGCCGTCGTACAGACCGGCGGCGGCGATCGAGCTGCAGTGATGAAAGTGACTCGCGCCGATCGCTTGCGCGAGCTCCAGTGCGTGGCGCGTACCCTCCACATTCGCTCGCTGCATGGACTCGGCGCTGGCATCGAGATCGTAGAGCGCAGCGAGATGGAAGAAATGCGTGACTCTGCCGCGCAACCAGTCGCGATCGGCGGCGGACACGCCCATGTTGGCCGCACTCAGATCGCCATCGATGGCAATGACGCTGTCGGCGCCCGCTCCCCACCATTGCTTCAGTTCCGCCAATTTCTGTTGCGATGCTCCGCGCACGAGCACGAACACCGAGCCGTCGCCGCCGCGCGCCAGCAACTCTCTGACGAGATAGCGGCCGATGAAACCGGTCGCACCGGTGATGAAGCAGCTCATGATCCTCGCCGATGATGCGGATGGGTTTCAGGCTACGAAGGCGCGCTCGAAGCAGATATGAGGAGTAGCCCGTAAGCGCTCAGGGTCAGGCGCGCTTTACACCTCGGGCGATTCGCCGTTCCATGCCTGCATGAGCGTCGAACCGATGAGCGGCGTTGACTTGGCGTGGCTGCGGATGGAACGCGCGACCAACCGCATGACGATCGTCGGCGTGCTGATCCTGAGCGGGCGCGTCCGGCACGACCAGCTGCGCGCATTGGTGCAGGAGCGGCTGCTGCGCTTCGAACGGTTCCGGGAGTTGCCGGTGCACGACGCGTTGGGCACTCACTGGCAGTCGGACCGCCATTTCAGTCTCGATGCGCACGTGCGGTCGCTGAAACTGCCGCCGCGCGCCGGGCAGGCGCAGCTGGAGGCCGCCGCGGGCAAGCTCGCGAGCACGCAACTCGATCCGCGCCGCCCGCTGTGGCAGATCCACCTGATCGAGCACTACCGCAAGGGCAGCGCAGTGATCGCGCGCTTCCATCATTGCTATGCGGACGGGATTGCGCTGATGCGTGTACTTCTTTCACTCACCGATCCCGCGCCTGGCGCGGCACCGGCCGGCAGTGCAAGCAAGTCCCCCGTGACTGCCGGGAGTTCGCCGGGTCTGCTCTCGCTGATCGCGCCGCTGACGAACCTGGCCGGCTCCGCGATCTCGGTCATGCAGCGGGCAAGCCAGGGCGCCGCCGATCTGGTCGGCGCGTCGCTGCACACGCTGGCGCATCCTGATCAGGCGGCCCTGATGGCGCGACAGATCGCGGTGGCGAGCCGCGAGCTCGCCGACATCGCACTCTTGCCCGAGGATCCTGCGACGCCGCTGAAGGGACGGCTCGGCGTGCACAAACAGATGGCCTGGGGAGATCCGCTGCCGCTGCTGGAGGTCAAGACTGTTGCCGCGGCGTTTGGTTGCACGATCAACGACGTGCTGCTGGCAACCGCGGCCGGAGCGCTGGGATCGCACCTCAGGCGTGGCGGCGCGAGCATCGATGGCGTCGTCATTCGTGCGCTGGTTCCGGTCAATCTGCGCACGATCGAGGAGCAACCGAAGCTTGGCAACGAGTTCGGGCTGGTATTCGCCAGCCTGCCGATCGGCGAGCGCAATCCTCTCGCGCGGCTGTACGCTGTGCATCACGACATGGAGAAGCTGAAGCACTCCTCGCAGGCAATCGTCGCGCTGTGGCTGCTGACTGCCATGGGACTGCTGCCGGGCGTGGTCGAGGACCGCGCCATCGAGCTGTTCACGAGCAAGGCCAGCGTCGTGGTCTCCAATGTCCCGGGGCCACGCCAGGCACTGTATCTTGCCGGCGCCCGCATCGAGCAGCAGTTCTTCTGGGTGCCGCAGGCCGGCAGCATCGCGGTAGGCATCAGCCTGCTTACCTATGACGGACGTGTGCACTTCGGATTCTCCGCTGACCGCAATCTCATCCCGGCGCCACGCGAGGTCGCGCGCTGCTTCGCCGAGGAGTTCGAAAAGCTGCTGCTATGCGCGGTAACCGGGCAGCTGGCGACACGACTCGGTTGAGCCGCTGCCGGACCTCTCCGTAGGGACGTGTGGGATTTCGCTATACCGCGACCGACCACTGCGCTCGCACACTGGCCCCGTTCGCCATGCATCGCTGCATGCGCGACGCTGATTGACCGATCAATACATTCGAGGAGAGCGAACATGGCTGTGCGAACGAAGGGTAAAGGTAAAGGCAAGGGCAAACGCGCGCCTGCCGTGACCAAGACACCGATGGCGAACGCGATCGAAGTGGGACATCACATCTGGCTGGCCGGGATCGGCGCCTTGGCGCGCGCTCAGCGCGAAGGACCGAAGCTGTTCGAAAGCCTGGTCGAGGAAGGCGGCTCGCTCGAGGAACGGCAGCGGGCCAACGCGACCCGGCTGGTCAAAGGCGCATGGGAAGGCTTGCGCGAAACAGTCGATGCGCGTACGGCCGAAGTGCGCGGCAAGGCAGGCGAAACGCTGGAAAACCTGGAAGCCATCTTCCAGAGCCGCGTGCAGAAGGCCCTGCAGCAGCTCGGCATGCCGACCTCCAAGGAGATCAACGCGCTGTCGCGCAAGGTGAACGAGTTGAATCAGTCGGTGCACGCGCTTACGCGCAGCAAGTCCGGCGGGAGTTCTCGCAAGGCGGCGTCGGCAGCTGCACCGGTCTCCGACGAAACCGCAGTGTTCTGAGTAGCGCACCATGCTGACGGTGGAACCCGCCGCCAGACAACGAGCCAGCGGGCGACGTATCGCGCTGGCGCTCGCTGGCGGCGGACCTCTGGGCGCTTTCTATCAGCTCGGGTGCCTGCACGCGCTTGCGGAGTGCACCCAGGGCTTGAACCTGTCCGAGCTCGAGGGCTATGTCGGCGTGAGTTCCGGCGCCATCATCGCCGCATCGCTCGCCAACGGCATCACGACGACGGAGATGGTGCGCCTGTTTTTCGTCGACGACGATGCCGGCCCGTATCCGCTCACGCCCGGCACGCTGATGCGTCCGGCGTTCGAGGAATACCTGGAGCGTGCCGCTCGCATACCGAGGCTCGTAGCGCAGGTGATGAAGGGGCTGCTCGACCCGCAGCGGCAGAACTGGGCTGCTGTGCTCAGCCCGCTGCTCCGCGCGATTCCGACCGGCGTGTTCGACAACCGACCGTTCGAGCAGTATCTGCGCCGGATACTGAGCGCCGAGGGCCGCAGCAACGACTTTCGCAAGCTGCGTACGCTCCTGCGGATCATAGCCACGGATCTGAACACCGGCACCGAAGTGCGCTTCGGCGAGAAGGGCTACGATCATGTGCCGATCTCCGAGGCGATCCGTGCCAGCACTGCGCTGCCCGGCCTGTACACGCCGGTCCGCTTCGAAGGGCACACGTATGTGGATGGTGCGCTGCTCAGGACAGTGCACGCGTCGCTGGTGCTCGACAACGGCGCGGACCTGGTCATATCCGTCAATCCGCTGGTCACGTTCGACGCTTCGCGTTCGCGCCGTCGCCAGCCGCACGACCTGGCAGACGACGGTCTCACCACGGTGCTCTCCCAGACCTTTCGCGCACTGATCCAGTCGCGAATGCAGGTCGGCATGGCGGCCTATCGGGACCGCTATCCGCACAGCGACCGCATGTTGTTCGAACCCGATCGCGACGACGACGTGATGTTCTTCACCAACGTGTTCCGCTACGTCGAGCGCCGCCGGCTGGCGAACCATGCCTATCAACAGACTCGGCGTGATCTGCTTGCTCATGCCGACGCACTGACACCGCTGCTCCAGCGACACGGCGTCTCCCTGCGCTTCGACCGACTCACCGACGCCGCGCGCACCGTCGATGCCTGCGTGACGTCAGTGCCGTGCGGCACCGTGACGACGACGGAACTGAGCGACACGCTGAGTCGCCTGTCCCGCTGGATCGCCGCGCGTTGAACCAGCCCGCGCACGTGCAGCGTGCGCCGTTACTTCGAGTGAGTTCCCCTGATCGACTACGCGAGGGTCGCATGGCGACGGCCGCGCGCGGGGACTAGTGTTGAGCAACCGCTCAGTCACCGCGCTCGGGGAGAATTTTATGGAAAGGATCTGGCTCGCTCGGTATCCGCAAGGCACGCCTGCCGAGATTTCGCTCGCCGCCGGGACGACTCTGGTCGACCTGTTCCGCCGCAGCTGCGAGCGTTTCGCCGCGCGCCCTGCATTCCACAACTGGGGCACGACGCTCAGCTACGCCGAAGTGGACGCGCGTTCGCGCGATTTCGCCGCTTGGCTGACGGCGAACGGCATGCGCAAAGGCGAGCGCATCGCACTGATGATGCCGAACGTCCTGCAGTATCCGGTTGCGTTGTTCGGCGCGTTGCGCGCGGGGCTGGTCGTCGTCAACACGAATCCGCTGTACACGGCGCGTGAGCTCGAGCACCAGCTGCGCGATTCCGGAGCCACCTGCATCGTGGTGCTCGCCAACTTCGCGCACGTAGTCGAGAAAGTAATCGCACGCACGAGCGTGCGCAGCGTCGTCGTGACCCAGCTCGGAGATCTGCTGCGATTCCCCAAGGGCGCGATCGTCAGCTGGGCGGCGCGACGCGTGAAGAAGCTCGTGCCCGCCTATCACATCGCCGGCGCCGTAGCGTTTCGCGATGTGCTCGAGGGCGGCTCGCGCCTGCAGTTCGCGCCGCCGCCGATCGAGGCCGAGGATCTGGCATTCCTGCAGTACACGGGCGGTACGACCGGCGTCGCCAAGGGCGCGATGCTGTCGCATCGCAATGTCGTCGCGAACCTGGAGCAGATCTCGGCGCTGTGGGGCTCGATCATCGAGGACGGCGCCGAGGTCGTCATCACGCCGCTGCCGCTCTATCACATCTTCTGCCTGACCGCGTGCCTGACGTTCGCCAAGCACGGCGGACTGGGCGTGCTGATCACCAATCCACGCGACATCCCGGCCTTCATCGCCGAGCTCGGGCACTGGCAATTCACGTTCATCTCCGGCGTCAACACGCTGTACAACGCGCTGCTGGAGCATCCGGGGTTCGCGCGCCTCGACTTCTCGAAACTGAAACTGGGCATCGCCGGCGGGATGGCTCTGCATCCGAGCGTGGCAGAGCGCTGGACCCGGACGACCGGTCGCGATCTCATCGAAGGCTACGGACTGACCGAAGCCTCGCCGGTCGTCACGTGCAACCTGCCCAACGCGTCTCGCATCGGCAGCGTCGGCGTGCCAGTGCCCTCCACAGAACTGTCGATCCGCGACGAAGGGCGGGAGGTCGAGCCCGGCAAAGAGGGCGAGCTGTGCGCGCGCGGCCCGCAAATCATGCGCGGCTACTGGCAGATGCCGGAGGAAACCGCCAAGACGCTCGACGCGGACGGCTGGCTGCACACCGGCGACATCGCCACGGTGGACAATGAGGGCTTCGTCCGGATCGTCGATCGCAAGAAGGACATGATCATCGTCTCGGGGTTCAAGGTCTTCCCGAACGAGATCGAGACCGTGCTCACCACGCACAGCGCCGTCATCGAGGCTGGCTGTATCGGCGTGCCCGACGATCGCTCGGGCCAGGCAGTCAAGGTATTCCTGGTGGCCCGCGAAACCCTGACCGTCGAGCAGGTGCGCGAGTTCTGCCGCGAGCGCCTGACGGGCTACAAGGTGCCGAAGTACGTCGAATTTCGCCCGACGCTGCCGAAGACGAACATCGGCAAGATCCTGCGGCGCGCTCTGGTCGAGGAAACGCAGAAGGATCGTCATGACGAAGTCGGCACTGGCACTCGTTGACGAGATAGCGGCGACCCGCGCGCAGGTCGCGCAGGACCCCAGCAAGCTCGGCCGACTCCAGGCACTGCAGCGCTGGCAGGTGGAGCGCCTGCAGCTGACTTACGCCGACCTCGCAACGGATCCCAGGCACCGCGCGGCACTCGCATTCTTCATCGAGGACCTCTATGGCCCGCACGATTTCACGCAGCGCCACCGCGATCTGAAGAAGGTGCTGAATCAATGGCAACGCCTGCTCGGCGAACGCGCCTTGCAGGCGGTGATGCACGCACTGGAGCTCGAAGCGCTCAGCCAGTCACTCGATCTCGCAATGCTCGCGGCGCTCGGCACGGCGAACCTGACGGTAGCGTCGTATGCTGCCGCATACCGCCGCGCGGACAGGCGCGAGGATCGACAGAGGCAGATCTGGCTGACACTTGCCACTGGTCGCGAGCTCGACGCGTTGATCAACGTTGCCGGAATCGGCGTTGCGCTGCGCGCCGCCCGACTCCCTGCCCGCATGATCGGCGTCAATACGTTGCAGGAGTTCCTGGAGCGCGGCTACCGCGCATTCAAGGCAATGGGCGGCGCGCAGGAGCTACTGCGCAACATCCAGCAGCGCGAGACGGCTGTCATGCAGCGCCTGCTTGCAGGCAGCGCCGATCCATTTCAGATCGATAGTCCGCCCCGAACTGCTCGAACTTCGTGAGCCGCACGCACGTGTCCGCCGCAGTTGCCTACGACTTCGTCATCATCGGTGCCGGCTCGGCCGGCTGCGTGCTCGCCAATCGACTTTCCGCAGACCCGAAGCGCCGCGTGTTGCTGCTGGAAGCCGGTGGGCGCGATGTGAATCCGCTCATTCACATGCCGGCCGGCATCGCCCGGCTGGTGCACAACCGCCGCATCAATTGGCACTATTCGACCGAGCCGGAGCCCGCGCTGAACGGTCGCCGGCTGTACTGGCCGCGCGGCAAGGTGCTCGGTGGCTCCAGCTCGATCAATGCGATGTGCTACGTGCGCGGACAGCCGCAGGACTACGACGAATGGCAGCGCGGCGGCGCAACGGGTTGGGCTTACGAGCACGTTCTGCCCTACTTCCGCAAATCTGAGCGACAGCAGCATGGCGCATCGGTGTACCACGGCGCCGACGGTGTGCTCGCGGTGGAAGATCTGCGCAGCCGCAATCCGCTCACCGATACGTTCGTCGCCGCGGGCGTATCCGTCGGCCTGCCGCTCAACGAAGATTTCAACGGCGCGCGCCAGGAAGGAGTGGGTCACTATCAGGTCACACAGCGCGAGGGTCGCCGTTGCAGTGCTGCCGTCGCGTACCTCGATCCCGCACGATCTCGGCCGAACTTGCGGATCGCAACGAACAGCCTGGTTGAGCGAGTGCTGATCGAGTGCGGACGAGCGACGGCCGTCGAGTATCGTCGCAACGGCAAGCGCCACGTTGCTCGTTGCGAGGGCGAGATTCTGCTATGCGCGGGCGCCGTCAACTCGCCGCAGCTGCTGATGCTGTCGGGCATCGGGCCGGCAGATCATCTGCGCGAGCTCGGTATCGACATCGCTGTCGATCTACCTGGAGTCGGAGCCAATCTGCAGGATCACCTCGACGTCTGCACTTTGTACAAGAGCCGGCAAGCGGTCACTTACGATTTCAACGTGATCCAGGAAGCTGGCGTGGCGCTGCGATATCTACTCAGCAAGCGCGGCCCTGGCGTTTCCAACGTCGCCGAGGCAGGTGCGTTCCTGTGCAGCTCGCATGCGGTCGACGGACGTCCAGACATCCAGCTGCACTTCGTGCCCGCGCAGCTCGACGATCACGGCCGCCACCGCCTGCCCGGCCACGGCTTCACGCTGCACGCCTGTTACCTGCGGCCTCGAAGTCGCGGACGAATCCGCCTGCGCTCCGCCCGCTGCGACGACGCGCCGCTGATCTTTGCAAACTATCTGCGCGAGCCCGGCGATCTTGCCGTATTGCTGGAAGCCGCGCGGCGCTCTCGGGAGATCCTGGGATCCGCGCCGTTCGACGCCTATCGCGGCGCTGAAGTCTTTCCTGGCGCCGAGGCGAGCAGCGACGCCGACCTGACGCGGTTCATCCGCGAGAAAGCCGAGACGATCTACCATCCCGTCGGCACCTGCCGCATGGGAACAGATGCACACGCCGTCGTGGACGCAGCACTGCGCGTGCACGGCATAAGCGCCTTGCGCGTGATCGATGCGTCGATCATGCCGACCATCGTCAGCGGCAATACCAATGCACCGACCCTCATGATCGCCGAGAAAGCGGCAGATCTGATTGCAGGCACCGCGTAGCGACTCGCATCATTTCCTGATGGGATGAACACGCGATTCGTGTTCGACTCGATCCCCAAGCTGGAATGAGGACCGAGTCATGAACCCTCTCTACAATCGTGTGTCACTTGCTGCGTTGCTCGCAGCGTCGGCCGTCGGTCCCAGCACTGCGGACGCTTCGGGATTTGCGCTGCTCGAGCAGAGCGCGAGCCGGCTCGGCACTGCGTTTGCGGGTACCGCTGCAGCGGCGGACGATGCGACGACCTTGTTCTTCAACCCGGCAGGCATGACGCTGATCGAGGGCAATCAGCTCGCCGCGGGGCTCGCCAGCGGCATCGAGATCACTTCCGAGTTCAGCAACGCGGGCTCGACCGCCGCATTCGGACAGCCGTCCGGCGGCACGGGCGGGGACGCGGGCGGCTGGAACTTCGTGCCGGGCGTGTATCTGACCACGCCGCTGACGGACGATGTCACGATCGGCTTGGGCATCAACGCGCCGTTCGGCCTGCAGCTCGTGTACGAAGACGGGTGGGTCGGCCGCTTCCAGGCAGTGCACTCCGAGATCAAGACGATCAATTTCAATCCGTCGATCGCGTGGCAGGTCAACGATCGCTTCTCGGTCGGCGCGGGCGTCAGCTATCAGCATCTGCAGGCCGAGCTCACCAACGCGGTGAACTACTCGGCAGCCGTCGCGCAAGGCGTTCAACAGCTCGTCGCGCGCGGGCAGCTGCCCGCAGCGGCAGCACCGGGCGTCATCGCCGCCAACGTCGGCCTGGAAGGCGATGCGCGCGTTCGCGGCGACGATACGGGCTGGGGATTCAACGTCGGCTTCCTGTTCGACGTGTCGAATGCGACACGGATCGGCCTCGCATACCGCTCCGCCGTTGAGTACAACGTCGGCGGAACTATTAACTTCACGCCGCCGGCGGCGATACCCAACCCAATCGGCGCCGGCATCGTTGCTGCCGCCTCCGCGAGCGGGGCGCCGCTGTCGTCAGGCCCGGTGTCGGTCGATCTGAAAGTGCCGGATTCCGCGATACTGTCGCTGCGCCAGAGCGTGAATCCGAAGCTCGCCGTTCTGGCCGACGTAGCGTGGACGGGCTGGAGCAGCGTGCAGGAACTGCGCGTCGTGCGCGATTCAGGGGCAACAGTATCAGTCACACCCGAGCGCTGGCGCGATGTGATGCGCTATGCCCTCGGCGCTACGTACGAGCTGAACGACCAACTCACGCTGCGCACGGGCCTCGCCTATGACACTACGCCGGTGCCAGACGAGACTCGCACTCCCCGCCTACCGGACACCAACCGCACCTGGGCCGCAATCGGTGCGCGCTGGCAGCCATCGCAGGCGCTCGCTTTCGACTTCGCCTACGCGCACCTGTTCAGCGATACGGTCCCGCTCAATCAGAATGCCGGCAACACGGCGGTATCGGGCCTGCTGCTCGGCGAGCAGCATTCGGACATCGACATCATCAGCGCCCAGTTGACCTATCGCTTCGGCGCTCGCTAGGGGCCGCCGCTTAGCCGCTCTCGGGAAGACGCGGGTTCCTGCTTCCCCGTCGGCGCGTACTCTGCTGAGCGGGGCGGCATTTCAAGGGATCCACAGGTCATGAAGCGTGTTGCAGTGCTGACTAGCGGCGGGGACGCACCCGGCATGAACGCGGCCATTCGCGCCGTCGTTCGCAGCGGCGTGCTGCACTCCTGCGAGATGTTCGGCGTGCGCAACGGCTACGAAGGCCTCATTGCCGGCGACTTTCTCCCGCTCGGGCCGCGCGATGTCGGCGGCATCATCCACCAGGGCGGCACGATGCTGGGCACGAGCCGCTGTCCGCAGTTCAAGACCAGCGAAGGACAAGCCGCCGCCCTCGAGCAACTGCGTCGTCGCGATATCAATGCGCTGATTGTGATCGGCGGCAACGGCTCCCAGTCGGGCGCGCACGCGCTCGCCCTGCGCGGCATGAATGTGCTCGGCGTAGCGTCCACCATCGACAACGATCTGCTCGGCACGGACGTCTCCATCGGGACTACGACTGCGCTCGATACGGCGATGGAGGCAATCGATCGCCTGCGAGTGACCGCTGCGTCACATCGACGTGTATTTCTGGTCGAGGTCATGGGGCGACACTCCGGTTACCTGGCAGCGGTCGTTGCGATTGCGGGAGGTGCCGAAGCGATCGTCGTGCCGGAGCTCGATATGCCACCCGAGGCAATTGCCCAGCAATTGCAGGCGTCGCGCCAACGAGGCAAGAGCCACGCAATCGTCGTCGTCGCTGAAGGGGCGCGTCACGGCGTCGACGCGCTGTCGAACTATTTCCGGGATCAGCGGCAGCAACTCGGCTTGGACCTGCGAATCACGCGGCTCGGCCATGTCCAGCGCGGCGGAGCTCCAGGCGTGTATGACCGCATGCTCGCAACCCGGCTCGGCGCCGCTTCGATCGAGGCGCTCCTCGCAGCGCAAACCGGCGTCCTCGTCGGATTGCGTCGCGGCGCGATTGCGATGACGCCCCTGAGCGAAATCGCCGGTCGCACGGCGCCGCTGGATCTGCAATTGCTGGAGCTGGCGCAGGGACTGGCAACTTGAAAACGCTGCAAGCAAACGTCAAAGGTGAATCGTCATGAAATTGAAAGACCTCTGCGTGCTCGACGTCGCATCGTGCACGCCCGAGTTGACCATCACTGAGGCCGCTCGACTGATGCGACAGCATCACACCGGCGACCTGGTGGTCCTCGACAATGCCGACGAGCAGCGCGAGCCGGTGGGCATCATCACGGATCGTGACATCGTGCTGGAAGTCGTGGCGAAAGGGCGCGATCCCGGCAAGACCACGGTGCGCGAGATCATGTCCACGCAACTCGTCATCGCCTCTGCTTCCGAGGACTACGCCGAAGCTTTGCAGCGCATGGCCACGCATGGCGTGCGCCGAGTGCCGGTCGTGGACGACGAGCAGTGCGTACTGGGCATCGTCACCTTGGACGACATTCTGCGCGTGCACGCGACACAGGCAAGCCGCTTGCTGGATGTCGTGGGCAAAGAGCAGGTCCGTGAGCACAGGACGAGACGCTAGCCACTTCGCGGAGGTGAGCAGTCATGCAGCGCCAGAGCATCCATCGTACAGCTCCTGAATCACCCTTGGAAATCCAGGAGCTGCTGAAGCCAGGAGTGTTTCCGCATGCCGTGACACGCCTGGAGTTGCGCGAGACGCACATTTCCTGGGTGGTCCTGACGGGACCGTACGCCTACAAGATCAAGAAGCCGGTCAAGTTCGATTTCATCGACGCTTCGACTCTGGAGCGACGCCGTCAGCTCTGCACGGAAGAGCTGCGTCTGAATCGCCGGTTGGCGCCGGATCTTTACGTCGGCGTCGTCGCGATCACTCGCGACGAGGGTGGCCTCGTTGTGGGTGGCAAAGGCGCCGTTGTCGACTATGCAGTTCAGATGCAGCAGTTTGACGTGGCGGCCGAGCTGCCACAGCTGCTCGCACACTGCGACGTTTCGGCGGCGGAAATCGTGGCACTGGGCGAGCTGCTCGCGCGTTTTCATTTGCAAGCACCCGCAGCGCCAGCAAGCGATGTTCCGCAGAAGACCGAGCAGATGTACGACAACGTGCTCGGCAACCTGGCACAGCTGCTCACCCATCTCGGACCGCTCGCACCCGTGCGCGAGCTGGGCCGACTCGTGGATTGGACTCACGACACCGCTCACGCCCTCGAGCCCATTTTCCAGATGCGCGAGCGCGGCGGCTTCGTGCGCGAGTGTCACGGTGACCTGCATGCTGCCAATGTCGCCAGATGGCACGATCGCCTGATTGCGTTCGATTGCGTCGAGTTCGATCCGCGGTTGCGCTGGATCGATGTGATGAACGACATGGCCTTTCTCATCATGGATCTCGTCAGCCGCCAGCGAGCTGATCTCGCCTTCCTGCTGCTGAGTCGTTACCTGGAAATCACCGGCGACTACGAGGGCCTGCGGGTCCTGCCGTTCTATGCCGTGTATCGCGCTCTGGTCCGGGCGAAAATCGATGCAATCACTGCCGAGAGCGTTCCGGCCAGGCAAGCCGAGCTCCACGCTCGACTCCAGCTGCGCATTCGTGCAGCCGCCAGCTGGATGACCCCGCGGCAACCGACGCTGATCCTGATGCACGGTGCGTCGGGCTCCGGAAAATCCTGGATGAGCGAGCGCCTGGTCCCCGAGGTGCGAGCGATCCGAATACGCTCGGATGTCGAGCGCAAGCGACTCGCGGGCATCGGCGCCCTGGAATCCGCCACGGCAGCCGCCCGGCAGGGTATCTACTCCCCGGAGTTCAGCCATCGGACCTACAGCCGTCTGGCTGAGTGCGCGGCAAACTGTCTGGGTGCCGGCGTGAACGTCATCGTCGACGCGGCATTCCTGGAAGCAACCGATCGCGAGGTATTTCGCACTCTCGCAGAACGCATTGGCGCAGGCTTCCTGATCGTGTCGTGCCAGGACGATCCGATCGACCTGGCTGCCCACGTTCTGGAGCGCGCTGCGCGCCATGATGACCCGTCCGATGCATCCTTGGCCGTCCTCGACAAGCAGCTGCGTGAGTTCCAGCCCTTCGAGGCGTCCGAGCAGCAATGCGTGATACCGATCGAGGTGACTGAGCCCCATGCAGTTCAGTGCGTCGCTGACGCGATCAGGGCCCGCCTGTGAGCGCTCAGCTCGGCTCTGACTGACCTCGCACGAACAGGACCGGCACCGCGGAAGTTCGCAGCACCAGCTCCGCATCGCTTCCCATCAGCAGCCGGCGGATGCCGCGGCGGCCGTGCGTGCCCATCACGATGAGGTCCGCGGGCCAGGTCTTTGCTTGCGATGCGACGTGGTCTGCCACGCGATGCCCCATTGTCTCGAGCAGGATCGACTCCGGCTCCACTGCGTGCTGGCGCGCCGTCGCGACGGCGCCGTCAAGAATCGATTGACCGACGGCGCGCAGCGCCTCGACCATGTCCGGATAGTAGGCACCCGCGTACATCGCATCCATCACGAACTCGTCCACGACGTGGACCAAGCGCAACTTTCCATCCGCGCTCTTGACCAGCTTGACTGCCTCGAGCAAGGCCAGATTGGCGGGCGCGCTGCCGTCTACGGGGACAAGAATCCTGCTGTACATGGCTGTGACCTCGGATAGGCAGACCCCGTCGGTCTGCCGTTGAACCGATGCTAGTCACACGATGGGCAGCAGCTAACCCGGAATTCCCCGCAGGTTGCACGCACTTCCCGCGCGCCCGTTCGCCTGTTACAGCGACTCCTCGTCCCGATACTCCGGGACCTTCGCAGACCAACCCAATTCCGACTGGATTCTCTGGCGCAAGACATCGCTGGCGCTCGCCTCGCCGTGTGTGACGAACACTTGACGTGGCGCTGCAGGCATCTGACGCAACCATGCGATGAGCTCGTTCGCATCGGCGTGCCCGGATGCAGCCTGTAGCTGCGCCACTTCGGCGCGGACGGGAAAAATCTCCCCATGGATGCGGATCTGCGGCGCGCCGGCCGCTAGAGCCGCGCCGCGCGTACCGCCAGCCTGGAAGCCTGAGAAGAGGATGGTGTTACGCGCATCCGTCGCAAACACTTTCAGGTGATGCATGACGCGCCCGCCGGTGGCCATGCCGCTGGCCGCAAGAATGATCGCGGGCTCGCGCAGGCGATCCAATGTTTTCGATTGCTCCGCCGTTCGCACCAATGTAGCGACGCGGCCCATGATCGCGGCCTCGTTTCCCGACAGTCGATGCTCCGATCCGAATCGCGCGAACAGCTCGGTCGCATCGATGGCCATGGGGCTGTCGAGATACACCGGGATGCCTGGAATCTCGCCGGCGGCCTGCAACCGGGCAATCAGCAGCAACAGCAGCTGAGCCCGCCCGACCGCAAAAGTCGGAATGATGGTGACGCCACCGCGCGCGCAGGTGCGGCGAATGACATCGCGCAGCTCGCTCTGAGCATCGCACGCCGGATGAATGCGGTCGCCGTAGGTCGACTCGACGACCAGATAGTCTGCAGCGACGGGCGCTGCCGGCGCCCTCATCAACGGGTCGTGTGGCCGGCCGACATCTCCGGAGAACAGGATGGATCGGCCGCCGTGCTGGATGCGGACGCTGGCAGCGCCGAGCAAGTGCCCCGCATGGGTGAATGCCGCGCGAACACCCAGCGCGGGCTCGACGTCTTCTTCGAATGCCACCGTGCGGAAATTCTTCAGGCAGCGGTTCGCGTCCTGCTCCGTGTACAGCGGCAACGCAGGTGAATGCTTCGAGAAGCCATGTCGGTTGGCGAACTGCGCCTGCTCCTCCTGCAGGTGACCGCTATCTGGCAGGAGAATGCGACACAACTCCAGCGTCGCTTTAGTCGCATAGATCGGTCCCTTGAACCCGTTCTTGATCAGCAACGGCAGATAGCCGCTGTGGTCGAGGTGCGCGTGCGTCAACAGGACCGCATCGACTTCGTTGGCAGCGAACGGCAGCCGCAACCAGTTCTTGAGCCGCAAGTGCTTGTAGCCCTGGAACAGCCCGCAATCGACCAGAACGCGACGCTCGCCGCACTTGAGCAGGTAGCGCGAGCCGGTCACGGTCTGGGTTGCGCCGAAGAAGGAGAGCTGCATCGAAACCTCCGTCCAGAGTTCCAAGCATCTTAACTTCGCCGCGCTCGATCCATCAGGGCGGGTACCGAACGACAACGGGGAACTCCGCATGCACCGGCGCCCGCGTATGCCGAAGATATACGACGTATCTGCGCGGAGAGATCATGCAAAGGCCACTGCGAATCACATACCGTCACTTGCAGACATGCGCGGCTGTGGAAGCACGCGTGCGCGAGCATGTGGAGCGCCTGGAGCGGTTCCACCAGCGTATCACCGGCTGTCAGGTGATCGTCGAAGCACCGGCGGCTCACCGCCAAGAAGGCGCGCCGTTCAGCGTCAAGATCGCACTCAGCGTGCCCGGCGCGGAAATCAACGTGCATAGCGAGCGCATGCATGACACGGCACACGCCGACGTCAACGTGGCGTTGCACGACGCCTTCGACATCGTGGAGCGCTGTTTGCAGGACCATGCGCGTGAATACCGGGGTGAATACCGGGATAGCGCCCAGTCAGCGCGAGCTGCGCCAGCGCACGGCAGTCCCGGATCTTGATTGCAGGCAAGAGCGTCGAGCCGACAATTCCTAATGCGAGAGCTGGTCGCGTAACGCTGCGCGCTTCGTCTCAAAAGCGCCGGCGTCTCCGTACGAGGTGAACGCCTCGTAGTGATCATGCGCCGCTGGCACTGCCTTGGAGTGCTTGATGGCGCACCAGTATTGCTCCGTGCGGCCCGCGACTTCCCGTACATACCCGATGACGCCATTGGCATACGAGCAGTAGGCGCAATTGAGCTTTTCGACGAGATTGAGATACGGCAGGCGCGCGCGATCGAAGATCATATAGTCGGCACGCCGAACTCGGGCGATCCCGTAGACGGGAAAACACACGACCTGGTAGAGCGTCACGCCGAGGTCCAGCAGCGCGAAGGGCACGATCATCGAATAGATCAACGGTGCCGTCAGAAGAATCAGCGGGCGAGCATTCGCGACGTAGCGCAGCAAGGAAACCCTGCTGCCGTCCTGCGGCGGCGGAAGCTCGTCGGCGACGTTGATTGTGGACATGTTGC
>DATJIP010000265.1:0-30822 GCA_035493235.1 Steroidobacteraceae bacterium
TTCGCAACGAATACGGTTCCTCGGGTAATCGGGTCGGTTTGCTGTACAACTACCAGGGCGGCGGCCTTTATGCCGGGGACTATTTCGAGGTCGTGTTCTCGACAACCGGCGTCATGCAGCTGAATAAGTTCATCCAGGGCGTGCGCTATCCGGTTCGCAGCCGCACGCAGAACATTCCACGCAATACGTGGTTCGATGTGCAGGTGATTCGCTCGGGGATCTTCACGACGATCAAGGTCAACGGCACGACCGTCCTGGAGAATGAGCCGCAGGGCGAGCTGCGAGGCGGCGATATAGGTGCTATCACGCACTGGACGAAGGGACACTTCGACGACGCCACGTTGCGCGAGCACGTCGTGCGGCCGCCGTCGCAGCTATAGGAACGCAGAGCGCCGGCGGATTCTTCGCCGGCGCTCGCTTCACACGCTCCGCAGCGTCAACCGCTGGATCGCCGGCCAGGCCCGCTGGTGATGCTCCTTCAGAATCCTCGGCAGCCATCGCTTCAGCGTCAGCTCCATCGCTGCGCAGTACTGATCGAAGTCCTGCGCTTTCATCAGATATCCATCCGGCGAGAACTCATTCTGTTCTTGAAATCTCGGCCGCGTATCCGTCGTCAGCAGCACGACCCGCATGCCGCTCGTTGCAGGATGCCCGCGGATCACATCCAGCACGCAATGCCCACTGACCACCGGCATCTCAGCATCCAGTAGCACCAGTCCCGGCATCGCCGGCGAGCGCCGCGCAAATTCGCCCACGGCGAACAGATATCGCAGTGCCTCATTGCCATCTCTCAGCCGAAGAAATCTTGCATCGGCGGTTGCCGCATGTCGCAGTGCCGAAAGGGTGACCTGAGCATCGATTGAGCGGTGCTCGACGAGGAGGGCGTCGATCGTGCGAATTGTTCTGGTCATACCCGTCACACGAGACGCGACCAGAAAAGGATCCACCGGCAATCTTGCTGTCGGTGGTTATCGCACTGCGTGTGTCAGGGACTTTTGACCGGCGAGTACCGGCCATCAAACACTGTGTCCCACGCCTTGCCGTTCGCTGACTGCTGCCAGTGCTGGCGGACGCCGCCCGGCAGCGGCGTCCACGTGATCCGGTGATACGTCACGAAGCCATCGCCGTGCTCGACCTTCGTCTTCAGCACGAGCGACTCACCTTCGAAGTTGCCCTCGAACATGAGCGGTTGCGCCGTAGCATCGACCCAGGTCTGTTGCCAGTTCTTCGTGGCCGGGTTGAAGAAGGTGAGGCTCTTGCCCTCGCTGCCATCCTTGCCCTGCCAGTGCTCTTCGATCGCGCATCCTCCAACGATTCGTTGAATCGAGCTGCGGCCCTCGGCCGGTTGACCTTGCGGCGTCTTCCAGGTCACGCGCCATTCGCCGATCCAGAAGTCGAACGCACGGAATTCCTTTGCGTCACAGGGTCTCGCCGGCTCGGCAGAGGGTGCCGA
Source organism: Steroidobacteraceae bacterium (assembly GCA_035493235.1). Classification (GTDB taxonomy): domain Bacteria; phylum Pseudomonadota; class Gammaproteobacteria; order Steroidobacterales; family Steroidobacteraceae; genus Steroidobacter. The sequence goes on from DATJIP010000265.1 coordinate 1,454, forward strand.
GGTGGAGAGGGCGATCAGGGCGAGAGTCATGACGATGTGCTTCATGCCGTGGGATTGTATCCTCTAGCCCATGCTGAAAATCTACGGCTACGCGGCCTCCATCAACGTTCGCAAGGTTCTCTGGGCTTGCGAAGAGCTCGGACTCGCGTTCGAGCGCGAAGACTGGGGCGGCGGCTTTCGCTCGACTTCCGAGCCTGCGTTCAGAGCGCTCAATCCGGTCGGCATGGTGCCGGTAATCGACGATGGCGGCACGATCATTTGGGAGTCGAATGTCATCGTGCGATACCTTGCCGCTCGCCACGGCCGCACGGATCTTCTGCCTGCTGATCCGCTGCAACGCGCGCACGTCGAGCAGTGGATGGACTGGCAAGCCTCCGACTTCAACAACAGCTGGCGCGTGCCGTTTCAGGCACTCGTGCGCAAGAACCCGGACTTTCAGGACGCGAAGGCGATTGAGAAGTCAGCGCAGTTGTTCGCGAGCATGGTCGGCATTGTGGATGCGCAGCTCGGCCGCACAGGCGCGTACATAGCGGGCGAGAACTTCACCGTCGCCGACATCGCGATCGGCCTCTCCATCCATCGCTGGTTCTCGACACCGATCGCGCGTCCGACGTACGTCAACGTCGATCGCTACTACGCGCGCCTGCCCGAGCGCAGTGGCTTCCGGCGCTACGGGCGCGACGGCGGTCCGTGATTAGATCTCGGCCGTCCCTTCCATATAGAACACGCAAGCGCCTTCCAGCTCGACCCGATCGCGCTTCACACGACAGACGATCTCGCCGCCGCGCGCCGACGCCTGATGAGCGCGGAACTCACTGCGGTTCAGCCGCTCGGCCCAATACGGCGCCAACATGCAGTGCGCGCCACCCGTGACTGGATCCTCGGGAATGCCTTTCGCCGGTGCGAAGTAGCGGCTGACGAAATCGAACTCACCACTGCCCGCCGCAGTGACGATCACGCCGGTGCGGTTCAATCGCGCGATCGCCGCCATATCCGGCACCAATTCGCGAACAGTCTGCTCACTCGGCAGCAACGCCATATAGTTGAACTCGCTCGCGCGCACTTCGACGGGAGTCGTGCCGAGTGCAGCGACGAGCGCTGCCGGAGCTGGTACCGGCTCCGAAGACCTGGCTGGAAAGTCCATCACATATGCCTTGCTCGTCCGACGAACCGGCAACGGCCCGCTCATCGAGTGAAACACGACCGACTCGCGACCCGGCTGGAGCTTCTCCATCACCACCGCTGCACTGGCCAGCGTCGCATGTCCGCACAGCGGGACTTCGACGGTGGGCGTGAACCACCGAATCCGAAAGTCCTCGCCTTGGCGCACGATGAACGCGGTCTCGGCCAGGTTGTTCTCGGCAGCGATGACCTGCATGATCTCGTCCGCAGGAAACTCGTCCAGCGGCATCACGGCGGCAGGATTCCCAGCGAAGCGCCGCCGCGTGAATGCATCAACTTGAAAAATAAGTGTGCGCATCGCTGAGGTGCGCACTGTATCTCAGACCCAAATCACGCCGACATGGACACTCAGAACCAATAGCTGCCAACACAGCACCCGGGGAGATCATCGATGGCAGACGAACTCACCTTCACCGCCAGCCGCAGTAAGGCGGCATTCGTCCTGCTCGCGTCCATCGCCTTCGTCGCCATCGGTTACTTCATGCGCCTCGAGAAGCCGTTCATCGGCTGGGCGTGCATGATCTTCTTCGGCCTCGGCATTCCCGTTGGTCTCATCATGCTGTTCTCGCCGAATTCAACCTACCTGCGGCTCGACACCGACGGTTTCGAGATGGGCTCGTTCGTGAAGAAGACGCGCATCAAGTGGACTGACGTCGCCGGCTTCGAGCTCGCAGCCATTCGCGGCGCCAAGATGATCGCGATCATCTATGCGCCGCATTACGAAGGACAGAAGATGGGTCGCGCCGTCGCCGAGAATCTCTCCGGCATGGAAGGTGCGATACCGAACAGCTACAACGCGCCGCTCGATGAAGTGCTGAAGACGCTCAACGAATGGCAGGCGCGCTACGGCACGCGCCGGTGAGCCGCTACGCCGATCGCTTCGAGAACGGCACCAGCATCGGCACACGCTTCCGGTACTGCGCGTACTCCGGAAGCGCGGCGAGCAGATCGTTCTCTTCCAGCTGAATCGCGATCAGGATGTACGCGGTCGTCGCGATCGCGAACACCAGGTGAGTTAACGTCATCGTCGGCGTCGACCAGAACGCGAGCACAAGTCCCAAGTACAGCGGATGACGCACGATGCGATAGAGCATCGGCGTCTTGAACGGCAGCGGCTTGTACGGCTTGCCGATGAGCTGCAGCCAGATCTGGCGCAAGCCGAACAGATCGAAATGATTGATCAGGAACGTCGACAGGAACACCAGGAACCAGCCGAACGCAAACGCACCGTAGAGCAGATTGCGACCGATGGCGGACCGCACGTCCCAGACACTGCCGCCGAGCGGCTCCCAGAACACGAACAGGACCGTCAGCGCGATCGACGTAAACAGAAGATAAGTGCTGCGCTCGGCTGACTTCGGCACGATGCGCGTCCACCAGCGCTTGAACGCCGGTCGCGCCATGACGCTATGTTGAATCGCGAACAGCGCGAGCACGATGAGATCGATCAGCAGCGCCAGGCCCAGTGACACACGGGGCGCGGAATCGATCGACTTCGGCACCACCACGTTGCCGACGAAGCCGATCGCGTAGAGCAGCGTGACGAAGCCGATGGCGTAACACGCCACACCGTAAATGAAGATTAACCATCGTTTCATCATAGCCTCGCGAATCTCTGGCAGGACTGTGTCATTCATGTAATCGAAATTCGCAATCCAGACCCGACACCGCGGTCGCGCTATCTGCATGACGCGCCCGTGATCGAAATCGGGTACATGCCCGAGTACGCGCGACGCCAAGGACTCTCGGGCGAGCAGCCTTTCACCGGCCGGATCCTCGATCGCTGCAACGCGCTGCTCAGCGACGTGCTGGAAAAGCTGGTCGAATGGCGCACGCGTTACGTGCAAAGGGCAGGGAGCTAGATAGCGCTCACCCGCAGGCATAAGATCCGCCGCGAACATCTCCAACAACAAGCAGAGGTGCGGCATGTTCGCGAAGCTATCTGCGGAGTTCATCGGGACTTTCTGGCTGGTTCTGGGCGGCTGCGGCAGCGCCGTGCTCGCTGCGGCTTTTCCGGATGTCGGTATCGGTTTACTCGGTGTTTCGCTCGCTTTCGGCTTGACGGTCGTCACGGGGGCGTATGCGTTGGGGCCGATCTCCGGCGGGCACTTCAATCCTGCGGTCTCGGTCGGTTTGTGGGCGGGCGGCCGGTTTCCGGCCGGGCAGCTGTTGCCGTACATCGTTGCGCAGGTGGCAGGCGCCATCGTGGCGGCCGGTGTCTTATATGTGATTGCCAGCGGCAAGTCGGACTTCAGTCTCGCAGGCGGTTTCGCGTCGAACGGATATGGCGAGCACTCGCCGGGTCACTATTCGCTGACGGCGGCGCTGGTGAGCGAAGTCGTGATGACCTTCATGTTCCTGATCGTGATTCTCGGCGCGACTCACAAGCGGGCACCGGTTGGCTTTGCCGGGCTGGCGATCGGCTTGATGCTGACGCTGATTCATCTGATCAGCATTCCGGTGACCAACACGTCGGTGAATCCGGCGCGCAGTACCGGGCCGGCGATCTTCGTCGGCGGCTGGGCGACGGCGCAGCTGTGGTTGTTCTGGGTGGCGCCGATCGTCGGTGCTGCGCTGGCAGGTTTCGTCTATCGATCACTGCTCGAAGGCGAAACGGAACAGCATCCGCCGGTGACGGGTCGCGTGCAGGCCTGAACAAAGTCGGTGATAGCGGCCGCGCACTCGCGCGGCCGCGCTTGCAGCAGTAAGTGCGGGCCGTCGATTTCCGTGACCTTCACATTGGGTAGCAGCGACGTCAGCTCGAGGCTGCGTCGCGAGCTCACGATTCGATCGTTGGACGCGCGAAGGTAGAGCACTGGCGTCGCGATGTTCGGGAGCAACGGACGAACATCTGTCGTAGCCAGGCACGCGAGTCGAGCGCGCATGATGGCTGGCGGAACTGTGCTTACCACCGCGACAGGCGAAGGCCGCACAGCTATCGATGCGCCGTTGAAGCAGAAATGATTCACCACCGACGGCAGCAGCGGTGTCGGGCGGAACAACCGCTTCGGCACGAATCTGGTTGCACCAAGCAGCGTTCGAAACGGACTGATCGCAAAAGTCGCGCAGAGCACGAGACAGCGAATCCTGCCGGGATGACGAGCCGCGAGTGCGATGGCGACGGGACCAGAGAACGACTCCGCAATCAGCACGCACTGATCCGGCAGTGCCTTGCCCGCTGACTCGACGTACTCATCGAACGTCAGCTCTGAGCCGTAGCGCACGACGGACGTCGGGAATTCATAGTCCAACGCATGCAGCAGCGGCGCGAAGAGCTCGCCCGTGCCGTCGAGTCCTGGCAGCAGGACTAAGTGAGGTGCGGCGTCCAAGCCAGGTGCTGTCTATTTCTTTTCGGCGCCCGAGAACGCTGCGACCAGGCCGAGTCCGATGAACAGGATGCCGCTGCCGTAGCGCTCGAATCTCAAGTAACCACGGCTGCGCTTCAGCCAGCCGCCGGCTGTGCCTGCCAGCAGCGCCCACGCGCTGTCGGTGCAGAAGCCGAGCACGGCGAAGATCACTCCAAGCAGTGTGATCTGCATCGCGACGTGCCCGCGACCCAACTCGACGAACTGCGGCAGGAACGCGAAGAAGAACAGCGCCGTCTTCGGATTGAGCAGGTTCACGACGAAGCCATCGCGAAACAGGCGCGCGTGGCTGTAGCGCGGCATCTCGCCGTTCGCGCCGCCGTTCTCGGCAGGCCCGAAGATCTTTCGCAGACCGAGCCAGATCAGATACGCCGCACCCGCGTACTTCACGATGCTGAACGCGAGTGCGGAGGAGAGGATCAGCACGGACAAACCCAGCGCTGCTGCCAACACGTGAATGAATGTCGCGACGTGAATGCCGAGCACCGAGACGAGCCCAGCCTTGCGACCCTGCGCCACGGAGCGTCCGACGATGTACAGCACTGCCGGGCCAGGGATCAGCAGCAGCACGATGGCCGCGCCGGTGAACAGCAACAGGTTCTGACCGCTCGGAATCACGATGTCCATCGCCGCACCCGCCTATTTATAAGTGAGCCAATCAAGCCGTGCCGGTGGACCTGTGTCAAGGTGGTCTACAATCTCGCGCCATGGACTTCACCAAGCGTCTGCGTCCGGGCGTCCAGCGCGGCGAGATCACGTGCAGCATCCGCATCTGGCATTCGCCGCGCGTGAAGGTTGGCAACCGCTACGACAGCACTGGAGTAGGGCACATCGAAATCGACTCGATCGAGCAGATCGAGATGTCGGATGTCACTGCGGAGCTCGCGCGCGAGTCGGGATTCAACGGTCTCGTCGATTTGTTGAAGATCGCGAAGCACGGCAGCGGCACGAACGTGTACCTGGTGCGATTCCACTGCGTTTCTGCACCAAGAGCGAAAAAGCCGGTCCGCAAGGCGGTGAACGGCGAGACACAGCGCAAACGCATCACCAAGATCGTCGAGAGTTTCCCGGAAGGCGCAGCAAAGCCCATCGGCCAGCACCTGAGCCTTGAAGTGCGCGGCAAGCGCTTCGGCTGGTTCACGACCGACCATCACGGCGACGGCCGCGTCCAGCTCAACTGCAAGGCGTCGGTAGAGATGCACGACATGCTCGAGCGCCTCGTTCCCGCGCACTTTCACATTCCGAAGTACGTCGGCAGCAAAGGCTGGGTCGGCGTGTGGCTCGACCTGCCGAAACTGGATTGGGCCGCAGTCGGGCTGGCGCTGCGCGAAGCCTATAAGCAGGTCGCGCCGAAGAAGCTGCTCGCTCAGCTTGATTGACGGGTGGGCCGCAGCACCGGATCGGGCACAGGCACCTGGCCTTTCTGAATTATCTCCCGCGCACGACTGACGAGCGCAGTACTGAAGCCCTCCGGTAATCGCTCGTAAACTGCCTTCAGCGCTGCAAGGTCCTGCTTGCCCGCATCCGGCAATACGCACAGATAAACGAGCAGGCGCATCTCCATCCACAGCGATTGCTGGCTGCGCGCTTCCCCGATTCCGCTTTCCAGCGCACGCCGTGCTGCGGCGAAGTTCTCCCGTCCCATATCGATGCGTGCCTGCAGCAGATGGTGATACATGAAGAGAATGCGCTCGCCGAAGCGCTGACCAAGCTCGCGTGCCCGATCGAGCTGCGCCTGCGCGCCGTCCCAATCCCGCGCGAGCATCAATGCCTCGACTGCGTAGCCGAGCACTTCGGAGGCACCCGAAACCATGCCGGCACGCTGATTGAACTCGAAGCCTTCGAGGATCAACTGCAAACCTTGCTGCGGTGAGCCCAGATATGCCTCGGCCCAGCCGCTGATCCAGCGGCTCGGTCCCTGTGCCTGTCCGATCGCGTGATCGTCGACGAGCTTGCGCAGTGCTTGCGCGTGCTGCGCGACACGGTCCGCTCGCTCCATTCGCATGTCGAACATCGCCGCACACCACAGCGCGATCGTACGTCCCATCAGCTGACCGATCTCTCGAGCACGAAGCAGCGCCGCATCCATCTGCGCACGCGCTTGGTCGATGTAACCCAGGTGCATGAGCGGAATCGCGAGGTTCACCGACATGACGATCAACGGATCGGCAACGAATGCAGCGGGTGGCATCTTGTCGCCGAGCGCTTTGCATAGAGTCAGCCCGCGTTCCAGATGACCGCGCGCTGCAACGAAGTTGCCGCGCATGGTGTTGATGACACCAAGCAAACAACATGCCGCGACGCCGAGCACGGCGTCGTCATGCGTGCGCGACAAGGAGTCCATCCGCTCTGACACTGTCAATGAGGTCTCATAGTCAGCGCGGCTGTAATACATCCACGCCAGGCCACCGAGCACCCGCGCGCGGTCCGGAGTCAGCGGCAGGATTTCGCACAGCTCGAGTGCGCGCCGATAGGCTGTGTCGCCCTCGGTCGAGACCAGTCCGAATTGCTGCGAGCAGGCCATGGCGCGCACGGATACGAGTGCGAATTCGAGCTCCAGGCGTTCAGGCCCTTCCGGGCAACGATCCAGCAGGCTGAGTGCGCGCGATGTGAGATCGATTGCCTCCCGCGGAGCGAAGTTCCCCATAGCACCGCGCGCGCCCTCGGCGTAGTAGCGAAGTGCCGCGGCGTGCGCCAGTCCTGCTTCGTGCTGAGATGCGAGCTCCGCAGCGGTGACTGCAATACCCGCGGCGCGGCCGCGTTCCAGCGCGGCTGCGACACGACGATGCATCTGCACGCGCGTCGAGACGCCTTGGCGCTGATAGAAAACGTGTCGATACAACGCATGACGAAATGCATATCGAGCGTCGAGCGTGCCGTCCGGCAGCTCCACGATCGTGACGTGCTGCAGCCAGTACTGACGTTGCGCCAGATCGTCGCACTGTTGGGTGATCGACTGCAGTTCCTGTCCCAATACCGCGCTGAGCGTGGTGGCTCGGAACTCGACGCCACAGAAGCTCGCTGCTTCGAGCAGCCGCTGTGCTTCCGGACTGAGACGCGCGATGTGCTTCTCGATCGCGCCGGCGAGGCTCTCGGGCACCGACCACGCCGTCGATTGCGACCCGGCGGCGAGATCATCGACGACGTTTGCAATGAACAACGGCAAGCCGCCGGTGTGATCGTGCAGCTTGTGAATGAACGCTTCCTGGATGCCCGCATCGGGCAGGCGCTTCTGCAGATACTCGGCGACTTCGACCTCCGAGAACGGATCGAGCACCACCTCTTCGCAGAGTCGATGCAAGCGCAGTTCCTGCCGCAGCTCCTTGAGCGGATGCGACTCCGCGATGACCTGCATGAGCCGATAGGTGCCGAGCCACATGATCCGCGCCGGGGTCGTACGTCGCGCGAAGTGATCGATCAGACGCAGCGTCGCGGTGTCGCTCCAGTGCAGATCTTCGGTCAAGACGACGAGCGGATACTGTGCAGTGAAGCGGCCCATCAGCTCTGCGATCTCGCGAACTTTGCGCTCCTGATTTGCGCCCGAGAGTTCCCGGTACAGCGTCGCGCGCTCCGCCTCGGACATCAGCCACGGCAGCTGCACGAGCCACGTCGGCGCAGCGAAACGCATCATCTCGACGAACTCTGGATGGCTGCGGCACAACGCGCCGAGCGCTTCGAGCACAGGCAGATACGGCTCGCCGGCACCGAATTGCTCGACGCACTGGCCGCGAATGACGATGACGTTTGGCAGCTCGCTGATGAATTGCTCGACGAGCGTCGTCTTGCCGACTCCTGCATCGCCCGCGATCCAGAACACCGAACGATTGCCGTTGACGACGCTGCGCCATGCGACATGCAGCTTCGCGAGCGGCGCAGTCCTGCCGATCATCGGCGGACGCGTCTCTGCGATTGTTGGCTTCACTTCAACCGCGGCGTGCGTGGCAACCACCGAAGCAAGGCGCGTCGGCACCGGCGCTCCGAGAACCACACCGATAAATCGATACCCGCGGCGCGACGCAGTCTCGATATAGCGCGGCTTCGCGGCCGGATCGGACAGCGCGGTGCGCACCTGGCTGATCGTAGTCTTGAGAACGGATTCGCTGACGTGTCGATGCCCCCAGACCGCATCGAGCAGATCCTCTTTCTTCGTCAGCTTGCCCGGCTGCTTCGCGAGCGCGCACAGCACTGCAAATGCCTTCGGCGGCAGAGCGACGGGACGGCCGCCCTTGGTGAGCAGAGCGTTTTCCTCGTCCAGCTCGAACTCATCGAATCGAAGCGGTCCGGAGGCGACTTCGCTCATGCCTTCATTATATGCACGTATACTTCGGCCGCTATGACGACCAGACGCCTGCTGCTGATCTGCGCGATCCTGTTCTCCTGCGTCGGCTGCGACCAGGTCACGAAGTCGGTCGCCAGGACCTACCTCGCCGAAGGGCACACGGTCGTGCTGGCCGGCGACACGGTCCGGCTGCAATTGGCGAAAAACTATGGGGCTTTCCTCAGCCTGGGGGATTCGATCGGCGCTACGCGCGGCATGTTGTTCTCCGGCGTGGTCGGCGCGGTGCTGGCAGCGTTGCTGGTCTACCTGTTCGTCTCGAAGCCGCAGAATCCGCTCGTCGGCGCGTCGATTGCGCTGATCGTGGGCGGTGGGGTCAGCAATCTCATCGATCGCCTGCGGTATGGCGGCTATGTCGTGGACTTCCTGAACGTCGGCATCGGGCCGCTGCGGACGGGGATCTTCAACGTCGCGGACATGGCGATCATGGCCGGCGTGATTCTGTGGGCGTTCAGCGATAAGTTTTGGAAAAAGCAGGCCGGATAAAACCTGCTTGCAACCACCGGCCGCTTCCTCGCGTTAGGGGGAGCCATGGCCGCTCAGATCGTCCGTTTTTTCAGTCTCCTCTTTGTCGGGCTCGCGCTGGCGCCGGGCCTGGCGCACGTCCTGCAGATGCCGCACAAGATGGATCTCTCCGGGGACGAGTACCTGCGAGTGCAGCAGCTCTACGCCGGTTGGGCGTGGCTCGGACTGATCGTAATGGCTGCGCTGGTCTCGACTTTCGTGCTCACGGTGCTCGTGCGTCAGCGGCTGCGGCAGTTTGCGCTCGCCTGCATTGCGCTCGGCTCGGTGTTCGTCACCCAGGTGATCTTCTGGACGTTCACGTTCCCGGTGAATCAGGAGACGAACAACTGGACGATGCTGCCGGTCAACTGGATGACGTTGCGCGAGCGCTGGGAGTACTCGCACGCGACGGCGGCGGTGTTCGATCTGATCGCATTCATTGCAGTCGTGCTGGCGGTGCTGGCAGCGATCGGTCATCCGGAGGACGAGCCGATGCGATGGAGCCGGCCGGAACCGCTGACAGGCGTAGTCGGTCGAGCGTTGGAGCGACGTCAACAGCGACGTGCGTGACAATCGCTGTCAGCTCTGCCGTCTGGCGGCACCCGGTGAAATTCCCATGAGCCTTTTGAACGCGCGACTGAACGCTGCTTCCGACTCGTAACCGAGTTTGCTCGCGAGCTGACTGAGCGGCGCGTCGGTTTCCTTGAGCCACTTCAGCGCGGCGTGCATCTTCCAGCGCAATAAATAGTGCATCGCCGGCTCGCCGACGAGCTCGGTGAATCGCGCCGCGAATGCCGAGCGTGACATGCCGACGGCAGCGGCGAGCGAAGCCACAGTCCAGTCACGCGCTGGATCGCGATGGATCAGCGCGATCGCACGGCCGATCTGCTGGTCGCGCAGTGCACGGAGCCAACCTGTCTGAGCTTGCGGATCGGTCGCGATCCACGCGCGAATGGCTTGAATCACGAGGATGTCGGCGAGCCGCGTGATCACAGTTTCGCCGCCGGCCCGCAACTCGCGCGCTTCGGCGGTGAGGAATCGCAGCGTGCTCTGCAGCCATTCGAGCTCGGGCGAGTTCCACGCGTCTACTGCGATCAGCCGCGGCAGCAGTCGTAGAAGATGGTGCGCAGACGGATCTTCGAACTTCACCGCTGCGCACAGCATCGTCGTGGGCGTGCCGCCACCACCATGACGCAGATGTTCGTAGCGATCGCTGATCAACTCGCGCGGCAGATCGAAGAGCTTTCCAGCCTTCACGTCCGGTGCGCTGCTCAAGATGTGACCGCGGCCGTGCGGCACGAGCGCGAGCGCGCCTGGCCGCAGCAGACAGGTCTCGGCGCCGGCGACTTCGAGCCGACATTCGCCGGCGGTCACGACGTGAAACATCACGCAGTCCTGCATCGGCGGCAGGTCCAGTGCCCACGGCGCCGAGAACTCCGAGAGGCAATAGAACGACCCGCTCATGCGCAGGAAGTGCAGCGCCTCGCCGAGCGGATCGGTCGATGGTTTCCAGGGATCTGGCATGGCGAGGAGTATGCGAAGCGACGCGCACGGCGTCCACGGCCGTGGACGAAAAAGCATGAAACGTGGACTCGCGGCGATTGTTGCTCCGAGCTGGCAGATCGATAGTGGACGCAAGCCTCATCGATCAACCGAACTTCAGGAGAGAGCGAACATGACTGCGAAAACGACGCTGGTACTGGGTGGGACAGGCAAGACGGGACGCCGCATCGCCGAGCAACTCGCGGCGCGCAAGGTGCCGGTGCGGATTGGCTCGCGCTCGGCGACGCCGGCGTTCGATTGGGACAATCGCAGCTCCTGGGCGGCTGCGCTGGCGAACGTCGATGCGGTCTACATTTCCTACTACCCGGATCTCGCGGCGCCGGGTGCGACCGATGCGATTCGTGCGTTCAGCGATCTGGCGGTTCGTAGCGGCGTGCGGCGACTCGTGTTGTTGTCCGGGCGTGGTGAGCAGGAAGCGCAGCGCTGCGAAGAGATCGTCAAGCAGTCAGGCGTGCAGTGGACGGTGCTTCGCTGCAGCTGGTTCAACCAGAACTTCAGCGAGAACTATCTGCTGGAGCCGATTCTCGCAGGCGAAGTTGCGTTGCCGGCGCCGAAGGTCGGCGAGCCGTTCGTCGATGCAGACGACATCGCGGATGTAGCTGTCGCGGCGCTGACTGACGACAAGCATGCCGGGAAGCTCTACGAGCTGACCGGACCGCGACTCCTGACGTTCGCGGACGCGATCGCCGAGATCGCGCGGGCATCGGGACGAGAGATCCGGTACGTGCAGGTCTCGATGGACGACTACGTCGTGGCGCTCGAGCAGGCGCAGCTGCCGCCGCAGTTCGTGGGGTTGATCAAATATCTGTTTACGGAAGTGCTCGATGGTCGCAACGCGCATCTGACGGATGGCGTGCAGCGAGCGCTGGGACGGGCGCCGAGGGATTTCACCGAGTACGCACGACGCGCAGCGGCGAGCGGTGCCTGGAAGGGATGAAATGAAAGTGCCCCCTCCCTGACAGGGAGGGGGCACGGTGGCGGCACAAGTCGAAGAGATCTAGTTCCAGTTGTTCCGCGTGCGGAAGTCGCGCGCTTCGCGCTCTGCTTCCTCGCGATTCATGCCGTAACGTTCCTGCAGTTTGCCGGCGAGGATCTCCGACTTGCCTTCCATCTCGTCGATCTCGTCGTCGGTCAACTTGCCCCATTGCTCTTTGATCTTGCCTTTCAGCTGCGTGAAATTGCCTTTCGCGATGTCTCGATTCATCTGTGTGCTCCAAGTTCAGGTGGGCAGTTACTAAACGCGCAAGGCGACGGCAAGGTTCGTTTTCTTACCAGTCGAGAACCTGCGCGTCGTGCATGCGCCCGGGGATTCCCGACAGTGCGAAAGCAATTGAGAGCAGAACTCGCAGCATCAGCACGCAGAGCAGCAGCGCGCTGCCGGCGAGAACCAGGATTGCGATGGAAGTGGTGCGGAGCATGGCGGCCTCCGGAAGAACATCTGGCGGATATTCTTCCGCGGCACGCCGCCGCCTTCTGTCACCGCGTTGACACAGCGCTCAACGCTCGCGGAGCTGGTGACTGTCCGCGGAGGTCAGGTCGAGGCCGTAGATCTTCTTCAGGTTCGCGATCTTCTCCAGCGTCGCCGGTTTGAACGGCGGCTTGTTCTCCAGCGCGTGCAGCGCCACGCCTTCCAGCAGGTCGCCGAGCGACAGGTCCAGGTACTCGGCCAGGCCCTTGAGCACTTTGAGCAGCCGTTTCTCCAGGCGCACGCCGGTCTGGATGCGCTCGATTTCGCGGAGCTGCTTGGCGGGTTTGGCGGGCATGCGGGTTCCTGGCAGTGGTAACGAGCGCGAAGCATCGCATGATTTGCATCGGTTTTCGTGCCTTGTTATGATGGTACATATGTACCAAGCAACCAAATGCCTGTCGTCAGCCCTAGTTGTTCTAGCCCTCTGGAGTCCAGCCATGTCCGCAGCGCCGCCCGCCAGCCAGGTCCGCAGTTTTCGTCTCGAAGCCCCGCTTGCCCGCGTGTTGCCGCTGTTCACGGCGGAAGGGGAGCGCAGCTGGGCGCCCGGTTGGGAGCCGACGATACTGAGCGGCGACGTCGAGCGGGGTAGCGCCTTTGCTACCCGTGGCCACAGCGGCATCGAAACGACCTGGATCGTCGCCGACTACCGTCCGGCCGAAGGCCGCGTCAGCTACGCGCGGCTGGCACAGGGCTCGAACATCGGGCTGGTCGACGTCACCTGCACGGCGGCCGAGGGCGGCGGAACAGTCGTGACCGTACGCTACACGCTCACCGGCGTCAGCGAGCAAGGCAAGACATTCGTGCGCGAGTTTCTGGAGCCGCAGCACTACGCGAAGATGATCGACGAATGGCAAGTTGCAACCAGTGCGGCGCTGGCCAAGCAACCGGTATCCCACTGACAGCGGTTCGCTTAAGCTTGCCGGCGACATCAGGAGGTTCCCATGTCGCAGTACGAGCTGGCACAGCTGAACATCGCCGTGATGAAAGAGCCTTTGGATTCGCCGCGCATGGCGGATTTCGTCGCGAACCTCGAGCGCATCAATGCGCTGGCCGAGAGCTCGCCCGGCTTTCTCTGGCGTCTGCAGACGGAGGAGGGAGACGCGACGGCATTGCGGCCGCTCGGCGACCAGACGCTCGTGAACATGTCGGTGTGGAAGGACGTCGCATCACTGAATCATTACGTCTATAAGACAGCTCACGTGGAGATCATGCGTCGACGCAAGGAGTGGTTCGATCGCATGCGTGAGGCGAGCATCGTGCTGTGGTGGGTGCCGCAAGGTCATCGGCCTTCGGTCGTGCAGGCGACCGAGCGTCTGCAGCTGTTGAGAGCCCAGGGCCCGAGCGCCGATGCGTTCACATTCCGTCACGCTTTCCCGCCACCCGACGCACAGGAGCAGCAGCTCTCCTTCGGCGACGAGTGCCCCGCCACCTGACTCGCTACTTACGTCCAATAGCTCCGCCGTGGGTCAGGCTTTAGCCTGACTCTTAATGGTTCTGTAGTACGGCGGTCATCGGGCATTCAACGGCCGCCTCGATCATCTGGAAAGCATCGAGGAATGTATTCATGGACCCACTGACGCAGTTGTACGAGCGCCTGCGAACGCAGGTCTCCAGCAACAAGCTTCCTGCCGAGCCGGCTGTCATCGAAGCATGGCTCGAGTACTGGAACGACGACGACACCGACCTCGGTAACTTGCGTACGTTCGAGCACTGGTTGTCGCAGAGCCGTCGCCAGCACGGCTGATCGCTGCACTGACTGCTGCTCGCGACGTCAGCCGTCATCGTCTTTCAATCGTTCTCCAGCCGCGAATAGAGTCCGGCGCGGTAGGCGCGACGCAATGTCGTGCCGCAAACTGGGGATACAGCGATGGTGAAGTCCTGGCGACCGCTGCTCGCCCTGTGCGCGAGCGTCCTTCCATTCGTTTCCTTCGCGCAAGCTCCAACGACATTCAACGAAGCATTCGGCGTCACGCACGAGGCCGTCACCAACGCGCCCGCGCCGATCTTCCGCAATCCCCCTCCCGGCAGCGATCTGCGCAGCTGGGTGATTCACTGGAATGAAGTCGCGATCAACGCGAGCGGCATCGATCACACGCCGGTCGCGCCCGGTGAAAACCGTGTGTTCGGCGAACAGATCGGACCGGGTCGCTCGGCACGTGCGATCGCGATCGTGCAGATCGCGGTGTTCGATGCGCTGGTTGCCGCGAACGGGGGTTACACGAGCTACACAGGTCTGCCGCGCGTAAGCGGGCAAGTCTCGACGAAGGCCGCCGTGGCATACGCGGCGCATGACACTCTCATCGAGATGTTTCCTTCGCAGAAGGCATCGTTCGACAGCGAGCTTCAAGACAGCATGCGGCGGCTGCGCGATTCGTCAGCCGCGATCTTCAACGGCGTCCGTCTCGGCAAGCGAGCTGCTGACGCAATCCTCGAATTGCGCGCCGCCGATGGCTCGCAGCACGCCGAGCCCATCCTCGGTACGGACTGGTCGACGAGCGACGTCGCCGGCCACTGGCGTCAGGATCCGATCAGCCTCAGCACCGTCGCGCTCGGCGCGCACTGGGGCGAGGTCCGCCCGTTCGTGATGAACAGCTCCGCGCAGTTTCGAGTGCCGCCGCCGCCGGCGATGACTTCGGCGGAATACACCGAAGCGTTCAACGAGGCCAAGCGCCTCGGCGGCGACGGCGTGAACACACCCACCGAGCGAACCGCGGATCAGACCTTCGCCGGCATCTTCTGGGCCTACGACGGCACGCCGAGCCTGTGCGCGCCGCCGCGTCTCTATAATCAGATCGCGGTGCAGATCGCCAAGCAGCGCAGCTCGGGTGCGATGGCGACCGCGCGTTTGCTCGCACTCGTGAACACCGCGCTGGCCGATGCTGGTATCGCGATCTGGGAATCGAAGTTCTTCTATGATTTCTGGCGGCCGGTGACCGGCATTCGCGAAGCAGATGCGGGCACCGGATCCAGCGGCGCCGGCGACGGCAATCCCGACACGCTCGGCGACCCCAACTTCATGCCGCTCGGCGCGCCGGGCAGCAATCTCAACGGCCCGAATTTCACGCCGCCGTTCCCGTCGTATCCGTCCGGCCACGGCGGCTTCGGCGGCGCGCTGTTCCAGATGCTGCGGCGGTTTTACGGTACCGATCGAATCGCGTTCACGTTCGTCTCGGACGAGTTCAACGGCAAGACTCGCGACAACAACGGCAACCTGCGGCCGCTGCGTCCGCGCAGCTTCAGCCGGCTGTCGCAGGCGGAGGAAGAGAACGGCCAGAGCCGCATCTACCTCGGCATCCACTGGGCGTTCGACAAGACCGAGGCGCTGACCCAGGGCGAGCGCATCGCGGACTACGTGTACTTCCGCGCGTTCCGGCCGACCCGCTGATCGCAATCCCGGGGGTGGCGCTATGAGCCGCCGCCCCCTAGGATTGCGGGCGGCATGCAAACAAGAAAATTCGGCTCGATAACGCTCGCTGCCGTCGCTTGCATCATTCTCGCATCGTGCGTCCAGCCGCGAGCGGCGGACTACGATCTGCTGATTCGCGACGCATCCGTCGTCGACGGTACGGGTGCGAAGGCATATCGCGCGAACGTGCTGGTCAAAGGCGACACGATCGTGGCGATCGACACGAAGCTGTCGCCAGACGCAAAGGCTGCGCGCGTGATCGACGCGAACGGACGCACGCTGGCGCCGGGCTTCATCGACATGCATTCGCATGGCGATCCCCTCAAGCAATCGTTCGAGAATTTTCTTGCCATGGGCGTGACGACCGTCGTGCTCGGGCAGGACGGGGACAGCGTCGGTCTGGAGTCGGCACCGGCCGAGGTCCCCTTCGCGCAGTGGGCGAGTGCGGCCGAGGCGGCCGGCGTGCAGGTCAACGTCGCTGCGCTTTCAGGGCACGGGTCGATCCGGCATCTGGCGCAGATTCCGGATTCGGTGCGGCATCTGGATGCGGAACAGACGGCGCGCATGCGAGCAGTGCTGCGAGCGGATCTGCGTGCGGGCACGTATGGCATGTCCACGGGACTGGAATATGTGCCGGGCATCTACTCGGAGCCGCAAGAGGTGCTGGCACTGGCGCAGGCAGTCGGTGCGGCGCGTGGCGTCGTCATGAGTCACATGCGTTCCGAGAACGACGATACGATCAATCAATCGATCGACGAGCTGGCGGCGCAGGGCGCGTACGCACGAGTACACATCTCGCATCTGAAGGTAGTGTTTGGCAAAGGCGCGGAGCGTGGCCGTGAGTTGCTCGCTGTGATCGACAGCAAGCGCAAGGCTGGGATCGATCTGACAGCGGATGCGTATCCCTACAACGCTGGCTACACAGGTATTGCGATTCTGTTTCCCGAGTGGGCTTTGCCGCCGACGGACTACAAGAACATCGTTGCAACACGCCGCGCCGAACTCGCGGAGTATCTGGAAAAGCGCATGACGAAGCGCGGCGGCCCGGAGGCAATGCTCTTCGGCAGTGAGCCGTACGCGGGTCACACACTGGCAGAAGCGGCTCGCGATGCGGGCAAATCATACGTCGATTTCCTGATCGAGCTCGGGCCTGAAGGAGGCGAGGGCGCGCACTTCACGATCGACGAGGCAACGCAGGACGTGCTGTTCGGCGATCCCGGCGTGGCCGTGTGTACGGATGGTTCACCGGGAATGCGTCATCCGCGCTCGACCGGCACGTACGCGAAACTGTTCGAGCGCTATGTGAGAGAGAAGGGCGTCCTGACCGTGGAGCAGGCTGTGCGCAAGGCGACGGGCATCCCAGCGCAGATCATGCGGTTCGACGATCGCGGTGTGATCAAGGTGGGAGCCAAGGCGGACCTCGTGCTCTTCGACGTCGCGAATGTCCGTGCGACGTCGAGCTATGCCGATCCGTTCGAGTTCGCCGCAGGGTTCGATGTCGTGATCGTGAATGGCAAAGTCGCGCGTGAGAACGGCGCGCTGCAGCCAGGCCGATTCGGCCGGGTGCTGCGCGCCGGCTCGCATTAGCCCTGCGCTTTGGTCGGCACCAGGCCGAGCTGCTTCATGATCGAATACTGGTCGAACACGCTCCACTCCTCCTGAATCAAGCCGCGCTCGAAGCGGAACAGAGTCATGCCGTTCACGCTGACGGGCTTGCCTGTCGCCGGGATCCCCCAGCCTGCCGCGGTGTTCGTGCCGCTGGCAGTCCAGTAGACGGACACCAGGTCGCCCTCGGCGACGATGTGGTTCACCTTCACGCGCATGTCGGGCATGGCCTTGCGCTGTTCGCGTGCGGCGGCCATGTCCTCCTCGAGCGAGGCCGGGCGTCCCTCGGCGTGTGCGATGAAGTCGGGCGCGTGCGACTTCGCGTAGTCCTCCAGCTTGCCTGTGTCGAGCACGTCTTCGAAGAAGCTGCGGGCGACCACCTTGTTCTGGGCTTCGACATCATGGGCCTGGGTGGGGACGAACCAGGCAACGGTCAGGAACAACAACAAAACGGCGAGGCGGCGCATGCAGATTCTCCTGGCAAGTTTTGGGCGGGCGAGTTAATGTAACACTCGTTTCATTAATTAAGCAAGAGGCTCGCATGGCACGACCTACCGATCCGGGCATCCGGGCACGACTGCGCGAGCAGGCCGTCGACTATGTCATGACCCATGGCATCGGCGATCTGGCGCTGCGCCCGCTCGCCAAGGCACTGAAAACCAATGCCCGCATGCTGATCTACCACTTCGGCTCGCGCGAAGAGCTGTTGCGCGAGATCCTGGCCGGCCTGCGCGATCGCGAGTCCGGGCGTGTCGCCCAGTGGCTCAAGTCCGGCAGCAAGCCGCGCACGATGCCGGACTTCCTGCGCTGGTATTGGCGGCGGGTGAGTGCGCCACCGGCGCGGTCAGCCGTGCGACTCGTGTTCGAGCTGTATGCGCTCGCGTTGCGGAACCCGCGTGACTATCCCGGCGTGCTGGAGGAGCCGCTGGCCTTCTGGCCGAAGCTGGTCAAGGCGATGGGGATTCCGTCGGAGGTCGACGAAACCGAGGCGACGTTGCTGCTCGCCGCCTTGCGCGGGCTGCTCCTCGATCTGTGTGCAACCTCTGATCGACGCCGTACTAGCGCCGGGTTGGACCTGCTCGCGCGCCTGTTCGAGGGCGTAGACTCGCGGCATGCGCGAGCCCATCCAGACTCCCGATGACGATGCGGTCGATGAGATCGTCGAAGGCCTGCTGCGCTTCGTCGATAGCGTCGTGTTGCCGATCGAAAACCAGCATGCGGCGCTGTTGAACGATCCGCGTCGCGCCTACGACGAGCGCGGCGCGCATACGCCGGAAGTGCGGCGACTGAAAGCAGAAGTTCGAACGCAGTCGGCGCAGGCAGGCTACTACACGATGTTCGCGCCGACGTCGGTGGGCGGCGGCGGGTATGGCTCGTATGTGCTGTATCGCGCGTGGGAAGCGCTGCATCGTCGGTATGGGCCGGGGCGGATTCTTCCTTATGCGTCGGTCGCTCACTGGGCCTATGGGCCGAGCGTCCTCTGTACGCAGCTCACGCCGGCTGCGGCCGAGCGGATGTTGGCACCGTATGTCGCGGGCAAAACGACTTCCTGTTTCGGGATGTCCGAACCCGATGCAGGCTCGGATGCGTGGGCGATGCGCACGCGCGCGACGCGCGACGGCGACGACTGGGTGATCTCGGGCACGAAGCAGTGGATCACCAACTCGCCGACCGCCGACTACATTTTCGTATTCGTGGTGACGGACGAGGCGTTGAAGAGCAAGCGCAAAGGCGGCGTGAGCTGCTTCCTCGTGCCGATGAATTCGCCGGGGCTGAAGGTCGACAGTGTCATCAAGCTGTTCGGCAACGTTGGCGGTGACGAAGGGATCGTGTCGTTCACCGACGTCCGCGTTCCATCATCGGCACTCGTCGGCGAGCTCCATCGCGGCTTCGACCTCGCGCTCGCTGGCGTCTCGATCGGCCGCATCTACAACGCAGGCCGGTGCGTCGGTCTCGCCCGCTGGGCGTTGGAAAAGAGCACTGACTACGCGAAACAACGCGTCGCTTTCGGCCAGCCGATCGCCGAATACCAAGGCATCTCTTTCGCACTCGCCGACTGCGCGACCGATATCTACGCTGCCGAGACGATGTCTGTCGACTGCGCGCGCCGCCTCGATCGCGGTGAGTCCGCGATCGAGCAAGTCTCCATGGTCAAGCTCTTCACGACCGAAATGTGCTCGCGCGTGTACGAGCGCTGCATGCAGGCTCACGGCGGCATGGGCCTCACGAACGAAATGAAGCTCTACGACGGCTGGCACCAGGCCCGCTACGTCCGCATCGCCGATGGCAGCGCCGAGATCATGCGCCGAAACATCGCCCGCTCGATCCTGAAGTGACGGACGGTGCCGGGGGAAGAAATCGGCTCATAACTCAGCACTGCAGCATTTGCTGCGCTGCTGAGTTATAGCTCGTTTTGTTCCCCCGGCACCGTCTTAGCGACGACGGCACCGTCTTAGCGGCGGACCGCGGCGGACTGGACGTAGATGATTTCGCAGGCGCCGGCGCCGGTGTCGCTGCGGGTGAGGGAGGTGTTGAAGGTGCCGGCCTCGAGGTTCTCGAGGTTCACGAGCATGCCGTCGAGCTTCACGACGTCGCCGACGCGCAGGTCGCTGAGCTTGTTCCAGACGGCGCTGTTCGCGGGCACGAGGTGCCAGTTGGCGGAGTGCGATTCGATGTCCTGCCGCGGAATCGGCGGCTCGTCGTCGTAGTGCCAGAAATAGAAACGGCCGGACTGCGAGATGTCGATGTACTCGAGCACCTTGGAGTCGGACATCGGTCCCCAGCCGACGGCGATGTCGAGCGGTGCCACGTCGGCTAGCGCGCCGAGCCGATAGCGCTCTCGCGACAGCACGCGAACTTCGGCACTGAAGCGCGCTTTCGGTATCACCTGGAAGTCACCCTTGGTCAGGGTCTGCGGCGAGTCGAGATCCGTTTGCAGCGGGTCGGCGGCAGCAATCTCTCCCGGCGGCCGATGAATCGGACGCGAGGAGGCGATCTGCCACGCCGCATAGAGCGCGAGGGATGCCATGACCAGAGGCGCGATACGCACGCGCCGATCTTCGCATCCGCCCGCGTGTGGCGACGCCGACTCCGTCACAGCTAAACTCCGGCAATGACGCCAGAACACGAAGTCCATCACCAGCACGCGCACAAGACCGGACACCGGCTGCTCGACCTCGCCGTACCGGTCTCGGCGCTGCTGATCTCGGTCGTTTCGCTGGTCATAGGCATCCATCACGGCCGCACGATGCAGGAGATGGCGCAGGCCAACGCGCGTCTGGTGCAGGCGAATTCGTGGCCGCTGCTGCAGTTCACGACCGGCAATGCGAACGACAAGGGCGAGCCCGAGATCACGCTGAAGGTCGAGAACGCCGGCGTCGGTCCGGCGAAGCTCGTCAGCCTGGAGATCTTCCAGGGCGAGCACGTGATCCGTACGCCGCGCGACCTGATCGCTGCGCTCGATGACACACACCCGCGACCCAACCTGTCGCTCGGCATGACGCTGCCGATGGTGATGCGTGCCGGCACCGATACACTGATCGTCGGCATGAGACGCGAGGGCAACGAAGCACTGTGGGACAAGCTCAACAAGGAACGCTTCAAGCTCCGCTTCCGCGCCTGCTACTGCTCGGTGTTCGATGAGTGCTGGGTGTCCGATCTCTCGACCGTGTCGCCGCAATCTGTCGGGAACTGCCCCGTGACACCCAACTCGTTCACGTATCTGGATACGCCGACCGCGAGCACACCATGAAGATGTATCGACTGCTGGCCTTGCTATTCGCGACGCTTTATTCCGTTGCGCCCCTGGCCGCAGCACCGCCGGTGCTGGTGATTTCAGTCGATGGCTTGCATCCCGCTTATGTCACCGACGCTGATCGCCACGGGTTGAAGATACCGACGCTGCGCCAGCTGATGCAGAAGGGCGCGTACGCGCGCGGCGTCGTCGGAGTCGTGCCGACCGTGACCTATCCCAGTCACACGACGCTGATGACCGGCCTCACGCCGCGCGAGCACGGCATCATCTCTAACACGCCGTTCGATCCGCTCAACGTGAACAAGGAAGGCTGGTACTGGTACGCCGAAGACATCAAAGTGAAGACGCTGTGGGACATCGCAGCCAACGCGCATCTGCGCACGGCCAGCGTGAACTGGCCGGTCACAGTCGGCAATCGCAGCATCTCCTTCCTGCTGCCCGAATACTGGCGCGCCCAGACGCCGGACGATCTCAAGCTCATGCGACAGCTCGATCGCCCCGAAGACCTGATGGAACAGCTCGAAGCCAAGCTCGGCCCGTTCATCGACGGCAACACCGGCACCATCGAGTCCGACTGGATCCGCACGCGCTTCTCGATCGCCCTCATGCGCGAGCACAAGCCGCAGTTCATGGCCGTGCACATCATCGCGCTCGACGAGACCGAGCATGATGAAGGACCCTTCGGCGCGCCTGCGTTCGAGACGCTGGAGCAACTCGACAAGATGATCGGCGAAATGATGAACGCTGCCCTCGCGATCGATCCCTCGACCGTCATCGCCGTCGTTTCCGATCACGGCTTCATCGCCACTCACACCGCCGTAAACCTGCGCACGCGCTTCGTCGAAGCCGGCTTGATAAAGCTGAAGCAGAGCCCGTCGGGAGCGACCGTCATCGACGACTGGCAGGCACAACTCTGGAACGGCGCTGCGTCAGCCGCCGTGGTTCTGAAAGATCCTGCCAACAAGGAAGTGAAGGATCGAGTCGCAGCGCTGCTGAAATCCGTCGCCGCCGAACCGCGCAACGGCATCGCACGCGTCCTCGACAAGGCTGAGCTACAAGCGACCGGCGGCTTCCCGAGCGCCGATTTCCTGGTCGAGTTCGCACCCGGCTTCTACCTGGGCACCGAGGTCAAAGGCGACTTGCTCCGCCCCGGCGTCTTGAAAGGCACGCACGGCTATCTGCCGTCTCGCCCCGAGATGCACTCGTCGTTCTTCATTCGCGGCCCGAACATCGACGCGGGCCGCGACCTCGGCATCATCGACATGCGCCAGGTCGCGCCGACGCTCGCCGGCATCCTCGGTCTGCGCTTGCCGCAAAAGACCGAGGCGCCGCTGCAGCTCAGTGCGCTTCCTTCGCGACCAGCCAGTTCACCAGCTCGATGAGCTCGCTCTCCGACTTCGTGCTGCCGAGGTTCACGAGATAGCGCCCGTTGACGACGATCGACGGCGTGCCCGTGATCTTGTAGGCCTTCACCAGCTGATCGGCACGCCGGCAGTTCGCATCGACCGAGAACGACTTCGCCGTCGCCACGAACTGCTCCGGTTTGATCCCGGCCTTCTTCGCCACGAACTTCGCGGCGTCTTCGATCGTCGGCTGCGGTGACCTCAGTTTCTGCCCGCCCGCATCCACGACCGCCAGCTCATTGCTCGTCCATACGCCGCTGAAGATCGCCTCATGCATCTTCGGCATCAGGCCGAGCGCCACGGCGGTGTAGTAGACGCGCTGGAACATCGGCCACGACTCGCCGGTATTGAACGACGCCGGCAGGTAGCCCATGTGGGCATTCGAGGGCAGGCCCTTCTTGATCTTGTCCATCAGCGGCAGCGCGCGGTTGCAGTAGACGCAAGCGTAGGAGAAGACCTCGGTGACTTCGACGACTCCCTGTTGTGCCTCCGGCGGTCGCTGGGCCGGCTTGATCTCCGTGTAGTGCTTGCCTTCGACCCATTCCACCTGCTGCTGGGCGTGCACCAGCGGCGCACCCAGCAGCAGTCCGACAGCCAGGAATCTCGAGAGTATCGATCGCATGCAGCCCGTCTCCGTATTTGGTCTGCACACGATACCCCAACAGCGCGGGCCGATCGTCAGGCTTTGTCATCGGCCAGGGCTGCCATCCGGGCGGCGATCGGCGAGGGCGGACGACCCGCGTCCTTGCGGGCCTTGCCGGCACCCTTCATCCCGAACAGCACCCGGGTCAGGTTGAAGCGTCGGATGCCTTCGTACAGCGCCACGCAGATCGCCATCGTCCCGATCAGCACCGCCGCGTACTTGGTCCACGCGCTCCAGGGCTGCTGAATGATCCAGTAGCCGATCACGATGATCACGGTCTGATGCAAGATGTAGATCGGATAGCTCGCGTCGCGGGCCCAGCGCAGCAGCGGGTTGCTGAACGACAGGTAGCGCCGGCCATAGCCGATGAACGCCATCAGCGAAGTCCAGGTGAAGACAATCGCAACCAGCGCGTCGGCGGGCGTGTCGCGCTCGATCACGCCGGCCTTGAACATCAGCATCGCGCTACCGAACACGATCAGGGCGACGCCCAGCGACAGCTGCCGGCGCGACGCCAGCCAGTCCCACGCATCGCGCATCGAGGCCAGCAGGCAGCCAAAGAGCGTGAACAGGAAGTAGTGATTGAAGATGTACCAGTCGCCGATCAATTTGTGCGACTCCGGATACAGCGGCTTGAGCAGCGCCTCGTTCACCACCAGCGGAATCGCCAGCGCATACAGCCACGCACCCGGCTTCGCGACCTTCTTCGCGGACCGCCACCAGAGCAGCAGCGGCAGCAGCAGGAAAACGTAGACGTACAGGTACGCGACGAACCAGAGGTGATGCCAGCTGAAGTCGCCGCTCGGGTACGGGTGGAGCTGCAGTACGCGCTCGAAGAAGAATGCGACATAACCGCCATCCCACTGACCGCGGAACAGCCGCTCGATGAAGATCTGCGGCGGCACGACCAGGAACATGCCCGCGACCAGCGGCAGCAGCAGCCGCAAGCTGCGTTCGCGCACCAGGCCCCCGCCGCTGCGATTGCCGAGCGCAAACCACATGCCCGCGCCTGCGATCACGAACAGCAGCGGCATGCGCAGCCGATGCAGGATGTCCATCGGCAGCTGCAGCTCCGTGAGCACATCGGCGTTCTCGATGTGCCAGCCCCAGCCGACGAACAGCATGCCGGTGTGGAAGAAGAGCAGGACGAAGATCGCAATGACCCGCAGCCAGTCCAGAAAGTCGTAGCGGGTCCCAAGGCTTGTCGAAGCCAGGTGTGTGGAAGTAGTCATGCCAGCGGCCTCCTTTCAGGTTCTGTGAAGGAGGTTGCCGCCCGGCGCGAAGGGTCGCCGCAAGGATGTGGCGAAGCGGGCGAGGGCTGGGGTGAGCGGGACTGGGACGAGATTGTCAGGCTGTAGCCTGACCCACAACGGAGAGCTCTTCTGTGGGTCAGGCTTTAGCCTGACTCTTCAGCGCCCCATGCGGCCGAACAGTTGATCCTTGAAGCGGCGGCTGAGTCGCAGCATCTTGCCATTCCTCAGCTGCACCTCGTAGTCGCCCTTGAACAGCGGCGTGAAAGCCTTCACCGCCGCGATGTTCACCGCCGCCGACTTGTGAATCCTGGCGAACTGCTTGTCCCCCAGCTGTTCCAGCAGATCCTGCAGCGTGCGACGTAGCAGGTAGCTGCGGCTGGTCGTATGGACGTGAACATAGTTGTCGCTCGCCTCGAGCCATTCCACCGTCGAGCTGTCGATGAGCTGCAGAGTCTCGCCCACCGGCACCAGCAAGCGATCATGCGACTGCGTCTGAGCCCGAGCGGTCGCAACCGCCGCACGCGCCGAGCCATCGGCGGGCCGGCCGCGAATGCGCGAGAGCGTCTTGAGCAACCGGTCCTTGTCGTACGGCTTGAGCAAATAATCGATCGCATTCAGCTCGAACGCCTTGATAGCGTGCTCGTCGAACGCGGTGACGAACACGATCAGCGGCGCGGTTTCCTGTTCGAGCTGCGCCGCCACTTCCAGGCCGCTGAGCCCAGGCATCTGGATATCGAGAAAGACCACCTCGGGCTTCAGGCGCTCGATGGCCTCGGCCGCGCGCAGGCCGTCCTCGGCTTCCGCGACGACTTCGATGTCGGGCTGCTCGCTGAGCCAGCGTTGCAGTTTGCCGCGGGCGGGAGCCTCGTCATCGGCGACGAGCACTCGCATCATGCGCGGTGCTCCTGCCAAGGCAGCGTGACCGAGGCTTCGACAGCGTCGGGAAGTTGCGTGAGCTGCAGCTGCGCGGCATCGCCGTACAGCACGCTCAAGCGCTCGCGGCAGTTGCGCAGCCCGACGCCTTCCTGCCGCTCGGGCCCCAGAACGGAACCGCTGTTGCGGATCGCGATGTGCAGCCGCTCGCCGTCGCGACGCGCCTCGACCTCGATCCGCACCGCATCGCGGCTGCGCTCGACGCCGTGTTTAAAGGCATTTTCCAACAGCGGCTGCAGCAGCAGGGCAGGGATGGCGCCGCCGAGCGCACTGCTGTCGATATTCCACTTTAGTGTCACTCGATCGGCGAAACGCTCCTGCATGATCTGCGCGTACAGCTCCAGCATCCGCATCTCTTCGCGCAGCGACGTGAGTTCCTTGTCGCCCCATTGAAGCGTCGCCCGCAGCAAATCGGCGAGGCGGGACAGCAGCCGATCGGCCCGCGGCACGTCGACGTGCATCAGCGCCGAGATCGTGTTCAGCACATTAAAGAAGAAGTGCGGACGCAGCTGCGCCTTGAGGTGCGCGAGTTGGGCTTCCGCCAGCGATTTCTGCAGTGCGAGCAACCGTTGCCGCTGCTCCTGCGTCTCGGCGAAGGCATCGAAGGCGAAGATCAGGCCCATCCATAGTCCGTAAAACACCATCAGCTTGATCGACTCGTAGATCCACACTTCTGCCCAGGGCTCGTGGTTGTAGGTGGCGCCGAGCAGCGCATAGACCCCGTGCCGGATGGCGAACACCACTGGAACGAACGTGAGCAGGACCAGCGGCAGCCACTTGCTGTGCATGCCAATCCACACCAACGGGCGGTCGATGAAGGAGGCATAACGCCGGCCGGCGCGTCGCTGCAGGACGATCCAGAACGTCGCGACGGCCAGCGAGCTGGTCTCCCAGAGAATCGGCTGCCAGAGATGCTTGCCGCCGTTGCGCAGGTAGTCCTGCACGCCGACGGCCAGCATCAGCACCCAGAACATCCCCCACATGAAATACAGCGCCCTGTCCGCCCGGCTGAGGCGGGCGCGCTCGGGCTGCTTTGCCGCGGCGAGATCCAATTGAGCTGCTGCCATGCGGCGATTGTAGTGAGGCCTGCCCGGTTGCGCCGCGGCCGTGGGGTGACCGGGATACGAACGGTCGGCAAACTTTAGTCAGTGAGTATTTTCAACGAGGGCCGGCTGTGACGGAGACGGCATACTTTGCGCCTCTTTTACAGGCAGCCCTCTTTGCCAGGGAAGGTGACAGCCGGTACGTCCATGGCCATTCCAGACTCCTCCTCCCACCCCGACAAGGAACCGGCGCCGCAGACTGCGGGCGTCGTCATTCCCGCGCGTGGCGCCTCGATTTCCGATGCTCTCGACAGCGTCACCGACTCGGTCCAACTGATCGACGCGAACTGGCGAACTGTTTACCTCAACAAAGCCGCGCGCCGCACGTTGCGTGAGCAGGGCCAGGATCCGGATCACGTCATCGGTCGGCACTTCTGGGACGAGATCTACACCGACGCTCGCGGCACGGCCTTGCAGCGCGCGTACATCCACGCCATGGAAGCTCGCGAGGTCACGGATCTCGAAAACTTCTATCCGCCCTGGCAGCGCTGGTTCTGGGTGCGCGTGTTCCCGGTGGAGTCCGGCGGCATCGCTGTCTACTTCCACGACATCACCGATCGCAAGCGCACCAATCAGCTATTGCGCGAGCAGAAGGAAATCCTGTCGTTGATCGCGAACGGCGCGCCGATCGAGCGCTGCCTGAGCGCGGTCACCGAATCCGTTTCGCGGCTGAGCCCGGGCCTGCGCGCCTGCGTGCTGCTCGCGAATCCACAGATCCGTTATTTCGAAGACTGCTACTCCGCGCAGCTGCCGGGCTCGTTCGCCGAGGCGATCCGGCGTCAGCCGATCAGTGAGATGGCGATCGGCACTTGCAGTCAGGCGGTCTTCAAAGGCGAGCCCGTGGCGTGCGAGAGCATCGCGACGGATGCGCGCTGGACGCAGTCATGGCGTTGGCACTGTCTTGAGCACGGCATCCAGGCGTGTCACTCCGAGCCGATCCGCGGGCGCAGCGGGCAGACGATCGCGTCGCTGATGCTGTGCTTCGCCGAGCCGCGCAACATCAATGTGTGGGAGCAGAACGTCGCGAAGTTCGCGTGCTCGGTGGCGAGCGTTGCGATCGAGCACGAGCGTCGCGAGCGCGCGTTGCGCGAGGGCGAAGCGCGCTTCCATCGACTCGCCGACGTGATGAGCGTGCGCTTGGACGAGCAGCGGGCGCTCATCACCGACTATCAGCGCGCCGATGAGGCTTCGAAGAGCGCGAGCGAGCGCAAGGACGAGTTCCTCGCGATCCTCGTGCACGAGCTGCGCAATCCGCTGGCCGCGCTGGCAGCGGCCACGAATACGCTGGAGAAGACCGAGCATCGCGGCGAAACAGCTTCGCTCGCGGTGACGATGGTGCGGCGGCAGGTCGATCACATGTCGCGCCTGCTCGAAGATCTGATGAACGCGGCGCGCATCACTCACGGTCTCGTGCAACTGCGGCAGGAACCGGTGATCATGCAGGACGCGATTCGCGAAGCGGTCGAGATGACGCGTCAGCAGGTCGAGTCGCGTCAGCATCGGCTGTCGCTGCATCTCCCGGAAGAAAGCATCTACGTGCATGCCGATGCCATTCGCCTGAATCAGATCATCGTCAATCTGCTCTCGAACGCGGTGAAGTACACGCCGATGGGCGGGACGATCGACGTGCGGCTGACGCAGGTGCATGGAGATGCGGTGCTGCTGGTGCGCGACGACGGCATGGGCATCGCGCCAGAGCTGCTGCCGAAGATCTTCGAGATGTACACGCGCGGCAGCTTCCCCGGACAGGACGACGGACTCGGCATCGGCCTGGCACTGGTGAAAGGCCTGATCGAGCTGCATCACGGCACCATCGAGGCGCGCAGCGCCGGCGAAGGCTGCGGCAGCGAGTTTGTCGTCACGCTGCCGCTCGATCGCGGCGACGGCTGAGACGGTGCCGGGGGAAGAAATGGGTGCAAAACTCAGCAGTGCAGCAGTTTGCTGCGCTGCTGAGTTATAGCTCGTTTTTCTCCCCCGGCACGGCCTCTTAGTTCAACCGTTTGATCCGTTCTTCGATCTGCGCAGTGAACGGCTGCTGCAGCGATTCCACGTAGTTGACCAGTGCATCCAGATCCACCGCGCCGACCACACAGTTCGTGCCGGAGGCCAGCACGAGGAAGTTATCGCCGCCGCCGGCGAGGAAGCTGTTCACCGCCACGCGATACGTGGCGTTGGGGTCGAGCGGGGTGCCCGAACCGTCGCGAATGTCGACCACGCGGCTGCCGATCGGCAGATTCGCGTCCCAGGTGAACTTCAGGCCCGAGACCTTGAGGATCTTCGCCGGGTTCTGATTGATCCACTGCTGCTCGAGCAACGTCTTGATCTGCGCGCCGGTGACGTCCATCGCCACGACGTCGTTGCTGAACGGCTGGATCGCGAACAGCTCGCCCCACAGCACTTCGCCTGCATTGAGGTCATCGCGGATACCGCCCGGGTTCATGAACGCGAACTGCGCGCCCGCGGACGCACGCTGCGCATCGGCGATCAGGTTGCCGAGCGTCGACTCGCCCGCAGTGTTCTCGGTGCGGGTGATCGCGACCTGCGCAACACCCACCAGCCGATTCACCAGCGGTGCAACCCGCTCGTCCGCCGCGCCGACGATCTTCGCCACCGTGGCGTCGGGGTTGAGTCCCACTCCCTGATCGCCCCACGTCGTCACGATCGCCGCGGACTTCTCCACGACGTCGCCAGTCTTGCGGCTGATCGACAGATCGATGTCGTCATACGCCGTGCTGGCCGAGAACGCCTGCGTCAGCAGAATCTGCTTGCCGTTGTTGTTCGCGACCAGCGCATTGGTAAACCCGTGCGCGTGGCCGGACACGACCACGTCCACCTCGTCGCTCAAGCGCTT
>DATJIP010000266.1:0-10469 GCA_035493235.1 Steroidobacteraceae bacterium
GGCTACTTCCAGGTGTTCTTCCTGTACTTCCTGTCGCTCGCGATCGGCAACGTCGCGATCGCGATCTCGGCGGTCGGCTACCTCGCGGGATTCTTCCCGTGGCTGTCCTCGACTCCCATCGCCACCTGCATCGGCGTGATCGGACTGCTGTGGCTCACGACGGTCGCGAACTTCGGCGGACCGAGCCTGACCGGCAAGATCGGCTCGGTCACGGTCTGGGGCGTCATCCTGCCGGTCGGCCTGCTCTGCATCATCGGCTGGATCTGGTTCAGCGGCGACACGTTCAAGGCTGCGTGGAATCCGCAGGGCTTGAGCCTGGGCGCCGGCATGGGCTCGAGCATCTCGCTCACGTTGTGGGCGTTCCTCGGCATGGAGTCGGCGGCGCAGAACTCTTCCGCAGTCGAGAATCCCAAGCGCGACGTGCCGCTCGCCTGCATGTTCGGCACGCTCGGCGCCGCGGTCGTCTACATCCTGTCGACGACCGTGATCCAGGGCATCGTGCCGAATGCCGAGCTCGCGGACTCCACCGGTCCGTTCGCACTCGCCTATGCGCACATGTTCAACCCGACGATCGGCTCCATCGTCATGGGACTCGCCGTGCTGGCTTGCCTCGGCTCGCTGCTCGGCTGGCAATTCACGATCGCGCAGACCGGCAAGTCCGCTGCCGAAGAGCGCATGTTCCCGGCGTTCTTCTCCAAGACCAACAGCATGGGCGCGCCGATCACCGGCATGATCGTGCTCGGCGTGGTGCAGACGCTGCTCGCGCTTTCGACGATCTCGCCGTCGCTCAGCGAGCAGTTCAGCGCGCTGGTGAATCTCGCGGTCGTGACGAACGTGATTCCGTACGTCGTCGCGCTGTCCGCGCTGATGATCATGATGAAGCGCGAGAAGGTGCCGGACAACGTTTACCTGCGCAACTGCGTGATCGCTGTCATTGCAATGGGGTACAGCGTCTTCGCGCTGTATGCCTCAGGCGCTGACGCCGTGCTCGGCGGCATGCTCGTGCTCGGCATCGCATACATCATCTGGGGCTTCATCGCGCCGCGCTTCGGCTTGCCGCAGACGGCTGCAGCAGCAGCCTCGCGCGCCGCGCCCGCTTCTGGCGGAACACCGGCAACGGCCGCAGCCCGCACGACGGCTGGACTGATCGGGGTATCGATCCTGATCGGCGCCGGCGCGATGCTTGCCTCGCCGTCTGCTGGCGCGGCCACGATCGATCGCATCAAGGAAACAGGCCACATCCGCTTCGGCTTCCTGAAGGATGCACCGCCGTTCTCGGTCGCCACCGGCGGAGGCGCGCCGGACGGCTACTCCATAGCGCTCTGCAAGAAGATCGCCGACGACATCAAGCACGATCTCGCGCTGCCCGGCCTGACCGTCGATTGGGTCGAGATCAACGCGGACGATCGGCTGACGTCGGTCGCCAAAGGCAAGGTCGATCTGATGTGCGCGCCGATGAGCGAAACGCTCGGTCGTCGCGAGCACGCATCCTTCTCGCTGCCGATCTTCGCGGGCGGCAATCGCGCAGCGGTACGTAGCGATGCGGCCGCAGCGCTGAAGAGCGCGTTGTCCGAGTCCAAGCCGCAGAAGGCGGTCTGGCGCGGCACTCCCGCGGCCAACGTCATCTCGTCGACGAAGTTCGCCGTGGTGGCCGGCACGACGGCGGAGAACTGGTTGAACTCGCGCGCCAAGGCACTGCAGGTCGACGCTCGCATCGAGCGCATCTCCGATTACCGCAAGGCTCTGGAACAGCTCGCCGCCGGCAAGGTCGACGTCGTCTTCGGCGATCGCGTCGTGATGCTCGGCGCGCTGCAAGGGCTGGACGAGAAGACGCGCCAGAACACCGTGATCCTGGATCGCATGTTCACGCACGAGCCGGCCGGGCTCGTGCTCGAGCACGGCGACGACGACTTCCGCACGCTCGTCGACCGTTCGCTCAGCCGCTCGTACGCGTCGGCAGACTTCGCGACGCTGTACTCGAAGTGGGTTGGCGAATACGACGAGCGTGCCCGCGCCTTCTTCGTCTGGAACACGCTGCAAGACTGAACACGGAGACGACCATGCTCACGCGAAGCACCAAGCGCATCCCGATGCGCGCCCTGATGGTGGACGACGAACTTGGCACAACTGGCGCCGCCGGTCGCGCGGCGCGCACGCTCGTTCAGGAATTGCAGGCCCGGGCCATCGAAGTGGTCGAAGCCACATCTGCCGAAGATGGCATCTCGGCCGCGTCTGCCGATTCGGCCTTCCACGTCATGCTGGTCGACTGGTGTCTCGGCGACAACGACGAGGATCACTCAGGGGCGCGCAGCTTCCTGCAGTTCATCCGCTCCCGCAACGACAAGATCCCGATCTTCCTGATGGCGGAGCGCGGCGCCGCCTCGACGATTCCCATCGAAGTGATGGAGATGGTCGACGAGTTCGTCTGGACGCTGGAAGACACGGCCGCATTCGTCGGCGGGCGCATTGCCGCCGCCGTGCGGCGCTATGTCGAAGTGATGCTGCCTCCGCTCGCGAAGGCACTCATGCACTTCACCCAGGAGTACGAATACTCGTGGCACACGCCCGGCCACACTGGCGGCACGGCATTCCTCAAGTCGCCGGTCGGCCGCGTGTTCTTCGACTACTTCGGCGAGAACATGCTGCGCTCCGACCTGTCGATCAGCGTCGGCAGCCTCGGCTCGCTGCTCGATCACAGCGGCCCGATGGGCGAGCACGAGAAATACGCGGCGCGCGTGTTCGGCGCTCATCGCACGTACTCCGTGACCAACGGCACTTCGATGTCGAACCGCGTCATCTTCATGGCGGCGGTGGCGCGCGACCAGATCGCGCTGTGCGATCGCAATTGCCACAAGTCGATCGAGCACAGCCTCGTCATGACCGGCGCGATTCCGCACTACCTGGTGCCGCTGCGCAATCGTTACGGCATCATCGGCCCGATCCCGCCTGCGCGGCTCAGCAAGGACACACTCGACAAGGACCTGCGCACCAATCCGCTGGTCCCCAAGGGTGCATCGCTCCGCCCGGTCCACTCGATCATCACGAACTCGACTTACGACGGCCTGTGCTACAGCGCTCGCCGCGTCGAGGAGCTGCTCGATCCGACCGTCGATCGCATTCATTTCGACGAAGCGTGGTACGCCTACGCGCGCTTCAATCCGCTGTACCGCGACCGTCACGCCATGCATGGCGATCCGAAGGACCACAAGGGCCCGACGACCTTCGCGACCCACTCGACTCACAAGCTGCTGGCCGCGTTGTCGCAGGCTTCGTTCCTGCACATCCGCGACGGCCGCAGCCCGATCCCGCATTCGCGCTTCAACGAGTCGTACATGCTGCACGCGTCGACGTCGCCGCTGTATCCGATCATCGTCTCGAACGACATCACCGCGGCGATGATGGACGGCCCCGGCGGCCCGACGCTCACGAACGAATCGATCGAGGAAGCCGTCTCGTTCCGGCAGACGATGGGTCGCGTCCACAAGGAGTTCGCGGACAAGGGTCAATGGTTCTTCCGTTCCTGGAATGCGGACACGGTGCGCGCCGAGGGCTCGGGCAAGAAGATCCCCTTCCACGAAGCTTCGGCGCAGCAGCTCGCCACAGACCCGGACTGCTGGGTGCTGCATCCGGGCGATGCGTGGCACGGCTTCGGCGATCTCGAAGACGGCTACTGCATGCTCGATCCGAT
Source organism: Steroidobacteraceae bacterium (assembly GCA_035493235.1). Classification (GTDB taxonomy): domain Bacteria; phylum Pseudomonadota; class Gammaproteobacteria; order Steroidobacterales; family Steroidobacteraceae; genus Steroidobacter. The sequence continues at coordinate 3,689 of DATJIP010000266.1, forward strand.
CAAGGTCTCGATCGTCACGCCCGGCGTGGCGGATGCGGGCGGCCTCGACAAGAACGGCATTCCGGCGCGACTCGTCACCTCCTACCTGCACTATCGCGGCGTCGAGGTCGAGAAGACCACCGACTTCACGGTGCTGGTGCTGTTCTCGATCGGCATCACCAAGGGCAAGTGGGGCACGCTGCTGAACGCGCTGCTGGATTTCAAGCGCGACTACGACAGCAATACTCCGCTCAGCCAGGTCCTGCCGGACCTGCCGCGAGAACATCCGGCCCGCTATGGCAGCATGGGCCTGCGCGAGCTGGCCGATGAGATGTTCGCGCAAATGCGCGAATCGAAGCGCACGCACTGGCTCGCCGAGGCGTTCTCGACACTGCCGACGCCGGTGATGACGCCGAACGCCGCGTACCAATACCTGGTGCGCGACGAGATCGAGCACGTGCCACTCGACAAGCTTGCGGATCGAGTGCTCGCTACGAGTGTCGTGCCCTACCCGCCGGGCATTCCAATGCTCATGCCCGGCGAGTCGACCGGTCCCGACAACGGCCCGTACCTCTCCTACATGCGTGCCTTGTCCGATTGGGACAAGCGCTTCCCCGGCTACGGCCACGACACGCACGGCGTCGAGAATCGCGACGGCGTCTACTACGTGCAGTGCCTGCGCAAGTCGAGCACGAGCTCGGGTGACAAGGAGTCGCGTCCCAAGTGAGCGCGCCAGGTCGCAAGATGGGACTCACGCAGGCCACGATGCTCGTGGCCGGCAACATGATCGGCACAGGCGTCTTCCTGCTGCCGGTCAATCTTGCGCACGTCGGTGGCATCGCGATCTTCGGCTGGTTGATCGCGACCCTCGGCGTGGCTGCGCTCGGTCTCACCTTCGCGAAACTCGGCGAGCTCAACCCGCAAGCAGGCGGACCGTACGCCTATGCGCGCGACTTCCTCGGGCCGTATGCGGGATTCCAGACGAACTACGTGTACTGGTTCGGCAACTGGATCGGCAACATCGCGATCGCCGTCGCCGCGATCGGTTATCTCGCCGAGCTGGTCCCCGGCATCACGCATCCGCCCGGCAGCGTGCTGGCAACCGCGGCACTCATCTGGCTGCTCACGTTCGCCAACATCCTCGGCCCGCGCGTCGTCGGCGCGCTGGAAACCTGGACGATGGCGCTCGCGCTCATCCCGATCCTGGCGATCGCGCTCCTCGGCTGGATCTGGTTCAACCCCGACACCTTCATGGCGGGCTGGAACGTCACCGGCGAATCCAATCTGCACGCGACGTCGCGGGCGGCATCGATGGCACTGTGGGCCTACATGGGGATCGAGAGCGCCGCGGTCTCGGCGGGCGTGATCGAGAATCCTAGCCGTAACGTGCCGCTGGCGACGCTCATCGGCCTCGGGCTCGCGGCGGTCGTCTACGTGCTCAGCTCGTCCGTGATCATGGGCATCGTACCGAACGAGGAGCTGCGCACCGCGCACGCACCGTTCGCGGAAGCCGCCCGACTCGTCATCGGTTCGGCGGGCGCGATCGTCATCGCCGTCTGTGCAGTGCTCAAGTCGGTCGGCTCGCTTGGCGGCTGGATGTTGCTGGTCGGGCAATCGGCGCAAGCGGCAGCAGACGACGGCATGTTCCCGCGAGTCTTCGCCCGCCTCAACAAGAATGGCGTGCCGGGATTAGGCCTCGTGATCGTCGGCGTGCTGATGACGATAGTCCTGTTTGCGACGGTCTCGCCGACAGTAGCCGATCAGTTCAGTCGCATCGTCGATCTCGCCGTCATCCTGATCATCGTGCCGTACGTCTACTCGGCAGTCGCGATCGTCAAGGTGATTTACGACAAGCAGCTGCCGCGCAAGACGTTTCAGCTCTACAAATGGATCGCGCTCATTGCGGTCGTGTATTGCCTGTGGGCGGTCGTCGGCGGCGATCCGGACACCGTGGTGCACGCAATGGTGGCGCTGCTGATCAGCGTGCCGCTGTACCCGTTCTTCATTCGCTCGATGACGGCTGCAGCGAACAAACGCACCGCGCTGGCGGGCGCAAATCAATGAGGACTCGTTTCATGCACGAACGAAGCGTTTATGTACGGACCGCAGTTGCAGTGGCCTTGCTCGCTGCAGGAATCGGCTGCGCGGCAGCGGCCGAGGAAGAAGCGAAGCCATTCGTCCCGCCGGGATTGCCCGCAGGTCTCGACTGGGAGTTCAACCTCAACGCCGGTGTCGGCGTGTTCGGTTTCGCGAACTCCCTCTACACGAATCCGAAGCCGGACCAGCCCTCCGGGGATCTGAGCGACAACTGGTGGGAAGGCTCCATCAAGCCCGCGTTGGGCGCGACGCTCACGATGGAGAACTCCTCGCAGCTCTACGGCAAAGCCAGCGTTGTCGGCGAGCGCACCTACCGCACTCCGCCGCCGCTGGTCGGCGAAGAAGCTGCCTCGTTCGACGTCGAAGACCTGTACATCGGCTGGCGCTCGGGCACCAGCATCGGCGGTGGCGAGAACGTGCTCGACGTCAAGATCGGTCGCGCCCCGTTCAAGATCGGCAACCAGATGCTCATCGGCGACGGCGGCGCCGAGGGCGGCTCGCGCGGCGGTTACTGGAGCGGCGCGCGCAAGGCATTCGAGATGGCCGGCATAGCCACCTTCCATTCCGGCATGCACAAGGTCGACGTCTTCTACCTCGACAAGAACGAGCTGCCGGAGTCCGAATCGAAGAGCAAGGTGTGGGGCGCCAATTACGAGCTGTCGCTGGGCGAGGCCACGACGCTCGGTGCCACGTACATGACGTTCTCCGCGGATCCGGCCGTGAGGCAGGAGCGCGATGGCCTCGACGTGATCAACGTGCGGGCTTACACCGCGCCTATTCCCAGTCTCCAGGCGCTGTCGTTCGAGGCCGAGTACGCGCAGGAGGATAACGGCAATTTCCTCGACTCCACCGCGTACAACCTGAAGGTCGCCTACCAGCTGGAGACCAAGTGGCAGCCGAAGATCTCGTATCGCTACGCCTTCTTCGAAGGCGACGATCCGAACACGGCGAAGAACGAAGCGTTCGACGGGCTGTTCACCGGCTTCTCCGACTGGGGCGACTGGTGGCAGGGCGAGATCGCCGGCGAGTACTTCGTCTCCAACTCGAACCTGATCTCGCATCAGCTGCGGGTGCACACCAAGCCGAGCGAGGCGATCTCGAGCGGACTGATCTTCTACGACTTCATCCTCGACAACCCGCAGTCCGCGGGCGTCACCTCGGACAAAGTCGCGACCGAGCTCGACTGGTACATGGACTGGTCGATCAACGACAACTTTGCGGTGAGCTTCGTGGCCGCGGTGGCCGAGCCGGGCGACGCAGTGAAGGAGTCGTCCGGTCGCACCGACACGTTCTGGTACGGAATGATCTTCGGCTCTTACAGCTTCTGACTGCGGAGTTGCCATGAAACCAACAATCATCGCTGCAGCTCTGGCGTGTGCCCTGCTCGCGGGCTGCACCACCACCGCCAAGCAATCGCCCATCGACGACCTTTCGCTGCAGGAAGGCCTGGTACGCGTCGACAGCAAAGTCGCGGACGCCGTATATCGCCGGCCCGAGGCGCGCATGTCGACCTACTCCAAGGTGCTGCTGCGGCCGATCGAAGTGCAGTTCGCGAAGAACTGGGATCCGTCGAAGGACGGTTCGGCGCTGTACCGCATGAACGAGCCCGATCGCGAGAAGATCAAGACGGAGCTGGCTGACCTGTTCCACGAGACGTTCCAGAAAGAGCTGGAGAAAGGCAACTACCCGCTCGTCACGACAGCGGCACCCGACGTGGTCGAGATCCAGGCCGCGATCGTCAATCTCTACATCAATGCGCCGGACGTCTCGATGGACTACGCCGGACGCAGCAAGGTGTACACGTCCGACGCCGGTCACATGACGTTGATCATCCAGCTGCACGACTCGGTGACGGGTCAACTGCTCGCGCGTGCTTACGACCATCGCGCCGCGAGCGGTGACATGTGGCAATGGACGAATTCCGTAACGAACACGGCTGAGGCGAGACGCATCATCGCAACCTGGGCATCCGCCCTGCGCAAAGCGTGGGATGCGTCACGCGCCGACGGCGTGAATCCGGTTCCACCGCCGGGCTGAACCTCTGCGCTAGTCAATGAACAATAGTCAGGAGAGAGTGTCATGAGAATGCGTTTTTCGATCGGTCTGGCCCTGCTGCTGTGCTCGGCCGCAGCACTTGCTGAGCGCCAGCCCGGATGGGACTTCGGTGGCGAGCTGCTGTACCAGTTCTCGCAGGACGTCAACTTCAAGGGTGGCTCCAACGCGAGCGTCGACGACGACCTTGGCCTCGCGCTGTCCTTTGTCTATCGCTTCAATTCACGCTTCGAGCTGCTGTTCGGATTCGACTGGAACAACGTCGATTACAAGGCCAACATTGCGCCGGCTCCCATCTCGCCGGGCGGCCCGATCGTGGGTAACGGGTTCAGCGTGGACGGTACGCTCGAGTACTGGACGCCGCGGATCGGCGTGAACTTCAACCTGCTGGAGGGTGACCTCACGCCCTATGTCACCGGCGGTATCGGCTGGGCCTTCATCGATACGAATATCCCGGACGGACGGCCGACATCGGCGTGCTATTGGGACCCGTGGTACGGGTACGTGTGCGGCACGTTCCAGGACACCAAGAATTTCGACGAGCTCACCTACAACGTCGGCGTCGGCCTGCGCTGGGACGTATCGCGGACGATGTCGCTGCGGTTCGGCTATGAAAGGCATTGGCTCGACCTCGGCGAGGCGACCAGCCAGCCAGGGTTCGATGTGATCAAGCTCGGCCTGGCAGCGCGCTATTAACGGAATAGTCAGGAGAGTGTCATGAGAATGCGCTTTTCGATCGGTCTGGCCCTGCTGCTGTGCTCAGCGGCGGCACTTGCGGATCGCCAACCCGGCTGGGACTTCGGCGGCGAAGTGCTGTATCAGTTCTCGCAGGACGTCGACTTCAAGGGCGGCTCGCGCGCCAGCCTCGACGACGACCTCGGTCTCGCGCTGTCCTTCACCTACCGCTTCAATTCGCGCTTGGAGCTGCTGTTCGGCGTGGACTGGAACTCGATCGACTACAACGCCGACATCGCGCCGGCTCCCGTATCACCGGGCGGCCCGGTCGTCGGCAATGGCTTCAGCGTGGAAGGCACGATCGAATACTGGACGCCACGCGTCGGCGTGAACTTCAATCTGCTGGAGGGCGACCTCACGCCCTATGTCACCGGCGGCATCGGCTGGGCCTTCATCGATACCAACGTCCCGGAGGGCCGGCCCCAGTCGACGTGCTGGTGGGATCCGTGGTACGGCTATATCTGCGGCACGTTCCAGAACACCAAGAGTGTCGATGAGCTCGAGTACAACGTCGGCGCAGGCCTGCGTTGGGATATCAACCGTACGATGTCGCTGCGCTTCGGCTACGAGCGGCATTGGATCGATCTCAACGATGCCAGCAGCACACCCGGCTTCGACCAGCTCAAGGTCGGCATCATCGGACGTTATTGAACGGGAGAGCGACGCATGCGTTGGCGATCTGCCGCAATTCTGACTCTCGCTGCACTGGGAGCGGCAGCGCCTGCACACGCGTCGCTGTTCTCCGGCGACACGCTCGACTTCGTGGCCGACATCATGGCCTGGGTCGTGCTGGTGATTGCGCCAGTGATCGCGATCTCGGTGTTCTGGCTGGTTCACATCCTGCCGGAGAAGATCGCGGAGAAGCGGCATCATCCGCAGGCACCCGCGATCAAGACACTGTGCCTGTTGTCGCTGTTCTTCGGCGGACTGCTGTGGCCCCTCGCATGGCTATGGGCGTATTCGCAGCCGGTGCTCTACAAGATGGCCTATGGTGTCGACAAGGTGCAGTCTGCTCATGGGGATCAGGACACACTGATTCCGTCGTCGCAGGCGCACGAACCGGAAGTCGCACCGAGCGCTGCAAAGGCTGAAGTCGTGCAGGAGCCCGCGCCCACCGTAACGCGTTCGGCCACGCGCGAACGGCGGCCGTGGGAGACATGATATGGAACTGATACTCCTCGGCATCTACTCGTTCATAGTCTGGCTGATCTTCTTCAAGTATCGGCTGCTGCCCTGGAACACGATCAGCCAGGTGATCGTGATCACGATTCCGGTCATCGGGCTCACGCTGCTCATCCTGCTGCTCAACATCGTTGCGCCCTCCTCCGCGGATGTGCGCGTCATCAACTACGTCGTAACAGTCAACGCCCGGGTCAACGGACTGGTGACCGAAGTGCCGGTGGAGCCGAACCGACCGTTGCACAAAGGCGACGTGCTGTTCAAGCTCGATCCCACACCGTTCGAGCTCGAAGTGAATGCGCTCGAAGCACAGCTGGAACAGCTCGAGGTACAGCTCATCACAGCGGGCGCAACCACGAAAGGCCTGAGTGAGCAGCTGCGCAACGCGCGGGGCGCCAAGGCTTCGATCGCGTCGCAGCTGAAGCTCGCCCGCGTGCGCGAGGACCAGACACGACAGCTCGCAGCAACGGGCGCCGGCAGCGCCTACGACCACGAACAGGCGCAGATGAACGTAGCGAATCTGCAGGCTCAGCTGGACGCAGCCACGGCAACCGAGTCGCAGGCACGCCAGAAGCTCGGTGCGAAAACCGACAGCGGCGACCAGGATGAAATCGCGAGCGCGAAGGCGCAGATCGCGCGCGCCGAGGCGCAGCTGAAGGACGCCCAGTGGCGACTCGACCAGACCATCTATCGAGCACCCACGAGCGGCACCGTCGTCGCGCTCTCGTTGCGGCCCGGT
>DATJIP010000267.1:0-4947 GCA_035493235.1 Steroidobacteraceae bacterium
AGCGCGAAGTCGGTCTCGACACGAAGTCGTACGCACGCGCGCTGCGCAGCGCGATGCGCGCCGCGCCGGACGTGCTGCTGATCGGCGAAATCCGCGATCGCGAGACGATGGAGTCGGCGATCATGCTGGCCGGCACTGGCCACCTGGTGCTGGCAACGCTGCATGCGAACAACGCGGCGGAAACGCTCGATCGCATCATCAACATGTTCCCGCGCGATCAGCACACGCAGATCTTCCTCGACCTGTCGCAGTACCTGCGCGCGATCATCGCGCAGCGCCTGGTGCCGGGTAAGAACAAGCGCCGCGCGGCGGCGGTCGAGCTGCTGATCAACACGCCGCACGTGCAGGAGCTGATCAAGAAGGGCGACGTGATCGGCGCGAAGGAAGCGCTGCGTACGAGCAGCGAGAAAGGCATGCAGCACTTCGATACGGCGCTGTACGAGCTGTATAAAGCGGGACGGATTACGCTGGAAGATGCGCTGGTGTACGCGGATTCGCGTACGAACCTGGAAGCGAAGATCAACTTCGGCTGAGATGTCGGGCTAAAGCCCGACCTACAGCCCACGAACCCACGCCGGTTAGAACGCTGTAGGTCGGGCTTCAGCCCGACTCCGGGTACGCAGCCTTCGCTTCAAACACCGGCCCGTCCACGCACACGCGCTTCATCGCCGGCCCGTTCGCCGTCATCACCTTCACGGCGCATCCCGCGCATCCGCCCACGGCGCATGCCATGAACTCCTCCAGCGAGACCTGGCACGCGATGCCGAACTTGCGTGCCACCGCCGCGGCCGCCTTCAACATCGGCGTCGGCCCGCACGCGAACATCTCGACTTCGCTCAGCGCAGCACGATCGAGCGACGCGAGCCACGTCGCCGCCAGATCCGTCACGTAGCCTTCGTGACAGCCGGCGTAGCCGGCGAGGCTGGTGAGGCGGCTCGGGATGCCCCATTCGTCGAGCAGCGGCATGCAGGCGATCACACCCTCCGGCATGCCGGGCACCAGGATCGTCGACGGCCGGGCGCGGAACGGAAACGGAATCTCCGATCCCATCAGCACCAGCGGCTTCCATGGCGTGCTCGTGTCTTCGCGCAGGCGCTCGGCCAGGAACACCATCGGCGGAATGCCCACGCCGCCGCCGACCAGCAGCGTGCGCGGACGCTCGCGATGCGGGACGAAGCCGTTGCCTATCGGACCGAGCGCGTTGATCGCTTCGCCGACGCGGCGCGCCGCGAGCGCGCCCAGGCCCGGACCGACGATCTTGTACAGCACTTCGATCGAGCCACGCTCCGGATGCGCACGCATGATCGACAACGGCCGGCGCATCGGCACCTGCTCGTCGCAGCTCAGATGCACGAACGAGCCGGGCGTCGCGGCGCGCGCGCACTTCGGCGCCTTCAGCGTCAGCACGAACTGATCGCCCGCGAAGCGCTCGTGCGCCAGAACTTCGGCGCGCTCTTCGAAGATCGTGCCGCGATGGGGCCTTGCTTGTGCGCTCATTGGAAATGCCGGCGCGATTGCACGTTGCGCGCGATGGTCGCGAGCACGGCCATGCGGATTGCGACGCCGTTGGCGACCTGGCGCTGGATCACCGACTGCGGACCGTCCGCCACTTCGCTGGCGATCTCCACGTCGCGATTCATCGGGCCGGGATGCATGACGATCGCGCCGGGCCGCGCCTTCTTCATGCGCTCGGTCGTGATGCCGAACGCGCGGTGATACGCAGCATCGTCGGGCAGGTGCGCCCCGCGCATGCGCTCGCGCTGGATGCGCAGCGTCATCACGACGTCGACGCCGTCGATCGCGCGGTCGATGTCGGTGAAGCGCTTCGCGCCCGCGAACTCGCCCGGGCCCGGCATCAAGTCGTCCGGTGCAGCGATGCGCAGCTCGGCCACACCCAGCGTCGTGAACGCTTGCCAGGCCGACCGCGCAACGCGTGAGTGGCTGATGTCGCCCGCGATGAGCACGCGCAGCGGTGCGAAGTCGCCCTTCATCTGGCGCACGGTGAGCGCGTCGAGCAAGCCCTGCGTGGGATGCGACAAATGCGCTTCACCGGCATTCAGGATGGAAATGTGCGGCGCGACGAACTTCGCGACGTACGCCGGCAGCCCCGGCTCGGCGTCGCGCATCACAAGGATGTCGGCGTGCATGGCCTGCAGCGTGTAGATCGTGTCGAGCACCGTCTCGCCCTTCACCCGCGAAGACGACTGCATGTCCAGGTTCACGACGTCCGCACCGAGGCGGAGTGCGGCCAGCTCAAACGACACTCGGGTGCGCGTGCTCGGCTCGAAGAACAGGTTGGCGACCGTGCGTCCCCACAGAATCTGATCGCGGGCCGGGATATCGCCGGCCTCGCGCAGGTAGAACTGCGCGAGATTGAGCAGGCCGACCATCTCGGCGGCGCTCAGGCCTTCCAGGGTGATCAGATGCCGGAGTCGCCCGTCGGGGTCGCGCTGCACGGCTGAGCTGGGGTCATGCGTCATGGCCGCGCATTGTAGAAGCTTCGCCTTCCCCTGCGAACCAGCGTTCGAGCAGGATGCGCGCCGCGATCATGTCGACGTCGGCATGCGTGGTCCGGCCGCGCTTCAGCCCGGCAGCACGCGCACCGCGCAGTTCGGCCTCGGCCTCGCGCGAGCTGAGCCGCTCGTCCACGAGCGCCACGGGTTTGCGATAGCGCGCTCCAAGCTCGGCCGCGAAGCTGCGAGCCGCCGGCGCCAGCGCAGTCGGCGTGCCATCCATATTGAACGGCAGACCGACGACCAGCTGCGAGGGCTGCAGATCCGCGAAGATCTTGTCGATGGCGGACCAGGGAATGCCCCGCGCGCAATCGAGCGTCGAATGCCCGCGCGCCGTGCGCGTGAGCGTGTCGCCGGTTGCGAGGCCGATGCGGCGGGTTCCGAAATCGAACGCGAGGACGAGTTGCGGCAGGCCTGCGGGTTCGCCCGCCATCAGGCATGCCCGACGTGGGGGCTGATGGTCGCGAGGTCGATGCCGAGCAGACGTCCAGCGGCACGCCAGCGTTGCTCGTACGGCGTCTCGAAGAGGATGCGCTCGTCGGCTGGCACCGTGAGCCAGGCGTTCTGTGCGATCTCGTTTTCGAGCTGCCCCGCGCTCCAGCCGGCGTACCCGAGCGCGACCAGCGCCGTCTCCGGGCCGCCGCCGCGCGCCATGGCATCGAGGATGTCGGGCGAGGTCGTGACCTGGATGCGCGAAGACACCTGACGCGTGTGCTCCCACTGCCCACCGGACTGGTGCACGACGAAACCGCGATCGGTCTGCACGGGCCCACCTTGCAGGACCGGCTGATCGCCGCTCACGCCGGGCGCCGTGGGCATCTTGAGTTGCTCGAACACGTCGGCGAGCCGCATCTGCAGCGGCCGATTGATGATGATGCCGAGCGCGCCGTCCGCGTTATGTTCCCAGATGAACGTGACCGTCTGCGCGAAGTTGCTGTCGGTCATCGCCGGCATAGCGATCAGGAACTGGTTCGTCAGGAAGTCGCCGGACATGATCCAAGAGTAGCGCGGATGACAGGCGAAATGTTGAGCCAGGTCACACGTTCAGCCGCCCCCGATGAACTGCCATTCGTACGCGAAGCGCAGCTCCTCGTACTGCTTGCTCAGCTCCTTCGGGAACGGGTCGAACGGCGAGGCCAGCCGCAGGATCGACAGCGCTGCCTGGTCGATCTCCTTACGTCCGCTGGATTTCTTGACGATGGCGGAACCGAGGCTGCCGTCGCGGCGGATCGCGACCTCGAGTACGGGATTGCCTGCGCCATTACGCGGGATCTGCGGGAAGTTGAGCGTGCCGAGGCGCTCGACCTTGCGCCGCCACGCGTCGATGTAAGGCGCCAGCTTCGACTCGCGTGTATTGGGCACGACCTCGAACGAGCCGTCGGCGCGCTTCCCGCGCAGTCGCAGAGTGTCGTCGGTGGCGTTGGTAGCGATCGGACGCGGCGTGGTCGGCGCGAGTGCCAGCGGCGCTTGCGCTTCCTGGGCCGGGCGATCGTCGCCGCTGCGGTACTCGACTTCGCTGTGTTCGCTGCGGCTGCTGAGAATCTCTGCTGACTGCTTGCCGGCGACGGCCTCGCGATACTCGCTGCTGTTGCCGTCCGGAACGCCGGCTTGCTGAGCTGCGATCGCCGACGAGGCGGGATTCGCCGGACGCACGTGGTCGTCCGTCGTGCCGCTGCCTTGCTGATTACGCTGCGCGAGATACTGCGCGTCGAGATTGTCCGCTGCCCGCGTGTCCTCGCCGGTCAGCAGCAGCACGTCGAGCGTTTGTGCCGGCTGCTGGTCCAGCATCGGCACCGCGAAGGTCACGCCGAGAATGACGATGCCGTGGAACAGCGCCGCGAGGAACAGCGTCGTCGTCATCCGGTCCTTGACCGGTGCTGCGCCTTCCCGCGTTTCGAGCGGGAGCGGGGGGCCTTCCGGCGCAGTTGCGTTGCTGTCGCCTGCGTTCATGTCCTCAAGCGTTTCTCGATCGCATCCATCAGCAGTCCGGCGATCTCCGTCCCGAATTGCTTGTCGAGCTCGCGTACGCCGGTCGGGCTCGTCACGTTAATCTCCGTGACGTAGCCGCCGATCACGTCGAGGCCGACGAACAGCATCCCGCGTTGCCGCAAGGTCGGGCCGATCTCGCTGACGAGCCAGCGGTCACGGTCGTTGAGCTCGCGGCCTTCGCCGCGCGCACCGGCCGCGAGATTGCCGCGATTGTCGGATTCCTGCGGAATGCGTGCGAGTGCATACGGCGCAGGTTCGCCGTCGATCACCAGTATGCGCGAGTCGCCGGTGCTCACGATGTCGGGAATGTACCTCTGCACGATCGCGAAGCGCGTGCCGTATTCCGTCATCGTCTCGAACACGACGTTGGCGTTCTTGTCGCCGCGATCGACGACGAAGATCGAGCGCCCGCCCATGCCGTACAACGGCTTGCAGACGATGCGCA